>JBNKVA010000035.1:0-9092 GCA_050298955.1 Pontiella sp.
TGTAGCTGAGTACAGCGAAGGCGGTTGCCACTTCCAGTGCGGCAGAGCTGGAGAGACCGGCGCCCATCGGAATGGAGCCCAGGAAGGTGCAGTCCACACCATCGATTTCGACGCCGAAATCGCGGAGATAATGCATGACACCTTTCACGTAGTTTGCCCACTGGTAATGCTTTTCCAGCGGCGCGCTGCTGGCAGGGTCAAACTCGATGGTATCACCCAGATCGCCGGCCGTCAGCCGGACGCCCGGCTTGTCCGCTGCCGAAATGCAGAAGCAGTGTCCCATGTTGATGGCGCATGAAAACGTGGTGCCATCGTTGTAATCGGTGTGGTTTCCAAGCACCTCTATGCGGCCTGGGGCGTACGCGACGGTTGTGGGTTCCTGTCCATAGATTTCGCTATGGATCGTAATGGTTTTTTCTACGACATCCTCGTCATACATGTTGGTTAACTCCCCTTTTTAGTTCAAAATAACCAGTTGAATATAGAATGCCGCTTGCCGAAAATCCATGCCCAATTGAGTATTATCCTGACTTTTATGCATCGACTTCGAGTAGAACGTAACCAACCGGTGTCCGGTAGGGAAGACGGGGCGTTGAGCCGAGAAACCGGCAGGAATGGCTTGATCGGTTATCTGCTCATTCTATAATCGCGCGCGTGTTAAATTAGGTGAAAATTATGGGAAAAACACTGTTTGAAAAGATTTGGGACCGTCATGTCGTTAAGGAACTGCCGGGCGGCGAGGTGCTGCTTTACATTGACCGGCATCTTGTCCATGAAGTAACAAGCCCCCAGGCTTTCGAAGGGCTTCGCCTGCAGGGACGCAAGGTGCGGCACCCGGAGCTGACCTTTGCGACCACGGACCACAACGTGCCTACCGACAGTCGTACGGAAATCGTTGATCCCGTGGCGAAGGCGCAGGTTGATGCCTTGCAGAACAATTGTGCGGAGAACAACATCACATTCTACGGCATGGATTCCGACAAACAGGGTGTTGTACACATTATCGGCCCTGAACAAGGCATCACGCTGCCGGGAACCACGATCGTATGCGGCGATTCGCACACCGCCACGCACGGCGCGTTCGGTGCAATCGCATTTGGTATCGGCACGTCCGAAGTTGAGCATGTATTGGCGACGCAAACCCTGCGGCAGAAGAAGCCGAAGCAGTTCAAGGTGGAATTCAAGGGCAAGATGCCCTTTGGTGTGACAGCCAAGGATCTGGTATTGGCACTGATCGGCGAAATCGGAACGGCCGGCGGCACGGGGTGCGCATTTGAGTTTTGCGGTGATGCCATCGAATCGCTCTCTATGGAAGGTCGCCTTACCATCTGCAATATGGCCATCGAAGCCGGGGCGCGTTCCGGACTCATCGCTCCCGACCAGACCACCGTCGAGTACATAACTGCAGAAGACCGTCCGTTTGCGCCCAAAGATGATGAACTGGCCAAGGCGATCGATCACTGGAAAACGCTGTATAGCGATGACGATGCGGTATTCGATAAGCACCTGGTCATCGATGTGGAAAAGATCGAACCGCAGGTTACCTGGGGAACCAGTCCCGGTATGGTGACGGGCGTGAACCAGCGTGTTCCCGAGTTAGATGGTGTTGATGAATACAGTGCCGAGGATGTTCGCGCCGCACTTGACTATATGGGTCTTGAGCCGGGCATGAAGATGACAGATATCCGGGTCGATGCCGTATTCATCGGCAGCTGCACCAACGGCCGTATCGAAGACCTTCGTGAAGCCGCCAAAGTCATGGAGGGCAGGAAGGTGGCCGAAGGCGTACGTGTTCTGATCGTCCCGGGTTCTGAAAAAGTACGCTATCAGGCTGAGCAGGAACGCCTGGATCGGATTTTCTTTGAAGCCGGTGCCGAGTGGCGCTATGCCGGTTGTTCCATGTGCCTGGCCATGAATCCGGATAAACTGAAAATGAAAGAGCGTTGTGCCTCGACCTCCAACCGGAACTTTGAAGGTCGTCAGGGCCGCGGCGGACGCACGCATCTGGTGAGTCCGGCGATGGCCGCCGCCGCCGCGATACACGGGCATTTTGTAGACGTAAGGGAGCTGGGATAATCATGGATAAGTTTGAAACATTTACGGGTGTGGTCTGTGCCGTTGACCGGGCAAACATAGATACCGATGCACTCATCCCGAAAGAACATCTGAAATCGATCAAGCGCACCGGGTTTGGGCCGGCGCTGTTTTCCGACTGGCGGTACAAGGATGACGGAACCGATAATCCGGAGTTCATCCTGAACCAGCCGAAGACAAAAGGTGCGTCTATTCTTGTTGGACGTAATAATTTCGGTTGCGGATCGAGCCGTGAACATGCCGTTTGGGCTGTGGCCCAACAGGGATTCAAGGTCGTAATTGCCCCCACGGAGGGTGATATTCCCGGCTTTGCAGATATTTTTCGCAACAACTGCGCAAAAAACGGCTTACTGACCATCCAGCTCGGCAGCGAGGAGGTCGACCGGATTTTTGAGATGGCCGCGGACGATGAGCCGTTGGAGGCCACGGTCGACCTGGTTGACCAGAAAGTAACCTTCAAGCCGTCCGGCGGCGAGGTGGTATTTGGCTTTGAAGTCGATTCCGCTGTAAAGGAAAAGCTGTTGCTGGGCATGGATGACATTGCCGAATCACTGCTGTATGATTCGGATATTGCTGCATTCGAAGTGAATCACAATACGCAGCTGCTGAATGCGTAATCTTCCCGACGATGGAGGGATGGATAAAAGATAGCTTCCAGTTTGCTGGAAGCTATTTTGGTGTGTAGCCGATGAAAAACTATCTGACAGCTTCGATATCGGAATCTGCGGTGCGGCACAACATTGCCGTGCTGCGGCGGCTTATCGGCAACGGCGTCAAACTCTGCCCCGTGGTCAAGGACGATTGCTTCGGGCACGGCATGGATGTGTTGTACCCTGTTCTGGCCGAGCTGACCGATGGCTTTGCGGTTGCCGCACCCCTTGAGGCGCTGGAGTTGCGTAAGAAAGGTTACCATGGATTTATCCTGTGCTTTCTTTCGGCCTATTTTGATGATTTCAAGGTTCAGGATGAGCTGGTCTGGCAGGAGATTACGCAAACGGTGATGTCTAATTCCGCATTGGATTCCATCCAGGAAGCGGCCCGGCGCGTAGGCAAAACTGCCCGGGTACACCTCAAGGTGGATACCGGTATGGGCCGCCTCGGTGTGCCGGCCAGTCAGGCGGAAGAGCTGATCGCGCGCATTCAAGACACCCCCTTGGTCGAGCTCACCGGTATCTATACGCACTTTGCTACGGCTGATGGCGAGGATAACGGGATGACTCAGCGCCAGCTGGAGTTGTTTGAATCGGTACTGCCCCAGGTCGGCAACATAACAAAACATGCGGCCAACTCAGCTGCGACCATGAGTTTTCCTGCGGCCTACTTCGATATGGTAAGGCCGGGGATAGCCGTTTATGGGTGTCATCCTTCGGCTGCGTACGGAAGGCGGCTGGATTTGCGCCCCTGTATGTCGGTCAAGGCTCAGCTGATCGCGGTCAAGCATATGCGAAAAGGGAGCTTCAGCGGATATGGCCTAACGCATCAGTACCAGAGGGACAGCCGCGTAGGGGTTGTGCCCATTGGCTATGGTGACGGGTATTTCCGCTGCCTCTCCAATCGCGCCGTGGTGCGGATCAACGGTATGGATGCCCCGGTGTGCGGCCGCGTCTCCATGGACCAGATGACCGTCGATGTGACCGACATTCCCGATGTGAAAGTGGGTGATGCGGTGGAGGTGATTTCATCCGATCCCTCGGCGCCGAACTGCGTCGAAAATCTTGCGCATCTCGCGGATACAATACCGTACGAAATTACCTGTCACCTCGGCCATAACATGCGGCACGTGCTGGTTGACTGAGTGCAGGCGGGCTTCAACGTCAGGCTACTTGCTCTGAAACTGCTCTATGCACTCCGGACAGATGCAGTGGCTGAAATCCATTTTGGTTTGTTCCATCAGGAACGTGTCCACATGCTGCCAACTCCCGTCCCTCGCCTGAATGCTTTTGCAGTGGCTGCAAAGATTGTGCACGCCGCCGAGTTCCTGGACGCCGGCCAGCATGTTGCGCAGCCGCTCATTGGCCGTCGCCAGTTCGTGTTCCTTCTCATCCAGGTGTTTTCTGTTTTTCTTGAGGCGGCCCAGCGCAATCGCGGCAATGATCTGCATACCGATATAGGCTGGTGAGGATGCAAAACCGCTGTAGCTGGTTGAGACTTCAAACTGCTCGTAAACCATTTGCGTCATAGGAATCATAAGCAGGGCGGTACCCAGGCCGGTGACGCTTCCGCACAACCAGGCCACCAGGCCCACCACGGCTGTTCCCATGACAAAATAGGGCTCGGTGCTGGGGGCTATATATCGCAGCAAAAGCAGATACAGAGCTACGATAGCCGCCGCAACAATCGGTTTTAGATACTTATTCATATGGTCCTGCGCCCGGATTTGATCCAATTATGGATACTGTCCAGGAGACGCAAGACCTATGCCAGAATCGAGACCGAACATAAGGTTCATGTTTTGCAGGGCGTTGCCTGCCTGCCCCTTCATCAGGTTGTCGATATGCGAAATCACGCGCAGGCGGTTGTTCCGTTCGTCGACATCCACCGTCAGATTACAGAAGTTGGTCCCGCGCACATCCGCAATGCTGGCCGGAGTTTGCGCATCCTGAACCCGGACAAAGAGGTTGTTGCGGTTGTAACTTTTATAGACCTCCAGTACCTCATCTGCTTTCTGGCCCTCCAGGGTTGCGTAGAGGCAGGACATGATTCCCCGACAGACCGGTACCACCTGGGACGTGAAGGTAATCTGAACATCGTCGTCCCCCAGAAGTCCGAGTTCCTGCTCAATCTCCACCACGTGCTGGTGACCGGTCAGCTTGTAGGCATTCATGTTATCGTAGCGGTTGGGGTAGTGGAATGCCGCGTTCGGTTTCTTTCCTGCGCCCGACACGCCCGTTTTGCAGTCGCAAATGATGCTCTTCGGATCGATGATGCCTGCATCGATCGCCGGTGCGAGCCCCAGAATGCAGCTTACGGCAAAACATCCCGGATTTCCCACAATACTCTGACTGCTTGTAATGTCATGCAGCTCGGGCAGTCCGTAGACCGTTTCATTGAGCAGGGCCGGGGCCTTATGTTCCGGGTCGCGCCCGATAAAGTTGGCATACTCGGCATACCGCTCGACGGACCCGAAGCGGAAATCTCCACTGTAGTCGATCACTTTGGCTCCCCGTGCGATTTCCTCTTCGGCGGTCTGCATTCCCACGCCGTCCGGCGTTGAAAAGAAGACGACGTCATAGGTTTCGGCATTCCTGGGATCGTCGGGCGACACAATGACGTCATCGCAGAACCCGCGCAAATGTGGAAATACCTCGCTCATCCGCCGTCCGGTATCAGAGAGGCTTACCAGACATCCGATTTCGGTTTCGGGATGCCGCAACAGGAGTTCCGTGATGCCCACTCCGCCATAGCCTCCGGCTCCAACTATCTTTGCCCTGATCATATCTGTTCTCCTCGCTCAAAAAGTTCGAAAAAACTAAACCAGCCCAAAGCATGAATCGACACTAAACTTGTGTTTTTGGTTTTTACTGCAGCGGTTTGTATGCGATGTGTGCCCCATGAAAATCGGAATCCTTTCTGATACCCATGGGAACATTGCCGTGACGGCCCGGGCGTCGCGCGCCTTCCGCAAGGCCCGAATCGATGTGGTGTTTCATTGCGGGGATATAGGCGGCATGGATGTGCTGTCCGAACTGGCGGGCGTATTTGAACCGCTCAACGTCCCTGTTCATGCTGTCCTCGGAAATGTGGATATCCATTCCGTCGACTGGAAGTTTTTCCCGAACAACGTTGGCGTCAGCCTGCACGGCCGGTTTGGTGATCTTCTGATTGATGGATGCCGGGTTGCCTTGCTGCACGGCGACGATGCGAACCGTTTCCGTCACACCGTCGCTTCCGGCGAATATGACCTGGTTCTGAGCGGACACACCCATGAAACGCATGACTATACCAGAGGCAGAACCCGCTGCATCAATCCGGGAACAGCGGGAAGGGGAGCGCCGAACACCTGCGCGGTGCTGGATATGGAGTCGGGCGGATTGAAAATTCTGGAAATCCCGCCGCAGTGACGGGCTGTGCCGCAATCTGGATGGACGCGCCGGCGGTCTATCCAGCGCCGAGATCGGGAAAGGCTGCTGCAACCGCATCACATGTGATCATTCCGTCACGCATATTCAGAGCAGCTGCCCGGCCGGGGCTTTTACTCAAAAAATTATCCAGTCCGAGGTTCGCGAGCTCCCGGCAGTAGGAGAGGGTGGCATTGCACAGGGCATGGCTGCTGGTTCGTCCAACGGCTCCGGGCATGTTCGCCACGCAATAGTGGACCACCTCATCGACGACATAAACCGGATCACTGTGAGTGGTCGGTTTGCTCGTTTCGCAGCAGCCGCCCTGGTCAATGCAGACATCCACAATCACCGCTCCGCGCTTCATGCCGGCCACAAGGTCCCGCGTGATCAGTTGAGGGGCTTTCGCCCCGGGAATCAGCACTGATCCGACCACGAGGTCGGCATCCACGGCGTATTGCTCGACGGCATGCGGTTCGCAGAAAATGGTGGTCACGTTGGGCGGCATAACATCATCCAGCGCGCGCAGCCGCTCGAGATTGATATCCATGATGGTTACATTAGCGCCGAGTCCGGCGGCCACGCGGGCCGCATTAGACCCGACCACTCCACCGCCGAGAATCAGCACATTGGCCGGCGCCACGCCGGGTACGCCGCCGAGAAGAATGCCGCGGCCCATCATCGGACGCTCAAGGCATTTTGCGCCTTCCTGAACCGACATTTTTCCTGCGACTTCACTCATGGGCGTAAGCAGCGGGAGATATCCCCGTTCATCAGCAAGCGTTTCGTAGGCCACGGCGGCAATACCGCTTTCAAGGCATCGCCGGGTCAACTGATGCGAGCTGGCAAAGTGGAAATAGCAAAAGACAATCTGTCCGGCGTGCAGCTGGTCGATTTCACCGGGCTGCGGTTCCTTGACCTTGACGATCATATCCGCCTTTTCAAAGAGTTCGTCCGGTGTTTCGGCAATCATGGCCCCGGCGGAAATGTACGTTTCGTTGTCATATCCACTGCCCAGGCCGGCATCTTTTTCGATCAGCACACGGTGACCGTCCTGCACCAGCAGTTGTGCGCCGACCGGCAGCAACGCGGTTCGATACTCATCTGTTTTTACTTCGCGGGGTACACCGACGATCATGGGCCAGCCTCCCATTCCCTGCTGCGTTCGACGGCCCGCAGCCACTCTGCAAAGCGGCTCTCTGCTTCATCCGCACTGATTTGCGGTTCGAACACCCGGTCCACTTTCCGGATGGCGGATACCTCATCCAATCCTTTCCAGAAGCCAACCGCGAGACCGGCAAGGGCCGCCGCACCGAATGCCGTGGTTTCAATCATCTTCGGCCGTTCCACCGGCACCTGCAGCAGATCCGCCTGTAGCTGCATCAGCAGGTTGTTGACACTGGCCCCGCCGTCGACACGCAGGATGCTTGTGGAAGAACCGACATCCTTTTCCATGGCTTTCAGGACCTCCATCGACTGGAAACACATCGATTCCAGTGCTGCGCGTGCAAGATGTGAGCGGTTGGACCCGCGCGTGAGACCGATGATTGTTCCGCGTGCGTGGGGGTCCCAGTGTGGTGCGCCGAGTCCTGCAAATGCGGGAACGAAAAAGACACCGCCCGTGTCGGGCACCTGAGCCGCCAACGCCTCAATATCCGCCGATGACTGAATGATGCCCAGTTCGTCGCGCAGCCATTGTACGACGGCCCCGGCAATAAATACGCTGCCCTCAAGGGCGTAGCGCGTATCCCCGTTTTGCTGCCATGCCACGGTCGTAAGAAGTTTGTTGTGCGACGCGACGGGGCTGCGGCCGGTATTCATCAAAGTGAAACTTCCCGTTCCATAGGTGTTTTTCGATGTGCCTTCCTCAAAGCAGGATTGGCCGAAAAGGGCGGCGTGCTGATCTCCGGCCATGCCGGCGATGCTGCACCCGCATTCGCACAAATATTTGCTCACCGATCCATACAGCTCGCTCGAGGCCCGGACGTCCGGCATCATACTGCGCGGTATGCCAAGGGTTTCCAGCAGATCGTTATCCCAGTCGAGCGTGTGGATGTTAAACAGCAGGGTGCGCGACGCATTGGTAACATCGGTAATGTGCTGATCTCCATTCGTGAGTTTCCAGATCAGCCATGAATCGATGGTGCCGAATGCGAGTTCGCCGCGTTCAGCCTGCGCGCGCGCGCCGTCAATATGATCAAGCAGCCATTTTACTTTCGTACCGGCAAAATAGGGATCGAGATAGAGTCCGGTTTTGTCATGGAAACGCGTTTCCTGTCCGGCCGCTTTGAGTGCCGCACAGGAGTCCGCCGTGCGGCGGTCCTGCCAGACAATCGCGTTGTGGATCGGTTGAGCGGTTTTCCGGTTCCAGACCACGGTCGTCTCACGTTGGTTTGTAATGCCGATGGCCGCGATGTCCTCGCTGTGCACACCGGCGTGATGCATCACCTGGCGCGCCGTGTACTGCTGCGTTTCCCAGATTTCCTCGGGGTCGTGCTCAACCCAGCCCGGGCGGGGATAGTGCTGTTTGAACTCCTGCTGGGCCACGGACCTGACCCTTCCGGCGTGGTCGAATAAAATCGCCCGCGAGCTGGTCGTACCTTGATCAAGTGCCAGAACGCATTTCATGAATGCGACTATACGGCGCATTTTGCGGAATTGAAGAATTATTTCGCGGTGTTACGAACCCGCTTCGACTCAGCACTTGATCAGCGCGTCTTTCAAGTCGCCGGCTTCGCGGAGCCACGCGGTTTCCGTGGCGCGCATTTTCTTCCGTTTGGCCGGGGTGTCGTCGTCCGCACCCGTGAGGTGGTCGAACCCGTGGGCCATGTACAGCGCCAGCTCATAGTCGACACCGTTATGCTCCGGGCCCGCCTGAACGGCGCGATCGACGTTGATGATCAGATCTCCGCTCCATGCATCCGCTTCGCCGGGGACGGG
>JBNKVA010000036.1:0-3198 GCA_050298955.1 Pontiella sp.
AGCAATAGCTCAAAGATAGTCATTATTTCGCTAGAAAAATTCAAACCCATAGAGTTAAGCCTCGGGACGACCGATATTCCCCAATATGCAGATCACATATATTTCGAATTCAAGAAATGGGTTACTGATGATGAATTCGTATATTCTGTTCGTGCATATGATGGACTAGGTCATTCTGTAGAGCAGGAGAATCGCTACAGTATAAATTAGTAACCGAACCACCATTAACCCCGAACATGGGCAAGCGTAAAAAAGGTTGGATCCGAAGATCTTTCTTCTTCGGTTTTAGGCATCCCTGAACAACGGATTCCTGCTTTATTTCTGTAGTGGGTCTTCCAACCAAACAACCATGCGGGATCGGTAAAGAGCGGCCCAGCTGCAAGCAACCAGATCGCCTCATGGCTACCGGATCAAACGCCCGGCAGCGTCCCAGAAAAGATTACGGTCAACCCTGGCACCGCCCATTCACGCGGAAGGCGGGCTTGTACTGCTCCAGGCAGCGGTCCCAGTTTTTTGCGGGTTCGGATCAGGGGAGGATTACCTCGGTGTTCAAAGCTATAAAAGGTGCCCGCGTCGGAAGCGTCCCATTCAAGCGCAGGGGGCTGGCCGGCCTTCCCACGAGTATCTTACGGGATCGGTGTCCCACGGTTTCGGATACTCTTGAATGGGGCTGACATGATGGCGCTCCAGTTAGGCGTCCGGGATCATCTTCCGATCGGGCATGAAAATCAGACCACTAGTTCAGCATCAAAAGCCGTGCCCTTCTGAAGCATGAAGTAGACGGAGCGTCCGAGCTTGTTGGCCAGGATCGCATTGCCTTTGAATTTGCCATGTTTGGATACGAGCTTTTCAGCATACGGAGTGAGCAACGGATGGTTCCGCTTGGCAATGACGGCGGTCTCTCCGAAGGCCCAGCGCAGGTATGGATTTCCCATCTTGCCGCCTTTGAGCCCCTTGATCTTTCCCGCGGATGCCACGGAGCCCTTGACCAGGCGGCAGTAGCTGACGAAGTCCTTGACGGTGGGAAAGCGTCCGATGGAGTCGATCTCGAAGAGTAACGTCAGCGCCAGCACTCTGCCGATGCCCGGCACGGTCATGAGCAGGGTAAAGTCGCGCCCGTGCTCCCGACGGGCCTGCATGGCGAGTCGCTGGTCGAGGATCTTGATGCGCCGGTCGTACGAACGAACAAGCTCCATATCGCATTCCACAGCCAGCTTGAGCAACGGATCGGTATACTGGGCGAGGATGCGCTCTTCCCAGACGTCGCGGTTGTGGCCGCCCTTGGCCACCGGAACGAGCCCTTCGGCGGTCTGGTTCATGGAGAGCTGGGTGAGCAGCTCGGAACGGGCCCACACATAGCTCATCCGCTGACGAAGCAGAGCCCGCATCGGCCGACGCTCCCGGGGATAGATATAGGACGGAGGAATCAGGTTGGCCCGGAGCAGATCGGCAAGCTTTTTTGAATCGATGCGGTCGTTCTTGTTCTTCCCGCCGTGGATATGTTTCAGGTAGAGCGCATGGGCCAGCACGAACTCAATATCGGCATCCATGCACGCATCCGCCAGCCAGTACCAGTTAAAGCAGCACTCGCAGACCACCGTCAGCTCATGGGCATAGGGCGCCGCCAGCTTCAGGAAGAAGGCAAAGTCATTGCCCTTGATGTTCTTGTGGACAAGGACCGTTCCTTCCCGGTCCATGATGCAGATGTACATCTGCCGCGCATGCAGGTCGATTCCGCAGTTGTATTTCGTATTGCTTTTGTAATACTTCATGATGCTTCTCCTATGGATGAGTTCACATTAATGAATTGGGCCCCGCTTCATGCGGTGAGCCCGCGCCACCATAGGAGAAGCACTATTTCTCCTAAAGGGGTTAGAGGGGATTCAAGCGCGTGGACCTTACGCGGTAAAACGCACAATTTTCATGCCTAACGCATAAGTCCCGCGCAAGCAACGGTGTTAAACCGCAACACAAAAATCAGGATTCTTAACCGCCGAGTTGGCAGCGATGACCAGCTTCCGCATCACAGCGACCAGAGCGACTTTCTTAGGCCTATGATTTTCTTCTACCAGTCGATGGTAAAACTCCCCCATCCGGGGATTGCATCGTATGGCACTCACGGCCGCCATGTAGAGACACCGCCTCAGCCGGCTTCGTCCTCCATGGATATGCCGCTTCCTGCTGCTCGTCCCGCTGTCCCGGTTATAGGGTGCCAGACCGACCAGTGCCGCGACCTCCCGGCGCGAGAGCGTGCCGATCTCGGGAAGATGGGCCAGCAGCGTGGATGCGCAGACTTCCCCCATGCCCTGGATCTCCCGGATGCGTCCGGCTTTTTCCCGCATCTGGCCATCGGCCTGGATCGTTTCGTCGATCAGGTGGTCGAGCTTTTCGATTTCCCGCTCAAGCCAGCGAAGATGCTTCTTCAGCAGCTTAATGGACTCGGGATAGGCCGCCGTGTCCAACCGGTTCATTTCGGCCGTGCGCATCTCCATGAGCTGCTGCCGGCGGTCGACATAGGCCACGAGCTCACGCTGGCGCCTGGACGGCTTCACAGAGGGCTCAGGACGCCGTACACGGGCGTATTGCGTGATGATGCCTGCGTCGATGGGATCGGTCTTGGCGAGCTGCCCCATGCTCTGGGCAAAGAACCGCACCCGCGAGGGATTGACGATGCTCACCCGTGCCCCGGCCTTCATCAGCAGCCAGGCCGCCGTGCGCTCGTAGCCACCGGTGGACTCGAGGACATAGTGCACCCGGTCCTTGAGCGCATACAGATCCTCCGATCCCTTCACGTTGTTTTCAAAACGTACCAGGCGTCCTTTATGCAGCACATCCAGATGGTGCTTGGACACATCCACTCCACAGTATATGATCTCATTCATGTTCATGTTAGCTCCTTCTTGTTGATGCGAGCTCGCTATTCGGCTCATGCAACGGTCCGAGTACAACATGGCAACCGCCCGGCGGATCATGGCTTGCGCTCGTTCTGCCCCTTCGGGGCGAAGCGGTCACACTTCGATCTCGCCGGACGGGAACCGTCCCCGGCTGGCCGGCCGGGGGCGGAACTCCTCTTCGAGGATTGCACAACCTGGTTCACGGGAAAAAGCATTTCTCCGACGGGTAAAGCGCCCATTCTCGAAATGCTTTTTCCCTACCTAACGGAACCGATTTAGGTACATACAGGTCACACGTAACGTT
>JBNKVA010000037.1:0-56125 GCA_050298955.1 Pontiella sp.
CCGCATCATTTCCGACACCGCTGAATACGGCTGCTATCTCTTCTCGCACGCCTGTGTTCCGCTGCTGCAGGACTTCATGACCAAGGTCGATACCGATATCATCGGCAAGGGACTGGAGTTGGCCGACAATACCGTCGACAACAAGACGCTCGTGTCGATCAATGCCGATATCCGCTACCACGATGTGGAAGTCATCGGTGAAGAGCTGCGCCAGGCCATGAGCAATATGAAGTCGCTCTAACCAGCGATTATCCAATCGCCGGGTGAGGGTACGCGGCCTACAGCTGTAGGCCCGGTCCCCGACCGGGCGATCTAGAAAACGCCTTCCCGCAAGTCCGGGAGGGCGTTTTTGTTTGAAACATCAATCCGGCGGAAATATTTGTCAGCATTTGTGCAACCTGCACCGGGACAGTGTTTTGCCGGCGTGAGGGTCGGCCGGAACCGTCGAATCCGACAAATCCTTCCATAGCCGAATTTTCCCGCACAAGCCGTAACCTCTTGGCCGAGTGATGGTTGCGTTGTTCTGTGAATCTGGCATACCTTTTGTTATTAGGCGGGCAAGGGTGTTAACCAGGAGTACGAACCAGGAGAAAATGATGGCGAAGAAAGAAGTAGAGCGGTTTCTGATTGCGGGGGGCGAGGACAAGGTGCTTCGGCTGAAGTATGACACGCTGGAGCCGAAGGCGGCCTTCGTGGCGGAGGCCAACACCGAAGGATTTGACTTTACCGAAGCGGAACTGGATGACGTGCTGCGCGAATCGGGCGACGATTTTGCGTCGTTCGGCAATCCGCGCAAGCGCGGCATCTGGTGGTTTTAGCGCGTTCAAGAAAACCTTGCTGGAGGGGCGTACAGCGTGCGCCCGGGCAGACGGCGTCTGCCTACAACGCAAAGCACCGATTGTAGGGCGGGAATGGTCCCTGGACCTTCCCGCCACGGCTGAAGAAACGGCGGCTGGAAGGGCGCTACCCGTTCCAACCCTAAAAATTACAGACTCTGGAGAACCTCGAGCACCTTCTGCGGGTGGGCGTCAGCTTTGGGCACCTTGCGCCAGTGCTTGATGATCTTGCCCTTTTCATCAACGATGACGGTGGAGCGGATGCAGCCGATGGAGGTTTTGCCGTAGAGCACCTTTTCGCCCCACGCACCGTATTTCTGCATCATCTTCGTTTCCGGATCGGAGAGCAGCACGAACGGCAGATCGAATTTTTCGATAAACGTATCGTGCGAGGCCAGGCTGTCCTTGCTGACGCCGAGCACGACCGTGTTCTGGTCGGCGATTTTTTTATTCAGGTCGCGGAATCCGCACGATTCCTTGGTGCAGCCGGGTGTATTGTCGCGCGGGTAAAAATAGATGACCACCTTCTTACCGAGGTAATCCTTTATCGCGTGCTTTCTGCCGTCGCTGCCTTCCAGCGTGAAGGCCGGCGCCTTCTTTCCTTCCAATGACTCCATGTTTTTCCTTTCTTTTAAACGGGGGTCTGCTCTTCCTGAATTTGAGGGGGATTCTTCAACCACCTCTTCCTGAATGGCCAGTGCGGGCACCGCAATCCGGATGCCGTCAGCCTCGAAGGCATCAAGGATCTTCCGGTAAAGAGATCGGCATGTGCGGTAGAGTCCCAGTAATTGGGCGGCTGGTACCAGTAGATCATTTTCAGGTTGATGTGATCGCGCTTGAAATCATCCAGCCAGACCCGCGGGCTCGAGATATCAACCGGCTGCAGCGGATGCTCCGGCTCGGCCGCATAACCGCTGAACACGGTGGCCAGAAGGATGATAATGATGGTGCCGCATCTGTTCATGAACCCTCTCCCAATACTCATCCCGCGATCGTATAGTTGCCGTGACGTCCATCCGTATCGCATGAACATACGGTGCTCCGTGTTGAATGTCCAGATCACGTACGGCCGGTTAGGCGTTCGCGATAAATGAACATGTGATGCTTACCTGAAGGAAACCACGAGCCATGCAGTGAGAGCGAGCAGGATGACGGAGAGGATGCGGTAGTTTTTCCAGAAGGGCATATTCTTCAGTTCGACGGATTCGGCGCGATACAGAGCAGGTGACCAGACCAGGGCCTGTTGTTCCGCAGTGGGTGTTGTTCCGCTTCGATTCACCGTGAGCAATGTGAGCAGCGAAACGACAAAAAGAATCGGGGCGATGTAGAGGAAGTGGAGATGGGTCCAGCCGAGGATTTCGTTGACGACAAAAAATAATGCGCCCGCGAGTGTGCCGATCAGGACGGTGAGCCATGCTCCCCTGGCCGTAGCGCCTTTCCAGAATGAACCGATCAGGTAGATTACCACGATCGGAGGCACGGTGTAGGAGAGCACCATCTGCAGGTATTTGAAGAGCGACGCAAAGCGTTCGATCTGGGGCGCCCACAAGGCCGCCAGGATCATGAAGATTCCGGTGACCCAGCGGCCGGTTACCATCAGTCTGCGACCGGAGAGCTGCGGCAAGCGCGTGTGGATGAAATCCATCGTCACGAGCGTGGAGGCGGCATTCAGCGTCGAATCAATCTGCGACATCAGGGCGGCGATGAATCCGGCAAGCACGAGCCCCAGCAGTCCGGTCGGCAGCAGGTCAAACATCAGGGTGGGGTAGACCAGGTCCGGGCGTGGCAGGTCGGGATAGAGGTGAATCGCCATGGTGCCGGGAAGAACCATGATGAACAGCACCGGCAGCTTCAGCAGACCGGCGAGCAGCACGCCCCAGCGGCCGTGTTCCACCGAGCGGGCAGAGAGCACGCGCTGTGTCATGAACTGGTTGCCGCACCAGAAATAAAAGCCGAGAATCGGAATCCCGAGCAGCATGCCCAGCCACGGCACGCCCGGGTCGTCCAGCGGACGGATCAAGCTGAGCTGCGCATGATCGATTCCCTCAAGCATCCCGGACCAGCCGCCCACGCGCGTGAATGCAACGGCGCTGATAACGCCGGCGCCGACCATCAGCAGAATGGTTTGAATAAAGTCGGTGTAGATGACCGCTGCCAGACCGCCGGCTATGGTGTACAAGCCCGCCACCACCGCAAGGCAGGCAATGATCAGCCCCAGGTTGGTATCGGGGAAAATCATTTTCAGAACAATTCCGCCGGCAAAAAGGCTGCCGGCCGTGTCGACCACGATATTCAGGAAGAGCGTGAGGATGGAAAAGTAGGAGCGCACCCGCCGGTCGTAGCGCTTCTCCAGATATTCGGGAATCGTGTAGACCTTTGTTTTCAGGACTGCCGGCATCATGAACAGCCCGAAAAAAACGAGTATGATTGCCGCCGACCATTCGTAGTTGAACACCGAGATGCCGGTGTGGTAGGCATCGCCCGCCAGTCCGATCAGCGTGGTCGAGGAAATATTGGAGGCAAACAGCGAGACGCCGATAAACGGCCAGATCATATTTCTCCCCGCCAGGAAATAGTCTTCGGCATTGGTGTGTCTCTTTGCCAGCCGGATCCCGATCCACAGCACCACGACGGCATACAGGACAATCAAAACATAGTCCAATGCCGCAGGTTGGTGTTGAGCAATATCCATCGTTTGCATGAATTACTGCAGCAGGCCGAAATGACGGCAGCCTTCATGAACGCCGGCGATAAAAGGCTTCGTTGCAAAGAACAGCCTTGCGCGTGTGTCTTCATCATGCGCCCATTCCTTGAGATCGGTGATGAGCTTCGGATCGGCATTGTTGACCACGATGCCCTTCAGGCCGCTCTTGAATGCGTGCTCGTCATTGCCGGAGTCGCCGGCATAGACCACATGGTCGCGGTCGAGCTGCAGCTGCCTGAGCAGGAAGTGGACGGCATAATCCTTGGCGACTTCCTTCGGGAGTACGTCGAGAAATGCCTCGCCGGAATAGACATCCACGCTGTAGACGAGCTCGGCATGGATCCCGGCGGTGTTCAGTTTATTCCTGATCTCCGGCAGCAGCTTTTCGGGTTCGTCTTCAACGGGGAACACATAGCTGTGTTTGAACTCAGTCTGTCGGGAGGCATCCTGTTCCGGATAGCCCTGCAATGCGTCGGCCACATCATCTGCTGTGTGGTCACCGAACCTCTTTTTCATTTCCGCGCGATAGGCTTCGTTGAGCACCCATTCGCCGTTTCCATCGGAGTGGTAGAGGGAGGTGCCGACATCGCAGATCAGCCAGTCCGGGGTCGGCAGCTGCCATTCAGCGATCCCATTCCGCACGCGCTGAAGGTCGCGGCCGGTGGCATAGGCCATGGCCAGATCCGTTTGCTGTGCGAAAGCGCTGGAGAAATCCGCGATCTCCGCCTCCCGTTCCGGTTTATCATCCAACGGAATGACCGTGCCGTCCATGTCACTTGCAAGCAGGTAGCGAATGGTGTCCATACGAAGGGTACCTAACGCGCTTTGATCATCGGTTGCAAACGGATTCCCGGTTAAGTTTCAAAATTACTTTGCGGTCATCCACTCGAAATGCTTGGCTAGAAGCCATGAGCCCGACTGCTACAATCGATCCGCTCGACATGCAGCCGCCGCGCCCCGTCATTTTTGGCGAAGTGCTGTTTGACTGCTTTGGTGAAAAAGAAGTTCCCGGCGGTGCTCCGCTCAATGTGGCCTGGCACCTTCATGCCCTCGGGTGGAATCCCTTACTGGTTTCACGCGTCGGGCAGGACGATGCCGGCCGTGCGATCGTGACGCGCATGCGCGACTGGGGCATGGATACCACCGGTATCCAGCATGATATGCAGCATCCGACGGGGCGGGTTGAAATCACCATGGAGGGTAAGAGCCACGCGTTCGACATCCTGGCCGACCAGGCCTACGACTACATCGAACCGGAAGTGGCTCGATGTGCCGTCAACCTACGGCAGTGCGGCCTGCTTTACCATGGATCGCTGGCACTGCGCGGCAAATCGCGACACGCACTCGCACGCCTGTCCGAAGCAACGCAGGCACCGGTCTTTCTGGATATCAACCTGCGCGAACCCTGGTGGAAAAAGGACGAGGTGCTGGGGATGATTCAGCATGCCAGCATTCTGAAACTCAACGACGATGAGCTGAACCTGCTTAAACCGGACCATCTCGACAGCAGCGATCCGGCCGAAATCATCGAGGCGGTTCGCCAGGCCTGGACGCTGGATGCGCTTTGGCTCACGCTGGGGAAGGACGGAGCCCTCTTCTGTGCAGACGGGAGCGACGTCATTCGGGTAACGCCGGATAATGATGAAGCGCCGGTGGTCGATACGGTCGGTGCCGGCGATTCGTTCAGCGCCGCACTGATCGGGGGATACTTCAAAGGATCACCGCCTGAAGCAACGGCAGCATGTGCAACGAAGTTGGCTACGCGCATCTGCGGCCGGCAGGGCGCCACGGTGGCAGACATGGATGTGTACAGCGGACTGGAGGCGGTAACCAATGAGTAAGCAGGGGGAGAAGGGACTGTATATTGCACTGCTGAGCGTGCATGGATTGATTCGCGGCGAAAACATGGAATTGGGGAAGGATCCCGATACGGGCGGGCAGATCCTGTACGTCGTCGAATTGGCCCGGGCGCTGGCCCGGCACCCGGCGGTGGATCGGGTTGATCTCTTTACCCGCCAGGTGATCGACAAGAAGGTGGACGAAAGCTATGCGCAGCCGCAGGAAAAACTGTCGGACAATGCCTTCATCATTCGTATTCCCTTTGGCCCGCGCCGCTATCTGCGCAAGGAAAAGCTGTGGCCGCATCTGCCAAGCTTTGTCGACAACGCACTGCCGCATTTCCGCAAACTGCGCCGCATTCCCGATATCGTACACGGGCACTATGCCGACGCCGGCATGGTCGGCGCCACCATGGCGCATCTGCTGGGTGTGCCGTTTATGTTTACCGGGCATTCGCTCGGTCGGGTCAAGATGGAGCGGATGCTCGAGAGTGGAGCCCAGCGCGATCAGATCAACAAACGCTATAACATGGATCTGCGCATCGAAGCCGAAGAGCTGGCGCTGGATTCCGCCCCGCTGGTGATAACCAGTACACACCAGGAGATTGAACAGCAGTACGAGATGTACGAGCACTATGCACCCGAGTGCATGCATGTGAATCCGCCGGGCGTCAATCTGGACCGCTTTTCACCGCCGGTCCGCAAAAATTTCCAATGCGCCATGCGGTTGGAAATCGATCGTTTCCTGCACGATCCCTCCAAACCGATCGTGCTGGCGATGGCGCGGCCCGACGAGCGCAAGAATTTCAGCACGCTGATTCATGCCTATGCCGGAAACGAGCGTTTGCAGAAACAGGCCAACCTGGTGCTGATCATGGGCAATCGCGATGATATCCGGGCGATGGATCGCGGATCGCGCAAGGTGATGATCGAGGTGCTCTACCTGATCGATAAATACGATCTTTACGGCTCGGTTGCGCTGCCGAAACACCATGCTGCACCGGACGTACCCGACATCTACCGATTGGCGGCGGCTTCGCGCGGGATATTTGTCAATCCGGCCTGGACGGAACCGTTCGGACTGACCCTGATCGAAGCCGCGGCCAGCGGCCTGCCGATCGCCGCCACCAACGACGGCGGCCCGCGCGATATTATCGGCGCGTGTCAAAACGGCATCCTGATCGATCCGTTCGATGCCGAAAAGATGGGCGAGACGCTGCTGGAGATGCTTCAAAGCAGGGAATGGGATGGATGGGCGGAACGCGGCGTGAAGGGCGCGATCGAAACCTTCTCGTGGAGCAGCCACGTGAAGCGGTATCTCAAAGAGGTGAAAAACGTGCTGGCCGACAGTTCCGGTTCGCCTAAGCTGCCAACCCGACGCAGCCGTATTCCGGAAGTGGACCGCATCCTGATCACCGATGTCGACAATACCCTGACCGGCGATGATGAAGCCGTTGCCAAGCTGCTTGGCGCGTTGGAGAACGCCGGCTCATTTACGGGATTCGGCATTGCAACCGGCCGGTCCAAGGAAAGCGCGCTGGAAAAACTTGAGGAACTAGGCGCACCGCCGCCGGATATTCTCATTACCTCTAACGGGGCCTCGATTCGCTATGGAAGCAATCTGACCGAGGACAAGGCGTGGAAGCGGCATATCGACTATCGCTGGGAACCGGATGCTGTTCGGGAGGCAATGGCTGATATTCCGGGTGTGTACCTGCAGGACGAAGAGGAGCAGCACCGGTTTAAGATCAGCTATACCATTGACCCCAAGATAGCGCCGTCTGTACCGCGCATCCGCCGCATACTCCGTGAAGCCGGCCTGCGGGTGGATTTGACCTGCTCCCTGAAGATGTATCTGGACCTGATGCCGATCCGGGCGTCGTGCGGACTGGCGATCCGCTACCTGGCATTCAAGTGGGGAATTTCGTTCGATCATCTTCTCGTCGCTGGGGATTCAGGGAACGATGAAGATATGCTTCGTGGAGAAACACTGGGTGTGGTGGTCGGCAATCACAGTCCTGAGCTGAAAAAACTTAAAGGCCGTCCCCGAATCTATTTTGCGGAAGCATGCCATGCGAACGGCATTCTTGAAGGCATTGCCCACTATGACTTTTTCGGTGAGATCAATACCCATGAGGAGGAGCTGAATGATTCTTAAACTGCAGTCGGATTTCGAAACCCACCGTCCGGCCCTGTTTGCCCTGCTGCACTGCCTGAATGAATCGGAACGGCCGATGTTGCTGCGCACCGATGTCGCTGACCGGCTTGATACCTTCATCGATTCCCCGGAAGGCATGGCTTTGAAAGGATCATACGCCGAGAACCTCTTTCGCAAGACCGAAGAGATGATCGTTCAAGACGGCTGCCTGCATATGGCGGTGCGCGACAAGGTGGCCGACTGGCACTATTTCTGTGTTGATACCGGCAACGTCTGCATCAGCCGGCAGAGCCGTTCCGGCTTTCTGGAGGCCAAGGAGCGGATGGCCAACGGGTTCAATCCGGACGAAGACTGGACGCTGGAACTCGACCTTAAGCCGTTTGAGCGCGGGTTCCCGTTGATGAAGGAGACCAGTTCCATCGGGCAGGGTGTTGCGTTCCTCAACCGTCATCTCGCCCACTCCGTGTCTAAACGCCAGGGGACGGCCCTGCTTGATTTCTTGAAGCTCCACAAGTACGGCGACACACAGCTGTTGCTGAATCAGCAGGTGGAGAGTATCGAAGCGCTTCAGCAGGCCCTGCGCGACGCACGGCACTATCTCAAAGAGCAGGATCCCGACCTGGAATGGGAGGAGCTTAAGCATCGGCTGCCGGGAACCTGCTTTGAACCGGGATGGGGACGGCGCGCTGAACGAATCCATGAAACCATGGGGCTGCTTCTCGATGTGCTCGAATCACCCGACGCCGCCCACCTTGCGGAATTTCTGAGCCGGATCCCGATGGTTTCGCGTCTTGCCATCCTGTCGCCCCACGGCTATTTCGGGCAGTCCAATGTTCTGGGCCTGCCGGATACCGGCGGACAGGTGGTCTACATTCTTGATCAGGTGCGTGCCCTTGAAAAGCAGATGCGGCACGACCTGCATGAGCAGGGGCTCAAAATCGAACCGCGGATTGTCGTGCTGACCCGCCTGATCCCCGATGCGGGCGAAACCTCCTGCAACCAGCACATTGAGCCCATTCAGGGAACTCAGAATGCCGTGATTCTGCGCGTGCCCTTCCGCTCCGAGAGCGGAGAGGTTGTTCCGCACTGGATTTCGCGGTTCGAAATATGGCCCTACCTGGAGCGGTATGCCCGCGAGGCGCAGCATGAACTGGTTGCTCACCTGGAAGGCAAGCCTGACCTGGTGATCGGAAACTATTCGGATGGAAACCTGGTGGCGTCGCTGATGACGCAGCGTCTTGGCGTTACCCAGTGCAACATTGCCCATGCCCTGGAAAAAACCAAGTATCTGTTTTCCGCCCTGCATTGGCAGCAGCACGATGCGGAATACCACTTTTCCTGTCAGTTTACCGCCGACCTGATCGCGATGAATACCGCCGACTTTATCATCACCAGCACCTATCAGGAGATCGCCGGCACCGACGACGGAGTAGGGCAGTATGAAAGCTATCAGACCTTCACCATGCCTGGTCTCTACCGGGTACTGCAGGGGATCAACGTGTTCGATCCCAAGTTTAACATCATTTCGCCCGGAGCCGATTCCGAGGTCTACTTTCCGCACACGGATACACAGCGGCGACTGCACACCCTGCACGAGGACATCGATGCCATGATCTACGGTTCGTCCAGCGAGGATGCCCGTGGTGAGCTGGCCGATCGGGAAAAGCCGCTGCTCTTTGCCATGTCGCGACTGGATCACATCAAGAATATTACCGGATTTGTCCGGTGGTATGCCGACTGCCCCGAGCTGCAGGAAAAGGCCAATCTGTTTCTGGTCGCCGGTGTCGTCGATCCGGAAAAATCGTCGGACTCCGAAGAGCAGCAGCAGTGCCGGATGATGCATGAGCTGATGGATGAATACGATCTGGATCATTGCGTCCGCTGGGTCAAGGCCAGCTCGGACCGCAACTTTAACGGCGAGTTGTATCGCTGCATTGCGGATAAGCGCGGGGCCTTTATTCAGCCCGCCTTGTTCGAAGCTTTCGGCCTTACTGTTATCGAAGCCATGAGCACCGGTCTCCCGGTGTTTGCCACCTGCTTCGGCGGTCCCTTCGAAATCATTGAAGACGGGAGAAGCGGGTTCCATATCGATCCCAACCGGGGCGCACTGGCGGCCCGAAGGATGTGCGAATTCTATGATCAGGTCGGTAAGGACGTATCCCGTTGGGACAACATCTCTCAAGGCGCGCTGGATCGCGTTGAATCCGCCTATACCTGGGAGCTGTATGCCGCGCGCCTGCTGAAGCTCACGCGGATATACGGCTTCTGGAAGCACATCTCCAACATCGACCGCGAGGAAACCCGCCGCTACCTTGAGATGTTCTACGGCCTGCTCTACCGTCCCCGGGCCGAGGCCATCGAACACTAGATGCTGCTGTTCTTTTTAACGCCCGGTCAGGGGCCGGGCCTGCATTAATTTCCGGGAGACCGAATACTGAATGCTGCGTGCCCCCACGCGACGGAGGCTTCTACACTCACCGCAGCCGGTCAAAGAGGTGCTCGAGGCCGTTGGCTTTGATGACGTAGACCGTTTCAAGCTGTTTCCCGAGCTTGCCGTTCGGAAACCCTTTCTGCCGGAACCAGACGACATACGGTTCCGGCAGATCGATGAGCAGACGGCCCTCGTATTTGCCAAAGGGCATGCGGGCCTCGGCCAGCTCGAGCAGGAACTGCGGATCAGGGGAAAGTTCTTCCATCGGCGTTACTTGTTCTTCATGTAGTTGATGATGCCTCCCTGCAGAATCACCTGCTGCTGCCGCACGCTGATCGCATAACGCAGGGGGATCTCAAGCTTCTTCTTTTTGATCGTGACGGTGACGGGGTGCATGTTTTCGATGGCCTTGCGTAAGCCTTTGATACGTATGACGTCACCTTGCTCCAGTTTGCTCCAGTCATCGGGATTCTCAAATTCGAAAGGGATCATGCCGAAGTTGATCAGGTTCTGCCAGCCGATGCGCGCGTAGGATTTTGCGAGGCAGAACTTCTGGCCAAGGTAGCGCGGAGCCAGTGCAGCATGTTCGCGGCTCGAGCCCTGCGCATAGTTTTCGCCGGCCACGATGCAAAACCCGTCATGCTTTTTGGCGTTTTTCTTTGCGCGCTTGTAGAAGTTGGGATCCACCACGCAGTAGGTGTATTTGCTGATCTCCGGCAGGTTGGAGCGCAACGGAAGAACTTCGGCACCGGCCTTCAGGATTTCGTCGGTGGAAATGTTATCCTCCATCTTCAGCAGCACCGGAACCTCCATCTCGTCGTCCAGTTCTCCGAAGTCGGGAATTGATCTAATGTTGGGTCCCTTGACCAGTTCCGGCTTCCTGTCGTTCGGCATGATCAGAAGCTCCTCATAGATCGTGATCACCTCCGGCTCCGCCCACTGCGGATAGGTAATGCCCATCTCTGACTCAAGATCGCGCGGATCGGTAATCCTGCCGGTCAGTGCGGCGGCGGCTGCCGTTTCGGGGCTGCAGAGATAGACCTGGTCGTCAAGCGTACCGGAGCGTCCGGGAAAGTTACGCGGCATGGTGCGCAAACTGATGGTTCCGCTCGCCGGGGCCTGGCCCATGCCGATACAGCCCATGCAGCCGGACTGGTGTAAGCGCGCCCCGGCACCCACCAGATCCTTCAGCGCCCGCATCTCGATCAGGTTCATAAGTACCTGGCGTGACGAGGGATTGATATCGAATGAAACCTTCGGAGATGCTGTGCGCTCCTTGACGATCTGCGACACGATCCAGAAATCTCGCAGCCCGGGATTGGCGGAGGAGCCGATCACCACCTGCGCCACCGGCTTGCCCGCAACCTCGCGTACCGGTACGACATTTCCGGGGCTGGTGGGCCTGGCGATCAGCGGTTCCAGTTCGGATAAATTGATCTCATCGTCGACATCGTAGACGGCTCCTTCATCGGCGATCAGTTCCGTCCATTGGTTTTCGCGACCCTGCTGCCGCAACAGTTCGCGGGTCCGTTCATCGGAGGGAAAGACCGTCGAGGTGGCTCCCAGCTCCGTACCCATGTTGGCAATAACGTGCCGGTCCCATCCGCTTAGAGCTTCAATGCCCGGTCCATAATATTCGAGGATGTAGCCCCGCCCGCCCTTGACGTCGTAGCGACGCAGCATTTCGAGAACGACATCCTTGGCGCTCACCCATGGCGGCAACTCGCCGGTCAGCCTGACGCCCATAATTTCAGGCATCTTGACATAGTAGGGCTCACCTGCCGCCGCCAGTGCAACGTCGAGCCCTCCGGTACCGATGGCCAGCATGCCAATCCCGCCGCCGGCCGGGGTGTGGCTGTCCGAACCGAGCAGCGTCTTCCCCGGTACGCCGAAGCGCTCCTGATGAACCACATGACTGATGCCGTTGCCCGGCCGGCTGAACCAGAAGCCGAAACGCTCGGCGGCCGACTGCAGGAAGACGTGGTCGTCCATATTCTTGAAGTCGGCCTGCAACAGGTTGTGGTCGACATACTGCACCGCCGTCTCGGCTTTAACGCGGTCCAGCCCGAAGGCTTCCAGCTCCAGCATCACCAGGGTTCCGGTGGCATCCTGGAGCAGGCAGTGATCAATCCTGAGTCCGATTTCCGAGCCGGGCTTCATCTCTCCGGAAACCAGATGGCTTTCGATCAGTTTCTGGCTGACATTCCGCTTTCCCATAACAAAAATATTTTATTCCGCCAGCCGCCCGGCGTCAAGGGTGCTCAAGCCCCAGCTCGTGGAGCATGAGTTGGTGGATGTGCTGGATTTTGGTGATGGGCGGGGGAATCGGCCGGTTCGATGAAATCGCAGCGAGGGAGTCGGGATCGGTAGGGTGGAACCCGTGCATGCCTCTGGATGGTTGGGCGCCCATGAAGCTCGGAACGATCTGGACACCGGAATTCATCAGGAAGACCAGGTCACCGTATTGGCCGTCCTTGAAAAACACACCGAACGTTCTGAGTTCAGTTTCGGAGAGGATGGTGCCCTTCGGGTGGTTGGAAAGCAGGCGCACAATCACCTCCCGGGCGGAATCCGTCAGGAACCAGATGCGCACCATGGTGGAGTCGTAGAAGGCGATATAGTCGTGGTTCCATTCCAGACCGAGGGCTTCAATGTCAGCTTTAAGGTCATAGGTTTCCTCGACATTGTGCATGCCGTGATCGGTAAAGAGGTACCAGGAAACCTCGGTGTAGTTTTCATCGGCAGCATCGAGTACGGCTTGGATCCGGCTGTCATACCATTCCAGCAGATTTCCGATGCCGGGCGTGTCGTTGCCTTCAGCATGCATCAGCGCATCCAGTCGGCCGAGCGAGCAGTAGGCAAAATCGATGCGCTGGTTCTGAATGTCCGCCATGAGGCGGTCGATACGCTGCTCATCGGGGAGGCTGCTGTCGTGCACGTAATGAGGAATCTCCTGTTTGGTCAACGTGTCGAAGATCGATGTGCCGAAGGGCAGACCTTCCGGCTCCCAGATGCGCTTCTGTTCAGCATAATTGAAAAGCGGGAGATGCTGAAAGGGAACTGCATAGAGCTGGAAGTAGCCAGTGAAGCCGCATCGCTTCTTAATCCATTTGCTCATCTGGTTCCGTACACGGCTTCGACGGAATACAGCATCGGGAAGGATGCTCAGCTTGCGTGTCCACTTGAAGGGGCTGTTTTCCGGGTCATAGTAGTACGAACACCATAAACCATGTTCGGCCGGCGTCAGGCCGGAGATGATCGAGGGATCACAGGCGCCGGAATACCCCAGAATCGTTTCGAGCGGTTTGCTGTCGATGATCAGATCGTTCAGAAAGCCGGGGTGCCGCTGCTTGACGGCCCATCCTAAGGCATCAATAAAAAGGAACAGGCTTAACTTTTTCCTTTTCGCATGCATCAGGAAAACCTCTTCTGCAGCGCATAGAAGCGCTCAATAAAACCATCACGACTAAAGAGCATTTCCCTTAGACGGAATTCATTGGGGGCATCCTTGAGCAGTTCCTGGATCGCCATGTAGAGATATTGACGCGGATGATGAAGCAGCGGACGGCCGTTCCATCTCAAATTCAGGAGCATGGCCTTCAAAAGTGAACACTCGCGCTCCTCGTGCAGTTTGCGATACCACGCAAAGAAGTCCAGATAGGCTGTCTGGACCTGTTGATATGCATCCGCCATGTCGAAGCCGTTCAGCCGAGAAAGATAATCGCCCCATTCCTTGAGCTGGATTGCCTCGAGATAGTGTTCAATGACGATGTCGCGAAGGGGGATATCTCCGATCGAATCTATGCGTTCGCGTTTGACGGCATAGGCGATGTCATACTTGTTTTCAGCGAGCAGCGCGCAGTCGCCGAGTGCCAGCCAGGCCTTGTATATGAATTTGAGGAAGCGAATCTGTTCCTCCTCCGAAAGCGGCGCCGTTTCCGCCATGCGCAGTTTGATATCGAGCAGGAGTTTGCCGCGGTTAAGCAGCAGGCGCGAACCTTCGGAGTGGGGGATGGCTGCGGCGTTGTAGTCGGGCATGGCGTCGAGCACATGTTCGTCGCCCCAAATCACTTTATGACCGCACTTCATCTCATAATTCAGCAGCGAAAATTCGCAGGTCGGAAGATCCGCTTTCCGGTAGACGCACAGGTCGACCGGCAGGTCGAGCTCGGCCGAAAGGTTCTGTTCCAGGGATCTTATCGTCCGGCGCACAGTATCGTTCGGTTCCTCAACGACAACCACCAGGTCATAGTCGTTGAATGGAGATTGCGAGCCGTCGGCATGTATGAACGGTGTACCCTCGCCACGACCATAGCCGCCGAGCAGGATGCCCGCGAGACCGTGCGGTGATACGGCTTCGGCGATCCGCGCAAGGTCAGCTCCGATCCGCGCATCCAGCTCTGCCGATCCCCGGAGGGTGTAGGTGCTCATTTATACCCCTCCCGTATCCCCATATGCAGTGCGGCATGGATTGTGACACGGTATGTGATGTTGTACGGAATGGTGCGGAGTTCCAGCGTTCTGCAGGCGTGGTACATGTCACGCACCACTTCACGAAGGCAAAGATAGAGCCGTTGCCCGAGCGGCGACCTTTCGCCATGGTACCGGGCAAAGCTTTCGCCATGCCGGAATCGCTTCCTGTACAACTCTTGAAGGGAATAGTTGTGCGAATGTTCCACCAACGCATCCGTGGCCACATCGAAGCGTGCATTGTGCAGCCGGCACGAGGTCGCCCATACAGCATCCTCGGCATAGCCTTGTTCCCGAAATTTGAACCGTTCCCACAGCCCGCGATCAAACGCGCATGCCGCTGCGGAGAAAAAACCGGTACTGACGTTGGAGGGATCGTAGGCCCGCTCATAATCGTAGGCGACGATAAAGCGTGCGTCCGGTCTGGGAACCTGCCGGCTGTAGGTGGCATCGACCGTTCCGTCCAGTACCGGTGCGATAAGGTTTTCCAGCCAGCCTTCCGTCAGGGGTACCGCATCGGCATTCAAAAGAACAATGATCCGGTGGCTGGTTTGTGCGATGGCCTGATTGAGTACGCTGCCGGGTTCATATGCCTCAGGCGCAACCTGCAAGAGCCGGCTCTCGGGGCAGCAGCGTTGAAGGGCTTCCAGGGTGCCGTCGGTTGAGCCGCTGTCGACGGCGTAAAGGTCGAAATCCTGACAGGTCTGCTGCTGCAGCATCTCAAGCGTACGTTGCACATGCGGCATCTCGTTTTTCGCACGCATGATGATGGCAACGGTGGGCGGCATGGCGTCTCCCTATGAATGTTGGCGGCATGGCATTATGGAAACACCGCTGTCGTATACCATGCGCATGGTCAGTCTACTTTTCCCGAACCTCCGCAACCTGCTCCTTGATGCACTTCACGAGCAGGGTAAGTACGCGAATCGGTTTCAGGAAAACATGTTCCGGCCGCATTCCGAGCTGCTTGAGTTTGTCGGAAAGGTTGTAGGAGATGGAGCCGGTGTAGATGATGTGTCGCTGCTTGGGATAGCGTTGTCGGGCTTCGAGAATCAAATCTTCGCCGCTCATGCCGGGAAGGCGCATGTCAACGATGCAGACATCGTAGGTATTATTCTGCATCAGGTCCAATGCCTCTTCGGCGCTTTCCGCCGTGGATGCATCAAATCCGTAATCCTCCAGAAAGGCCGAGAGGCTGGCGCAGATTGCTGGCTCGTCATCGATGACCAGTACTCGAATGGATGAATAGTCCGACATGTTGTTCCCTTTGTTGCCCACCTTTTTACTATCTTTAACGATATCAACCCAAGTCCAATGTCGCAGTTTTAGTGGGAATGGGGAGGAGAGTGCGGCGCATCGCGGGCGTCAACCAGTTCCTTGATCCGCTTTACAAGCAGGTTCGGGGCGCGCATCGGTTTTTGAAAAACGTAGTCGGGGCTCATGCCCAGCGCCTGAAGGTCGTCCGGCAGCGTGTATGAAATGGACTCGGTATGGATAATGTACCGTTGCCGGGGAAAATGTTTACTGGCCAGCTTGATCAGATCTTCGCCACTCAGCCCGGGCAGACATACATCCACCACGCAGACGTCGAACGGCGCTTCTCTCATCAGGTCGCGCGCCTCCTCTGTGCTGGTGCAGGTGGCGGTTTCGAATCCATAGTCTTCAAGAAACGTGCGGAGATTCTCGCAAACGGCTTGGCTCGCGTCCACCACCAGTACTCGGATGTTGGAATCACTGTTCATTCATCAGTTCCACGGAGACCGCAGTTTACTATACCGGCCTTGCGATCCCCAAGACTATTGTTTCGGCTTCCCCGGTTAGAGGCGCAGGCCCCAGCGGGCGGTGCGGTGTTCGTATGGAATGCCGATCCGGAAGCGCGTTCCACGTCCGGGAGTGGAATCCAGATGCATGGTTCCACCATGGTTCTCCGTGATGATAAAGAAGGAGACCGACAGGCCCAGGCCGGTCCCGTGGCCGACCTCCTTGGTTGTAAAGAAGGGCTCAAACGCCCGCTTGCGCGTTTCCGCATCCATGCCGGGGCCGTTATCTTCAACTTCGATCATGGCCATATCGGGCTGCTTCCTGATACGTATCGTGATCGTGGGTTCAGCCGTCCTGTTTTCCTGTTCGGCCATGGCCTGGGCACTGTTGGATAAGAGGTTGAGCATGACCTGCTGGATCTGACTGGCCTCGCAGGGGATGGGCTGCAGCTCGTCGTAGTCCCGCACGATCTTGATATGGCGGAAATCGAAGCGCTTCTTCAGGTTATAGTCGTTCGAGGCCAGTTCAATGCTTCGTTCAACGATTTCCTGCACGTCGTTCGGCGCAAAGTGTGATTCATCCTTGCGGCTGAAGCTGAGCATGTTGTCGACAATCTTGGCGGCCCGGTGTCCGGCCTCAGCCGTGGAATCGAGCATGTTCACAAGCCCCCGCTTCTGCATGTAGGCCTGTATGGCTTCCATGGTGGTCCCCGCATCTTCGGCGGCTTCCGTATTGCGCTTGGAGTTCATCATAACCCGGTTCCGGATGACCTGCATGTTCTGGAGAATGCCGGCCAGCGGATTATTGATTTCGTGCGCCATGCCGGCTGCCAGGCCGCCAACCGACATCATTTTTTCCGACTGCACCATCATATCCTCAATCCGGACACGGTCGGTGACATCGTCGAGCCGGATTACCGCGCCTTCCGAGCCGTCTGCCGTAATCGGGTAGGCTGTCACATCGATGATGCGCTCATCGCCGTTCAGCGTGCAGTGGACGCGTTCGTGATGCTGCGGGCCTTTGGCCAGCAGCATGTCCAGCAGAGGGTTCATCTCAATGCCGAGATCGGGCAGGACGCTGGCAATCGGCTGTCCGTGTGCCCGGGCGGCCTCGATTCCGCTGATCAGTTCGGCTTCATGGTTCCATTGCATGACGCGGCGTTCCGCATCTACGCCGATAAGGATGGAGGGCATGGAGTTGATAATGTTTTCCAGCAGGTCCTGCAGGGCAATCAGCTCCTTCGTGGCCTGCATGCGTTCGAGCTCGGCTGCGGTACGCCCGGCAAATACCTGCATGATAGCGGAGGCGAAATCAACCTCTTCAATCGGTTCCCGATACATGGCCACCATGATCCCCAGCGCATGGTTTTCGGAGTCGACGAGCGGAATGCCGATATAGCTTTCAATGTTGTTTTTCTGCAGCAGCTCGGTGGCCGGATACTGTTCGCGCACGCTGTTCATGTAGGTACATTGCCCGTTCTCCAGCACCTGGCTGCAGGGTGTGGCCTTGGCGTCATAGTCGAAGTTAAGGCCGATGGTGCCGTTATCGGAAACCGCAATGGTCCGCATGGTCGTTTCCGAATCCTCGGCAAATTCACTGATGAATGTGAAGTCGGCGCCCAGCGTTTTGCTGAGCTGGGTAACCATGGAGCCGAAGAAGCGGCGGCCCACCGCGGAGACACCCTCCACAATATTACGGATACTGTCCTCAAGCATGACGCGGTCGGTCACGTCATCCACTCGAATCACGGCACCTTCCGTATCGCCCTCCAGCGGGAAGACGGTGATGTCGTGATAGCGGGTCTGACTGTTCTGCTCGACTTGAATACGCTCTTCGAGCTGGGGCTTGCGTTCGCGGATAGCCCGTTCCACCTTGATCATTTCCTTGGCCAGGTCGGGGAAGGCATCGCGCAGATGCAGCCCGAGTGCTTCGGAGGACTGCAGTCCACTGGTTGCTTCGGCCTTGCGGTTCCACTGGATAACGCGGCCGGAGGAATCCACCCCGATGAGAATGGAGGGCATGGAGTCGATGGTGTTGCTCAGCATGGCCCGCAACCTACGCAGTTCCTCTTCCGCCTGCTTGCGGTAGGTGATATCCCACGAGGTGCCGAACGTGCCAACCACGTTGCCGTCTTCGTCGTATCGCGGAACCTTGGTGGTGAGGTACCACCGATCGCCATCCGGTGTCGTGGCGATCTCCTCTTTCTGGAGCGGCATGCGCGTTTTCATGACCTCGAGCTCGTCGTCGAACTTCTGCTGGGCCTGTTCCTGCGGGAGGAAATCGAAGTCGGTCTTGCCAATTATATTTTCGGGCGGCCGGCGCAGTTCTTCGGCCTTGGCGGTATTGACTTCGATGAAGCACCCTTCGGCATCCTTGAAATAGATCAGGTCCGGAGCGTGTTCCATGAACGTGCGGAACAGGTTTCGTTCAAAGGCCAGTTGTTTTTCGGTCGCCACGCGCTTGGAAATGTCACGGCTGATGCCGCGGTACCCCTGAATATTCCACTCTTTGTCGTAAAAGGGAACGGCACTGGTTTCCAGCACGACCACGGTACGGTTGTCCCGGTGGCGGTTGGTGTTGACCATCGAATGAATCGGCTTCCCGGATTCCCGGATCTTATTGAAAAGCAGGTTGAATTTGCTGGCTTCCTGATCCGCCATCAGCAGCGTAAAATGCTTCCCGCGCAGCTCCTCGGGGCCGTACCCGAGCAGATCGGAGGACTGGGGGCTCAGGTAGGTAAAGTAGCCGTCTGTATTCACCTCCCAGATCCAGTCGGTCGTGGTTTCGACCAGGTTGCGGAAACGCTCTTCACTGTGCCGCAGGGCGTTCTCGCTCGCGATACGTTCGGTAATATCACGGGATACACCGCGGAAACCGGCCAGCTCGCCGATGTTGTCAGCATAGGCCATGCCGCTTGATTCCAGGATGATTTTTCTGCCGTCTTTGTGGATGTAGACATTGATTTCGCAGTCGATGGTGCTGTCCAGTGTGCGTTTTCGAAGCTGCTCCATCTTCTTTGCCGAGTCGGTGGGCACCATCAAGGACGTGGAATTCTTTCCGATCAACTCCTCGGGGGTATATCCGAGAATATTCCGGACCCGGGGACTGACATAGGTGTAGGTACCATAGCGGTCCATCTCCCAGATGATATCGTTCGAGGATTCGACCAGGACTCTGAACCGCTCTTCACTCTCGTCCAGGGCCTGTGTCGCCCGAGCGTGGCTCAGCTGAACCCGGCCCAGTTCACGCAGCTGGTTGGTGAGCTGCCGGCGGAGGGTCCGGTTCCACAAAACGACGATGCCGATCGCCAACAGGGTCAGCAGCAGGCTGATCCCGATTATTTTAAGCAGCAGAGTGCGCTCGACTTCGACGGTGTTGAGCAGGGTGGGCCACTGGTGCTCGATGGCGCGTTTTTCCTGCTCGGTGATCACGTCCAGCGCCTTGTTGATGACCGAGACCGGCAGCGGACTGTCGGGATGGGAGGCAAAGCTTAAGTTCCAGGAATAGTCCGTTTCACCGGCTACCCGCAAGTCGATGCCGAGCGTGGGCATATAGTAGCGGGAGACCGCGCCATCTGCCACCATGGCATCGATATAGCCTTCTGCAACACGGCTCATCCCTTCCTTTGCGTCCTTCACCGGCTGTAGCGTGAATCCATACTTTTCCGGCTCGGCCGCCTGCCTTTTCTTGAGATCATTATGAAGAGCGGTGCCCTTTACGATGGCCACGGTCATGCCGTTCATGTTATCGAGCGTGAACGCCTGCTGACTGTCCTTGCGGGCCAGAATAAACATCGGGATCTTGCGGTACGGTTTGGAGAACCGGAATCTCGCGGCGCGGTCCGGGGTGTTCTGGATCGAACCCACCAGATCGATCTGATGGTCGGTCAGGCTTTCCTCCCAGCTTTCGCACGGCACCCGCCGAAAGCGGATTCCCAGCTTCTCTTCCAGCAGGGCGACATAATCCCACGTCAAACCCTTGCGGGCAAAACGGCCGTCGCTCATGTCGATCGGAGGGGTGTCCGGAATGTTGCCGATGCGCACGCGATTGGTTGAAGCGGAGAGCGATGCAATCAATTCAAGCTCTTTGGCCGTGAAGATTTTTACACGCTGTTCTTCCAGCGAACCTTCGGGCTCCGTCATGACAAACGGGTACAATGCCGCGATGGCAACCAATGCCGTTGCGATGACGCCTACCAGTATTTTATTTCCCCGCTTCATACATCAAGACGGCGCATGGACCGTTTCATATACGTTCATGACCTTTCTTGCCGTTTCCCTCCAGCTGAATGTCGCAGCATATTCCAGACCCTCGGCCCTGCGGTCCGGGCTCCACCCCTCGGATAACACCTGTTCCATGCAGCGGAAAATGGACTCGCTGCGGCTGGGGTCGAATGTCGGCAGCCGCTTGCCGGCGATCTCCTGCATGGCGGAAGTCTGCGAACAGATGACCGGGGCGCCGCAGGCCAGGGCTTCTATAATCGGAAATCCAAACCCTTCGAACAGGGAAGGGAATACCATCAGATCGCAGGCGCTGTAGAGCAGGGGAAGGGATTTGCCGGGGACAAAGCCGAGGAACAGAATATCGTCCTTCACCGGGCTGGCGGCGGCGCGCTGCCGGATCGCTTCAGCACCTGTCCAGTCCGAGCCGGCCAGCACCAACTGATGCGCACTGTCGTTTTCCAGCTTGAACCGTTCGAAGGCTTCGATCAGCCGGATGTGATTCTTGCCCGGATGTTCGAGGCGGGATACATAGGTCATGAACGGCTTCTCCATGCCATATGTCATCTGCAGGCGATCCATGGCTTGCTGTTTGGGGACGGGCTGGAACAGATCCTGGTTGATGCCGGAATAGATCACGGAAATACGCTCTTCAGGATAGCCCACATGCCGGACAAGGTCGTTTTTCGTGGACTCGCTGATCGCAATGACGTGATCTGCTCTGCGGATCATGGCCGGAACCATCTTGCGGTTGAAAAACATGCGGGCGGAGCCGTACTTGGCTTCCACGGCAAAAGCGGCGAGATCGTGCACGGTTGCGACGATTTTCGTTGGCCTGATCAACGGAATCCGCCGCGCAGTCGGTATGTGGATCAGATCATACTTTTTTCCAACGGCCGCCAGCGCGGTATTGTGCCAAAGAATATTCACCAGCGGCCGGTTGATAAACGACGGTTTGATCAGCTTGCTGAAGTTGGGATTGGTTGCCGGCACCAGGTCGGATTCATGGTTGGCCATCAGCAGGCGATAGGTGTTTTCATGATCTTCAAGCTGAAGCGCCCGCAAGAGGCCTGCAATATAGGTTGAGAGCCCGGAGCGGCCACCTTGCAGTGCGAAAGTTGAAAAACCGATATTCATCGCAAACAGCCTAGTTTTGCCCACAGGTTGAAACAAGCAGGATTGACTCCTATTTCCCATTTTGAAGGCCCCGTCATCTTTGGATCAGGCCGCCGTCAAAATCCATAGTATCCCGCATGTGTTTTCCGGATATGGTGGCACGATTTGTGCAAATTCATCCGCAAAAGAATATGTATCGATATGACATCACGAAACACAACTAACGCATCGCATCGGTGGCCTTGGAAAATGAGCCGCAGGCCTCGCATACTCTCCTTGCGCGAGCAGAGTGTGGACAGTCAGGCCAAGATTGCGGTCGTACTGCTCGCCCTGATTCCGGCGCTCACCTGCATGTATCTGGGGGGGGTGATCGGCTCGGAGGGTCCGGACACCATTCCGCTGTATGCTTTGGCCGTCATCCTGGTCTGCACAGGGACAGCGGCCGCCTCGGGCTATCTGATTCTGCGAAAATATGCCATGAGTATCCTCAAGCTGCGCCGCTATGTGGATACGATTGCGCATGGCACGCTGACGGAAGAGATTCATCTGGTCAAGTCGGCGAATTGTGACGACCTGCAGAGCATCGAGGATAACCTGAACCGGATTCTGCGCGAAATGCAGCGGCGAATGAAACTGATCGAGGAAAAACTCCAGGTCGAGTGCGGCTTGAGAAAAACCCTGCAGGACCAGCATCAGGTTATTCTGAAAGCCGAGCGCCAACGGGTCATGCTTCAAAGTATCGGTGCGGCCTGTCATCATCTGGGCCAGCCTGCCACCGCCCTTCGCATGCGGCTCTATCTCATGCGTAAAAAGGTGCGGAGCGTGGAAGAGTTGATTGAGATCGATGCCAGCATTCAGGACGTCGAGGCCATAGAGGCCATCCTGACGAAGCTGCGGGATGTCAACGAATACCGCACCGAGCCCTATCTCGTTTCAGGCGACGTTGATGGAAGCCATATTCTGGCTATTTAACCGGCTGCACCGCGCTTGAGAAGCGGTCTGCCGGAAAAACGTCTCGTTGGCTTTCGCGTCCTCATCTGCACCATCCGGGAAAGCGGAGGTCGGGAACGGCATTTCGTAATCGGTGTAATCGAGTCTGGAGAGGCGATCTCTGTATTGCGCAAAAAGTAAGGCCGGCACAGTGCCGGCCCTCCATTTATTCATGGGATAAGATGACCTACTCCTTCACTCCAAACCGGTAGATCGTGGTCTGGGTGTAGGTTTCCCCGGGGTCCAGTTCGGTGCTGGGGAAGTCCGGGTGGTTCGGGCTGTCGGGATAGTGCTGGGTTTCGAGGCAGAACCCTTCCTGCTTATCGTAGATTGAGCCCTTCTTCCCCTGAACGTGGTCCATGAAATTTCCGGAATAAAACTGGACACCGGGCTCCGTCGTCCAGCACTCCATCGTACGTCCGCTCTGGGGTTCAAACACGGATGCGGCCAATGTGAGTTCACCCGGAGCAGCCTGATTGATGCAGTAGTTGTGGTCGTACCCGAGTCCCTGTACCTGGTCGATGTTTTTTCCGATGGGCGTAGGATCGCGCAGGTCCATTTTCGTGCCGGCGACATCGCGCAGCTCCCCGGTGGGCGTCGCATGCTCATCGACAACTGTCCAGCGGTCGGCATTGATCTGAATGACATGGCCGTGGATTGAGCCGCTGCCGGCCAGGTTGAAGTAGCTGTGGTTGGTCAGGTTGAGGATGGTCTTCTTATCTGTGGTCGCTGTGTATTCCAGTTTCAGTTCATTGTCGTCGGTCAGGGTGTACACGAGGTCGACTTCCAGCGTCCCCGGGTAACCCTCTTCGCCATCGGGACTGGTCAGCGACATCTTGACGGCGCTGTTCCCAACGATTTCCGCCTTCCAGATTCGCTTGTCGAAACCGACCAGTCCACCGTGCAGTCCGTTCGGCCCGTTGTTGGTGGCCACCGAATACTCCTCACCATCGATGCTGAACTGGCCTTTGGCCAGCCGGTTGGCAAAGCGGCCGCAGCAGGCGCCAAAGTAGGGGTTGCCGATGCTCTCGTAACCGCACATGTCGTCAAAGCCAAGTACGACATCAGCGGTGTGACCATATGAATCCGGCGTTTCGATCGAAACAATGGCGGCGCCATAGTTGATGATCTTTACGCGCAGTTCATGGGTATTGGTCAGGATATATTCATCGATATGCTCGCCCCCCGTGGTGGTCTGTCCGAAGGCCGTTCGTGCTACACTCATGCTCGCTCCTCTTTCCTATGAAAAGATAGACAATGCTATTCTTTAGCTCTCTACGCTAGAGAAAAGTTCCTTGCCGTTGTCGTCGTTGGTGATGGTGAACTCCTCAATATGGAAGTGGCCGTCGGAAACAAACGTGAGGTGCCCCTGGAACTTTTCCTCCATGTCGATCAGCGCCTGCTCATCCTCCTTGCGCAGGCGGTCCAGTACCTGCGGATTGACCGTGATGCGCATGGAATGGGTCCCGTTTCGATCCTTGCGCATGCACTCACTGACGCGGCGCTGGATCTCGACGCTCATGGAGAGCGGTGATTTTACGCGGCCGCGGCCGCGGCAGTAGTGGCAGTCGGTGTACGCAGAGGTGTAGATACTCTCCTCGACGCGTTGACGGGTCATTTCAAGCAGGCCGAGCTGGGAAATCTGAAGCACATTGGTGCGGGCGCGATCCTTCTTGAGTGCCTCCTTGAGGGCGCGGTAGACGGTGTTCTGGTCGCGCTTGGACTTCATGTCGATAAAGTCGACGATAACCAGTCCACCCACATTGCGCAGGCGCAGCTGGCGGGCGACTTCCTCGGCGGATTCAAGGTTCACTTCCAGGATGGCCTCCTCCTGGGACTTGCTGCCCTTGTGCCGTCCGGTGTTGACGTCGATGGCCACAAGCGCTTCGGTTTCATCAAAGATGAGGTAGGCGCCGGACTTCATCCAGACCTTGCGGCGGTAGGCGGACTCAATCTGCTTCTCCACTTCGAAATAGTCGAAGATCGGCTCCTCGCCGCCATAGAGCTGCACCCAGTTACGCGACCGGCGCGAAAACTTGGCGATAATCTGTCGGGTATTGTCGTACATTTCGCGGTTGTCGATATAGATGCGGTCGATGTCCTCGGTCAGGTAGTCGCGCACGACGCGCTCGGCCAGCTTGGGTTCGGAATAGAGGCAGCAGGGGGGCGGCGTTTCGTTTATGCCTTTTTCGATATCGTTCCAGATTTCGAACAGCGTGCGTGCATCGCGTGCAAAGCTGACCTTGCGGGTGCCGGAGCCGGCGGTGCGCACGATCAGGCCGATGTTTTCCGGAATCGGCAGGCGCGACAGAATTTTCTTGAGGCGGTTGCGCTCCTTCACGTCATCGATCTTGCGCGAGATGCCTTTCAGGTGCGTGCCGGGCATCATCACCAGAAAGCGGCCGGGAATGCTGAGGTTGGCGGTTACGCGCGGGCCCTTGGTGCCGATGGCATCCTTGGTGACCTGCACGATGATTTCCGAACCGACCGGGAATATCTTTTCCATCTCACCGGGCTTGTACTTCTTTCGGCGGGAGGTGGAACTCTTGGCGCGAATCCCCTCTTCGCGCTCGAGTCGGGCGGCATCCTCCGGAATCATATCCCAGTAGTGAATGAAGGCATTCTTCTTCAATCCGATATCGACGAAGGCCGCCTGCAGCCCGTCTTCCAGATTCTGGATCTTACCCTTGAAGATGCTGCCGACAATGCGGTTGTCGTCCGGCCGCTCAATATGGAAGTTGTCCAGCTTGCCGTCCTCCAGCACCGCCACTCGGGTTTCAAGCGGTTCGATGTTGATTATGATTTCCTTCTTCTCGCGTTTATTGCCGCCCAGGGTTTTCAGTTTTTTGAACATGGTGACTCTCCTTATCTAATTCTCCGGCGGTGGTATATGCTTTGTACCAGGCCGAGCGCGATCATGGTGCTGACCATGAAGGACCCGCCATAGCTCATCAGCGGCAGTGGCAGTCCCGTGATCGGCAGAATGCCGATCGTCATCGCAATGTTTACAAACACATGGCAGAACAACATGACACCGATGCCCAGTGCCACGAGCCGCCCAAACTCATCGCGGGCCCTGATGGATGCCCGCATACATCTTCCTAACAACAGCGAGTAGAGCAGGACAAAGCCCACTCCCCCCAGAAATCCCGTCTCCTCCGCAATCACGCAGAAGATAAAATCGGTAGGCGCCACAGTTCGGGGCAGAAAGCCCAGAATGTTCTGCGTCCCGTTCAAATAGCCTTTGCCGAAAAATCCGCCGGAGCCGACGGCAATCTGCGACTGAAGTTTGTTCCAGCCGGCGTTGGCCATGTCGTGATCGTCCGTAAGAAAAACTTTGATGCGCCCTTTCTGGTAGTCGGCGAGCAACGGCATCTCCGGCAGTACAATGCGTGGGCGTTCTGCGGCCGGCATCTTTTCGATTTCCGGCGTCGTTTCGTATTTGATCCAGAAGCAGATGGCGGCGGCCGATAAGAGAAAGACCGCCGAGGCAATCAGCAGCAGTCGGCGCTTCAGGCCGCAGTAGAGCATGATGGCCAGCGTGATCGGCGCCAGGGTCAGCGAGGTGCTCAGATCGGGCTCGGACGCGATTAAAAGGAAGGGCACGCCCACGATTGCGGCGGCGCTGAAGAAGGTTTTCCATTCGTCCATGTCGCGATCGGGCGCGGCAAGATAGGCCGAGAGGCCGATGATGACCGCAATCTTGGCGATCTCCGAGGCCTGCAGGGTGAAGCCGGGCAATAGAATCCAGCGGTGTGCGCCGTTGACCGCGGGGAAGGCAAACACGAGCAGCAGCAGCAGTATGGCTCCGCCATAGACGAACCAGGATAGCCGCATGATTTTTCCATAGTCCTGCCAGACCAGGGCAAAATAGGCCCCGAATCCCATGCCAGCAAAGACCAGCTGTTTGATCCAGTTGGTGCCCACCGGGTCTGCATCCGATTTGAACTGCGCACTGTAGATGAAGGCTACGCTCAGCCCGATCAGCATAAGAACGGTGCCGAGCATCATCCAGTCCAGGCGCTTGATATCGATGCCGTTCATAGCTGCACCTCCTTTTCGAGGGTGCCGTCATACTCGAACAGTTTCTGATAAAGGTAGCTCAGGCGCGGTCCAATGGTGTTGCCGCCCGAGACGCCGTCTTCGACCACCATGGCCACAGCATAACGGGGGAAATCATAGGGGGCAAATGAGATCATCCAGGCGTGCACGTAGGTGTCCACTACGCCATTCACTTTTTTGCGGTACTGCGCAGAACCGGTCTTGCCGGCAATGGTCACGCCGTCGACTCTTGTTTTCTTGGCCGTTCCGTCAGGATCCTCTACCACATCGTACATTCCGCCACGCACCAGCTCGAACGCTTCGACGGGGGCATCGACACGCCGGATAGCCCACGTCGGGTTGTCGTGGTATTCCTCCCTCGGGCCGTTGCGCCATTTCCTAACAAGCCGCGGGCGGTAGAGTGTTCCGCCGTTGGCAATCGTCGCCGCCACCATCGCCATCTGAAGCGGACTGGCGGTGATGGCCCCCTGGCCGATGGACATATTGCAGAGATCAACGTTGTTTGCGGCTGTATCCGGAAGGTTTCCGTATTTGAGATCTTTCTGTTCCGGCGGCTTATCCAGGTCCGGGAAGAGGCCCGCATACTGGCCCAGACCCATCTGCTCAGCCATGTGGTGAATAGGGTCGTAGCCGACCTCCTGTCCCATCTCAAACATGTAGACATTGCACGAATGCATGAGGGCCTGGCGCAGCGAGACGTTTCCATGCCCGTACCGGTTCCAGCAGCGCATCCGCCGACCGTTGACTGTCAGGGATCCGTTGCAGGTGTAGCGGTTGTCACCATAATCGGGAAAGTCCTTAAGAACGCCAAGTGCGGCGATCGGCTTAAACGTACTGCCGGGGGGATACTGTCCGTAGACGGCCCGGTTGACCGCTCGACCCAGTTTGTCATTGTTCAGCGCCACCCGGTAGCTGTTCGATGCCATGTAGGCGTTCGGATCAAACGTCGGGGAGCTGGCCAGTGCGAGAACATCGCCATTGTTGGGATCCAGAACAACCACAGCGCCCCGCACCGGCAGGTCGTCTTCGCCATCTTGTTTCATCGACAGGGCCTCCACGGCAAAGCGCTGAATGTTTTTGTCGATAGTCAGCATCAGGTCGCCGCCCGGCCGGGGGGGTCTGGTTTGCAGATCCTGATGACGGAAGCCGGAGACATCGATCTGCACGAGGTTGTATCCCGGGGTGCCTTCAAGGATTGTGTTATAGGTGCTTTCGAGCCCCTTGATCCCCTCCATGCTGCGCATGTCGAAGTGATAGCGTTTACCTTTCTCTTCCTGGACCGCCTCTGCTTCACGGGTATAGCCGATCAGGTGGCCCAAATTTGCGCCTTCAGGGTAGGTGCGCGCCGGTTTATAGACGATACTGGTGCCGATCAGGCTGGAGCAGTTGTCCGCCCACTTTGCCATGGTTTCCTCGTCGAGATGTTCCCAGGCCATCAGCGGAAGCGGGCGGCGGGCATAAATATGGTTCCTGATGTCCTGCAGCGTAATTTCGAGCGGAATTCCGATGCGCTCGGATATGGTATAGGCCAGTTCAAGGGTGTTGGCGGCCGTGCTGGTTCTGCGGTCGCGCAGTTCTTCGGTATGGATGACAATGGAGTTCCCCTCAACCGGTTTGACCAGGTCGAGGCCGGGAATTCGCTGGCGCCGGAACGAGCCCTCATTCGGGGCCGTCCACTGCTCAAATTCGATGCGCCATTTAGCGATCTCCTCCGGCGTCAGGTTTTCCCAGGCCACCAACGGCTGATCGGGGGTAAGGGCCAAATGACGTTTGATGTCGTGATAGCTGATGTCGGGCCTGCGGCGAATCCGCTGCCAGATTTCGTGCACGAGCTCCAGCGTGTTGGCCGCGGCGGAGCGGGGCGCGCGCAGCTCGGCGGTGTAGATGGCGATGCAATAGTTGGGCACGCTGTCGGCCAGGCATTCCCCGTTGGTGTCATAGATCTTTCCGCGGATGGCCGGCAGTCGTACACGACGGACGCTTTGATTCCTGAACTCCTCGTCGAAGCCGCTTTGCTCTTTCACCTGCAGCTGCCAGAGTTCGGCCATCAGGGTGCCCATGCCCATGAGCATCAGGCCCAGCACCGACCAGATCACCACCACGCTGGCTTCTCTTTTCTGACGCACCTTCATTGCCAGCCATACTCCCTCGGCTTGGGAATCAGGGATTCAAGCCAGTTGATGCTCCGGGAAACCACCGGCAGGGTGATCATGCCCAGCAGCGTGGATCCGAGAAGGCGTAATAAGCCAAGACCGGGCGGAATGCTGCGCTGGCCGGACAGCGAATAAATAACGAGGGCCACAAACGTGGTGAACAAGCCCAGTGCGGCTCCCAGTACCAGCTGGGTTACCAGGCCGTCGGCAAAAATCTCATTACGGATGCGATGGGCGGTTCTGGCCATGACCGGAAAGGCCAGCAGGGCCGGGCCAAACGATCCGTAATCCAGCCCGTCCTGCAAGAGCGCGGCGGCAACCACGGCGATCCAGAAATCCGGGAAACCCTTGCGCAGGGCATGGTACAGGGCCATGGCGGCAAGGATCGGCGGTTTCATGCCTCCCGCAAACGAAAGGTCCGGCAGCACCTGTTGGAGCAGGGCTCCCAGCAGTATGATCAGTACCATGTAGACCCGCCGCTTCATTCCGCATCCCTCCCGTTAGAGGGGGCCACGACAAACAGGTAATCCAGCAGGCCGACGGTCGCCCGCGGCAGAATTTCCGCCGATTGGAACAGACCGGAGGCATCGCGCGTTACTTCGTTGATATAGCCGATATGGACGCCTTTGGGAAACGCGCCCAGGCCGGAGGTAACCACTTCATCCCCTTTGCGGATGGGAATGTCTTTATTGATGAACTCGATGCGGGCCCGCGGTTCACCCTTCAGGGTGCTTCCGGCCCCGCGCACGAGTCCGAACACATCCTGTTCTTCCCGCTTTATCTGCGCGGAAATCTGGAAGGATGGGTCGGAAATCAGAAGAATCTCCGCAGTAAAGGGCGTCACTTCGGCGGTCTTCCCGATCAGGCCTTCGGGATTGATGACCGCTAGATCGGGTGCGATGCCCGCCTTGGAGCCCTTGCCGATGCGCACCGTTCGCCACCATCCACTGATATTGCGGCTGACGACATCGCAGGGGATCAGGGTGTCGGGCTCTTCCTGGTAAAACTCGAACGCGCGCCGCAGCCGGGCATTGTCCTCCTCCACATCGCGCAGGCTGTTGAGCTTGGTCTGAAGGCGGACGACGTCGCGGGACAACTCGAGGTTTTCCTCGGCCGTGCCGCCGATGCCCCGGATCGCCGCAGAGGCTTCGGCCAGGCGTTTCCACAGACCTGAAGAGCCGCGTTCTGCGGGTGCAACAGCTCCGCGCACCGCGCCCTTACCCTTAATCGTAAGTGAAGGAAACGGAACGAACACCAGCACCAGCAGAATCGCTGCCGCTGCGGTATACACTATTTTTTTGTTCCTCAAAACCATCCATCCCTACCATCAGGGAGGACGGGCGAAACAACACGTTGCGGGAGGGGTGTTGTGTCGGAGATTAGCTGTTCGGCCCCGCCATCTTGCGAAGGAAATTGATTTCGTGCAGGACAATGCCGGTGCCTTCGGCCACGGCGCTTAACGGATCGTCTGCCACGTGTACGGGCAGGCTGGTCTTTTCCGAAATAAGCGTATCGAGTCCACGCAGCAGGGCACCGCCGCCGGCCAGGACCATTCCGCGGTCCACCAGATCGGCCGCCAGCTCCGGCAGACAGCGTTCGAGCGTGACGCGCACGGCCTCAACAATCGCACCTACCGGATCCTGCAGGGCCTGACGCACCTCTTCGGAGCTGATCGTCAGCGTCCGCGGCAGCCCGGCTACCAAATCACGACCCTTGACTTCCATGGTGCTTTCTTCACCGGTGGTCAGGGCCGATCCCATCGTAATCTTAATCTCTTCGGCGGTTCTCTCTCCTATCAACAAATTATATTCCCGCTTTATGTGCTGGATAATCGCCTCGTCCATCTCATCGCCACCGACGCGCACGCTCCGGCTATATACTATGCCGGCCAGGGAGATCACGGCAACCTCGGTCGTGCCACCCCCGATATCCACGATCATGTTACCGGCAGGTTCCTGTACAGGCAGGCCTACCCCGATCGCTGCGGCCATCGGCTCTTCAATCAAAAACACATCACGCGCGCCCGCATGCATTGCGGAATCCTTTACCGCGCGCTTTTCCACTTCCGTAATTCCGCTCGGTACGGCAATCACTACCCGTGGCCGCACCATTTTCTTCCTATTATGCACCTTCTGGATAAAATAGCGGAGCATCGCTTCGGTTACCTCGAAATCGGCGATCACCCCGCTCTTCAGAGGGCGGATTGCAACAATATTTCCGGGAGTACGCCCAAGCATCCGCTTGGCTTCGTCACCCACAGCTAAAACACGGTTCGTGCCGGCCTGTACCGCCACAACGGAGGGTTCCCGGATCACGATTCCGCGATCCCGTGCATAAACCAATGTATTTGCTGTCCCCAGATCGATTCCAATATCGCTGGAAAACACTCCCATGGCCCGGTTCAACATATTGCAAATTCCTTCTTAAAATTTGGGTTTAATAAAACCGACGAACAATGTGACAAAACGCCCCGCTTGGTCAAGGGCAAATCAATAGCACCGCACGTGCCATGTCCCTGAATTTTGAATGAATCGGAAGAAAGCGTGTCAGACCCGCGTTCAGGAGCTCAATAGATGACAATTTCATAATGTCTTGAGGGGTGCATCTTGACTCACAAGGCATAAAGGCGTACAACGTTTCATATTTTTTTTCATCCTATAACGACCACAGGGGGTAATGCATGAGTGAACTGATCAAGGTTACATTAACAGAGGACGAACTGCCGAAACAGTGGTACAATCTCGCCGCTGATTTTGAACACCCCATGCCGCCCCCGGTGGATGTGGAAGGAAATCCAATCGGTCCCGACGCGTTGGCTCCGGTTTTCCCGGTGAACCTGATAGAGCAGGAGGTCAGCACCGAGCGCTGGATCGATATTCCTGAGGAAATTCTGGGCTATCTCAAGATCTGGCGCCCAACGCCGCTCTACCGTGCCCGCCGCCTGGAAGAGGCGTTGGGAACTCCCGCCAAGATTTACTATAAGAACGAAGGCGTGTCACCCGCCGGCAGCCATAAACCCAATACGGCCATTGCCCAGGCCTGGTACAACAAGCAGTTCGGCATCAAAAAGCTGACCACCGAGACCGGGGCGGGGCAGTGGGGCTCGGCGCTCTCGTTCGCCTGTGCCATGATCGGCGGCATAGAATGCAAGGTTTACATGGTGCGCATCAGCTTCGACCAGAAGCCGTTCCGAAAGATCATGATGCGCACCTGGGGCGGAAACTGCGTGGCCAGTCCGAGCATGGATACGGAAGTGGGCCGCAAAATTCTCGCCGAAGATCCGGACACGCCCGGCAGTCTGGGTATTGCCATCTCGGAGGCGATCGAGGAGTGCGTTCAGCGGGAGGATACCCGCTATGCCCTCGGCTCGGTCCTCAATCATGTGATGCTGCACCAGACCGTGATCGGGCTTGAGGCCCAAAACCAGATGAAGAAGATCGGCGACTATCCCGACGTGGTGATCGGCTGTGCCGGCGGCGGGTCCAACTTTGCCGGGCTGGCTTTCCCGTTTATCAACGACCGCATACACGGGCAGGATATCCGTGTTGTCGCCACCGAACCCGAGGCCTGTCCGACGCTCACCCGTGCCGAGTACCGGTATGACTCCGGCGACGTGGCCATGATGACGCCGCTGCTGCCGATGCACAGCCTTGGACATACCTTCGTTCCTCCGCCGCTCCATGCCGGCGGCCTGCGCTACCACGGCATGGCGCCCATGGTCAGCCACGCCATGCGGGAAGGACATATTGAAGCCAACTCCATCGGCCAGATGGAGTGCTACGAAGCCGCGGTTCAGTTTGCCCGCACGGAAGGATTCATCTCCGCACCGGAAACCTCGCACGCCATCGCACAAGCCATACGCGAAGCGAAGCGCGCCAAGGAGGAGGGCAGAGAAAAGACCATCCTGTTCAACTGGTCCGGCCATGGTCTGATGGACCTGAAAGGCTATGAGGCCTTCTTCGACGGCAAGCTCGAAAACTATCCGCTGCCTGAAGAGCTGCTTGAACGATCCAGGGCCTCGATGGATGGCCTGCCCATGCCGTAGCGCGGATATCCGGTCCGCGTTCATCCGGTTGGCGGATCCCCGCATCGGCTATACGAGTTGTATCGCGGCGGGACGGTCTGCGACCGTTCCAGCCGTGCAGGAATGCGCATCGGATTGAGGCGGTCTGTGTATCGACGAGCATGCTTGCCTGAAACCGCCGCTTGCCCTATGCTCCGCTTCATCAAGCCGCAGGACAATCTGGTTGCGATGGGCAGGTGCCCGGCACGCCATACCTGTGGAACAACCCTAAACGGACGGGACGGATGATATGCGGTTCAAGCTTCCATGGCATGCGCTCCAGATACTCCTGCCTGTGATTGTATTCACAGGGTGTTCAGATCGGCAATCCGCTGATCGGGGCGCGCGGCCGCCGGCACCGGTTGAAGTGGCACAGATTGAGACGGGGCCTATCCGCGCCCTGCGTACCTTCAGCGGAGCCCTGGAGGCCCGTTCGGAGTTCATGGTTTCGCCGAAGATCGGCGGTCGACTCGAAGCGATGCCGGTAGATATCGGGGATCCTGTTGAACACGGTGCGGTCGTCGCCCGGATCGACGATGCGGAATACCAGCAGGATCTGGCTCAGATGGAAGCTGAGCTGTTGGTCGCCCGGGCCAATTTGGCCGAGGCAGAAAGCGCCCTGGAAATTGCCAGGCGCGGCATGGAACGGACGCAGACGCTGAGCGACCGCGGCGTCGCCTCCGACGCTGAACTCGACAGTGCGCGCAGCGAGCTGCTGGCCCGCGAGGCCGGTGTTGAAGTGCAGCAGGCCCGGATCGCCCGGGCTGAGGCGGCGGTTGCCGCCGCGCGCATCCGGCTCGGTTATGCCGAAGTGAAAGCCCTGTGGGCCGGAGATGATACGAGCCGCGTGGTGGCCGAGCGCTTTGTGGATGAGGGGCAGACCGTGACCGCCAACACGCCGCTGCTTCAGGTGGTCGACATTGATCCGCTCACGGGGGCATTCTTCGTGACCGAGAAGGAATATGCCTATCTTGGCATCGGCCAGCAGGTCGAAGTCCGCACGGATGCCTATCCCGAGCGTCTGTTTAACGGCACCATCGAACGCATTGCGCCCGTATTCCGTGAAAACTCGCGCCAGGCGCGGGTGGAGATAGCGGTGGCCAATGCCGACCAGCGGCTGAAGCCGGGTATGTTTATTCGCGCTAACGTTGAGGTGCGGCGGGAGCAACTTGCGACCATCGTACCGGCAGTTGCGATTGTGACCCGCTCCGATATGCAGGGTATATTCCTGGTTGCCGCCGATAATCAGCATGCAGTCTGGCGGCCGGTACAGACCGGCATACGCGAAGGCGACCGTGTACAGATTCTCGGCGATGATCTTGAAGGGCGAGTGGTTACGCTCGGCCAGCAGCTGCTCGAGGATGGCTCCGAAATCACCATAGCAGACGCGACCGCTTCGCTGGAGACGCCTGCTCCATGAATCTTCCGCATGCCAGCGTAAGGCGGCCCGTGTTTACAACGATGGTCACCCTGATCCTGATTGTACTGGGAACCGTTTCGCTCAGCCGCCTTCAGATCGATCTCTTGCCGAGCATCGAATTGCCGACCGCCTCGGTACGCACCGGTTACGAGGGGGCGAGCCCCGAGGTGATGGAGCGGCTGATCACGCAGATCATCGAGGAAATTGTGGCCACCGTACCGGGGGTGGAAGAGATCACCTCAAGCTCCTCGGAGGGCAGCAGCCGGGTCAACGTGGTTTTCGAGTGGGGCACCGACCTCGATGCGGCGGCGATTGAACTGCGTTCTACACTGGAGGATGAAATCAGCGAGCTGCCTGACGACATTGTGCGTCCGCGTATCAACAAGTTCAGCATCGATACGTTTCCCGTCGTACTGATCGGGATTTCCAGTCCGCTCGACCCTGTGGAACTGACCCAGCTGATTGAAGACCGCATTCGTCACCGTTTCACGCAGATAGCCGGCGTGGCGCAGGTTGATTTCTGGGGCGGGTTCCCGCGCGAAATCCGGGTGGAGATCGATCCGGACAAGATCAATGCGCTGGGGCTCTCGCTCAATCAGGTGCTCGATGCAATCCGCAACGCCAACCTGGACCTGCCGGCCGGCCAGATCGAAGAAGGCCGCTATGAGGTGACCCTGCGCGCCCCGGCCCAGTTTGAAAGCGTGCAGGATATCGAGAACACGGTTATCACCATCCGTGACGGCGCCGCTATCACCGTCGGGGAAATTGCCGACGTGCGCGACACCTATGAAAAGCTGACGCGTGTCATCCGCGTCAACGGCGAGCGCGGGGTTCGTATTGCCATTCGCAAACAGTCCGGTGCCAACACCGTGGAAATCTCCCGACGGATTCTTGAGGAGATCGATACACTCAATGCCGAGTTTCCACAGATCCGTATCATTCCCGTCATCAACCAGGGCAACTTTATCGAACGCTCGATCCAGAACGTGGCCCGGTCGGTGCTTTACGGCGGCGGTCTGGCCATTCTCATCCTGCTCTTTTTCCTCCGCAACATCCGCAGCACACTCGTCATTTCGCTCTCCATTCCGATCTCGATCGTCGCCACGTTTGCGCTGATCTATTTCGGCGGGCTGACCATCAACCTGATGACCCTCGGCGGACTGGCCCTCGGCGTGGGCATGATGGTCGACAGTTCGATCGTGGTGCTCGAAAATATTTTCCGGCTGCGGGATGAAAATAAAGAGCCGGTCATGAAAGCCGCCGCGGGCGGCGCGTGGGAAGTGGCGCCGGCCATCATCGCCAGTACGATTACCACGCTGGTGATTTTTCTGCCCGTGGTTTTCGTTAAAGGGGTTTCCGGGCTGCTCTTTCGGGAGCTGGCATATGTGATCGCCTTTGCCTTGGTCTGCTCGCTGCTGCTCTCGTTGAGCCTCGTACCGATGCTCGCATCAAAGCTGCTGGAGTCCGGACGGAATGAGCGCCGGACGGCGGCCTGGATTGAACGCCTGAAGCAGCGTTCGGAGGAGCGTTTTGAACGGTTTAACAGCGGTTATCTCAAAATCCTCGGTTTTGCCCTGCGCCACCGCCTGCTGGTCGTTTCGGGCGCCGCGGTGCTGTTTGTCGGCAGCATTCTGATGGTGCCCCTCATCGGTTCCGAGTTCCTGCCGCCGAGTGACGAAGGCGAAGTGCGCGTTTCCGGTGAGATGGAGGTGGGCACAAAGCTGGAGCTGGTTGACCGTCAAACACGGCTAATGGAATCGATCGTTTATCCGGCGGTGCCTGAAGCGGTATCAACCGTCGCTTCGGTCCGCGGCAACTATGGGGATATCCGGATGTCGCTGGTGAAGGCTTCACAGCGCAGCCGTTCGAACGTCGAAATCGCCGAGGACCTGCGCCTGCGGCTGGAGGGTAAAATTCCGGGTATGGAGATCCGCACCCGTGCACCGCAAGGACAGTTTCTGCTGGATCGCCTGATCGGCGGGGACGAAGGTGTTACGGTGGAGATTCGCGGTTTCGAGCTTGATGTCCTGCAAACCTTGTCCGGCAAGGTGGCCGATGCCATAAAGGACATTGAAGGCATCACCGATATTGACCGCAGCTTCGATGAGGGGACACCGCAGGAAGAGTTCATTCTGGACCGCCGCAAGATTGCGGATCTCGGGTTTACCCCGCGCGATGTTACGGAAATCATCGAAACCGCCATTGCCGGATCGCGCGCGGGAAACTATCACAGCGAAGGCAATTCCTACCGGATTCTCGTGCAGCTCAAGGATGCCGAAAAGCGGTCTCTCGACGAAGTGCTGAGCCTGACGCTGCGGACGGCTTCCGGTGAAACCGTGGCGCTTCGGAATCTCGTTTCGACGGTCAGCAGTCGCGCACCGCGGCAGATCACGCGCAAGGACCAGCAGCGGCAGGTCACGGTACATGCGAATGTCGCCGGCCGCGACCTCGGTTCCGTAGCGGCTGATATCCAGACGAAACTGGATGGGATTCCCCGGCCGGGCAATTATGAACTGCACATTGCCGGCAATTTCGAGGAGCAGCAGGAGGCGCGGCAGGAACTCTCGGTTGCACTGCTGCTCGCGCTGCTGTTGGTCTACATGGTGCTCGCCTGCCAGTATGAAAGCCTGCGCGATCCGCTGGTGGTCATGCTTTCCACGCCCATGGCGGCCATTGGCGTGCTCTTAACACTGTGGGCAACCAACACGACATTAAACCTGCAGTCGGCTATCGGCTGCATTATGCTCGGCGGCATTGTGGTCAATAATGCCATCCTGCTCGTGGACCAGGCGACGCGACTGGTGGAGGAGGGGCAGACGCTGCACGATGCCGTCGTCGAGGCCGGGCGCCGCCGCTTCCGACCCATCCTGATGACTACACTGACCACCATTCTCGGCCTGCTGCCGCTGGCACTGGGGCTGGGCGAAGGCACCGATGCACAGGCTCCGCTGGCGCGCGCTGTGGTCGGCGGTCTAACCGGATCCACCCTGATCACGTTGGTACTCATTCCTGTGGTCTACACGCTGGTCCATCGGGATCGGGTCAAGGGAGACGTTTCGTGATGCGGATTCGATACATCCTGAACATTGCACTGCTGCTGTCGGCAAGCAGCATCTTTGCCGAAACCGGTGCATCGCCGAGACTTTCAATCGAAGACGCGGTACTCATGGGCCTGAAGAACAACCGGGGGTTGAAAGTACAGCAGGTTGAACCGGTCATCGCGGGTGCGTTCGAGCAGATAGAGCGGGGTGTATATGATCCGGAGCTTTTTGCCGATCTGGTCCGGTCGGAGGAAAACGCCACGGAAACCGCGCGTGCAACGGAATCGCAGTTTCAGGTCGAGGGGAACAATGTTGGCGGCGTGGCAGGCCTGCGTCAGCAGCTGCCGTTCGGAACCGAACTGGAAGCCAGCGTCGCCGCCGAACGCTCGATCTCCACCCGCTCGCCGGAGCAGCAGCAGGCCCGGCTGGGACTGTCGCTCACGCAACAGTTGCTGCGCGGCATGGGGCCTGCTGTAAACCTGGCCTCCATTCGGCAGGCGGAACTCGATACGGAAGCGAGCCGGTTTGAGCTCAGGGGCTATACCGAGGCCCTGGTGGCGGATGTTGAAATTACCTATTGGCGTTATGTGTCGGCTCACGAGGCCATCAACGTGGTGCAGAGTTCACTGGAAGTCGCCGAGTCGCAGCTAGCGGATGTGCAATCCCGGATTGAAGTGGGCGACCTGCCCCGCAATGAGGCGGCGGCAGCCCTTGCGGAGGTCGCGCTGCGCAAGCAGAACCTGATCGATGCGCAAAGCCTGTTGACCGAGCAGCGTTATATTCTCTTGCAACTGGTCAATCCGGATCTGCTCGCCCGGCCGCCGGAATCTCTGGATGCATTCAGTCGGCCGGACGGGAGCCTGACACTGGAGCCGGAAATGTATGAAAGCCTTTTGCTCGCGCTGCAGTCACGTCCGGAAATCCGCGAGGCCGAACTGCGCCTAAAACGGGGTGAGCTGGAGACGGTGGTCACACGCAACGGCCGGCTGCCGCGGCTGGAGCTGTTCATCAACCTGGGCAAGTCCGGCTATGCCGACACATTCAAGGAGAGCTTTCAGGATCTTGACGGGAAGAGTTATGATTTTACCGTTGGCCTGGCCTTCAGTCAGGCGCTGGGCAACCGCACCGCCCGGGCCCGTGACACCATTGCCCTGATGAATGTCAGGCAGGGGGAAGAGGCACTCGCCAACCTGCGGAACCTGGTGCGGTATGATGTGCTGGTGGCCATCAACGACCTGGAGCGGGCTCGCCGCCAGATTTCGGCGTCATCGGAAACCCGGGGCTACCGTGAACAGACGCTGCAGGCTGAGCGCGACCGGTTCGAGGTAGGCACCTCCACCGCACTGAATGTGGCACGAGCCCAGCGGGATCTGGTCGAGAGCCAGATCGATGAAATCGAAGCGCGTGTTGCCTATCAGATTGCCCGCATCCGGCTCTATCTTGCCGAAGGCAGTCTGCTGGACCGACGCGGGATTTCGGTCGGATTTTAACATGGTCAGGAGCGAGGCTGTGAAGCACTTGATATGAGATTGAGGCTCTCACCGGTTGTATCCCTGCTGCTGATGGTTCCGGCTCCTTCGGTCGGGGTCCTGTTCGGGATGATCCTCCAGCCCGGAACGGCACTCGGACAGGGCGTTTTCCTTTTCTCAAAGGTCTGGATCCTGTTGCTGCCGGCCGGCTGGTTCTTTCTGGTCGAGAAGGAGCGGTTTCCGCGCGGCAGGACCCAAGCCGGTGGGTATCGCACGGGATTGATCAGCGGCCTCGCCTTGAGCGCCTTTGTTGTTTCCATGTTCTGGGCGTTCGGCGGCAAAATGATCGACCGGGGTGTCATGCGGGCGATGGCGGGGTCAATCGGTCTGGATCGCAGCATGATCTACTGCGCCACGGCGCTCTATTGGATCTGCGTCAATTCGATTCTGGAGGAATATGTCTGGCGCTGGTTTGTGGTGCGGCAATGCGCAAAAGTGATGCCGCACCGCACGGCCATTCTGGTCTCGGCGCTGGGATTCACGCTGCACCATATCCTGGCCATGCAGGTATACTTCAGTTGGACGGTCACGCTGCTGGCTTCACTATGCATCCTGTTTGCCGGCGGGCTATGGTCGTGGATGTTCCTGCGCTATAAAACCATCTGGCCGGGATGGCTGTCGCACGCCCTGGTGGATATCGCGGTCTTTGCGCTCGGATATGTACTGATCTTCAGTTGACCAACACGAACAATGCCCTGCTGCAAGGTGTTCAGCAAAAGTTCGGATAGACAAAGGTGCCCTTTGAACCCGGGAAGGTTAGAATAAAATGATCAGGCCGGTAACGAGCTGGTTGCGGTTTTCCCAGTTGCTGCCGACGCGGATGCGGATCCAGCGATAGCCTGCCTTGAGCTTGACGGACTTGGCCGGCTTGGCATAGATGCCGGCCATCAGCCAGTTCATTTCCAGCTTTTCACTGTTCCTGCCGATAAAGAACTCTTCCTCGGCGTAGGGTTTGATGCCGCCCGGCAGGACTTCCCAGGGAAATTCGACACGGGTCCGGTTTCGAAAGCGCAGGTCGTCCTTCTTGTTCCAGTCGTAGAAGCGGAACTCCATGCGGGCCTGGTTCTCCATGCGTATATCCCGCCATACATCGGACCACTTGAGGTTTACCAGCGGGCGTTGCTCGATTTCCCATTCATCGCGGATCTTCCACCAGCCATTGCGGTAAATCGCCTCCACGCCCCAGTTGGGATGCAGTTTGTAGCCCACACCGGCGTCGGCATAGATAAAGTAGAGGTCAGAAAAGTCGTCGCGCCAGGTCAGCTGCGAGCCGGTGATGGCCGACCAGTTGTCCGCGATGGATTTCTTCACGTAGAAAATATGCGCATAGCCCCAATCGCCTTCGGCGGCCCGGACGAGGGAGGGGATGAACAGTGGAATCGAAAAAAGCAGGAGGAACAATCTACGCATGGTTCTGCATTTTCTTTATCAGTTTTTCAGATCCGGCACCGCATGAGATAACGGATCGCATGGCATCTTCGACGGAGATTGCAACGGGGTACACAAACTGTTCGTCGAGGTGGTAAATGAATCCGGAAGTGGGATTCGGCCCCGTCGGAACAAACACCGTTACTTTGCCGTTGTCGTGCCGATCTGTAATGAAGGCGGTCATCAGTGTTTCATTGCCGTAAATCCTGACCAACGCGACCGATGAAAACGGCGACGTCTTCTTGCCGAGCAGATGATTGACTGTCTCCTTGATCATTTTGTAGCCGGGGGCCTTGCTGAGAAAACTGTTTTCAAATGCCAGATAGATCATCTGTCCGAGCTTGGTGCGAACAAAGAGCCCCAGGAAAAAGCAGGCAATGATGATGACCAGAATTACAATTATGGGTGCGGCATACGTGTTGTAGTCGCCCAACGGCAGTTGGGCTTCCGCAAGATCCGTGAGGGGGGCGATCGCATTTCCCACCACGCTGAACAGCCATTTGAAGGCGAGAATCAGAATTATGGCCGGAAGAATTACGATGATGCCACCGAGCAGGGTGGTCTTGAAAAAGTTTTTTGTGCGCGTAAGCATAAATCCTCCGATTGAAAAGCGGAGGCTATCAAACACGAAGGCGTTGAGAACACAAAGCAGAAAAACTTCGTGTCCGGGGTGTATTCATGGGTATCATTCGACCCGTTGACCGGAGAATATGCCGTGATTATACAGTTTAATGAACGCCAGATAGAAGTTGCAGAAGGAACATCGCTCTTTGCGTTGCGGGATCAGGAGCGGCCGGATGCGGATATACTGATCTACAACGGAGCCGCGGTTGCCGATGATGTTGTTTTATCCGAAGGGGATTCGGTAAACCTGATTAAACGCGGAGAGGTCCCGCCGGCTGAAGAGCTGGAGGCCCTGATGGTGGCACGGCATACCCCCGGCGTACATGCAAAGATAAAACAGGCAACGGTGGGGATTGCAGGACTCGGCGGGCTGGGTTCCGCCATTGCGGTTGCCCTGGCCCGCATCGGTGTCGGCAAGCTGGTCCTTGCCGATTTTGACGTCGTTGAGCCCAGCAACCTCAACCGGCAGCAATATTTTATCGACCAGATAGGGCTCCCCAAGGCGGCTGCGCTCGAAGCCAACTTGAACCGCATCAACCCCTATGTAACCTGCCAGGCGCATTGCGTGCGCGTCACACCCGAAAATATTTCCGGGCTGTTCGGGGAAGTCGATGTGATGGTGGAGGCCTTCGACCGAGCTGACCAGAAGGCGATGCTGCTGCAGCACTTTAAAGGGAAGCCGTTGGTGGCGGCGTCCGGCCTGGCCGGCTACGGCCCGGGTGACACCATCGGTGTGCGGAAAATGGGCAGGCATGTCTATGTGGTCGGCGATCTTTCGACCGGGGCGGCTCCCGGATGCGGCCTGATGGCCCCGCGCGTCGGTATTGCCGCGCACATGCAGGCCAACCTGGTCCTGCGCATCCTGTTGGGCGAGGAATAAGGCCTCCGGCGCAGCACCTAAAAAGCTTGCGGGGATCAACGGCCCACTTTTATTATTTGCATGTTTCACCGGCGCAACTCGTCCGTCATTCATGCACAAATAGAGGAGGATGAAATGAGAAGAAAACTGGCGGGAATCATACTGGGGGGGCTGCTGGCAGCGTCGTGGCTCAATGCGACAGCCGCTGAAGACAGCGTCAAGATTCTTCTGGGCGGCGGATTGGTTATTTCGCCCGGTTACATGGATTTTATCGACGATGCCTATACGGGCTACGATGAAAGCAGCGGCATCGGATGGCTCGATTTTTACGGGGGACTCGAGTTTCCGGTCAATCCGAAGTTCTGCATTATCGGGGGCTGCGATCTCTTCGTGAACAGCGTCGATGTCTCCGGCGGACCGCTTGACGAGACCTATGCCAACCTGATCCTGATTCCATCGGTCTACGGTCAGTTGTACCTTGATTCTTCGCAACAGGTTTATGTCAACGGAGGCGTCAATCTCCCCGTACCTTCCACGGGGAGCGATAACTTTGATTTCTCGAACGATGGAGTGGGCCTGGGCGTGAATGCGGGGATCCGTCTCGCCGAAGTTTTCAGAATCGAAGCCGGCTACACCTATGTGCCGGTGACGGTTGAGAGTCCCGGAGGAGGGGATGAGGATTATAATTTCGGTGGTCCGCAGCTGCGGGCCATCCTGAGTTTTTGGTGAAGCGCAATGAAGGGAAGCCTCTTCTCGGCCATTCCTGAATCCCTTCCGCAGGAGTTGGTGAATGTCATTGCTGAATCCGGCGCGGTTAGAATTGAGCGGATCATCTCCGACAGGCACGCTTCGCCGGAAGGCTTCTGGTACAATCAGGAGCAGAATGAATGGGTGCTGCTGGCGGCCGGATCGGCTGTTCTCTCGATAGAAAAGGAATCCGGCATTGAACAGATAGAGCTTAAGCCGGGTGATTACGTATTAATTCCCGCTCATCAGCGTCATCGGGTCGAGGCGACATCGCCAGACGAAAAAACCATATGGCTGGCAGTTTTTTATCAGGCATGAAGACGGCACGATTTCAGTTTGGTGATTGCGAAGTGCTGGCGGTGCCGGTACTGCGCGATAATTTCGTCTATCTGGTCTGCCGGGGTGGTAATGCCGTACTGATTGATGCCGGTGAAGCAAAACCGGTGTTCAAGGTGCTGGAACAGGAGCGCCTGCAGCTGCACGACCTGTTCATTACACATACGCACCACGACCACGTCGGCGGATGCCGCGCCATACAGGATCGTCTGGGGGTACTTGCTGTCAGCCCTTCCGTTGAACCACGGACGTATGAGGTGCTGGGAACGGTCTGCCGCTCGATCTCGACCCCGGGGCACATGGCGGTACACAAGACCTACTATTTTCCGGAGCTGGGAGCCCTGTTCCCGGGTGACACGCTCGTCAACGGAGCCTGCGGTCGTCTGCTGGGCGGAACGGCGGAGCAGTTGTTCGACAGTCTACAGAAGATCAAGGCGCTGCCCGCTGAAACACGCATTTTCGGCGGGCATGACTACCTGATTGATAATATGCAGTTTGCGCTGTCGGTTGAGCCGGGCAATCCGGATGTGCGGGCACGAATTGAATTATACCGGCATGATCCCGCAGCAGCGATTTTCACGACACTGGCTGAGGAAAAGAAAACCAATCCGTTTCTGCGGGTTGATTCCGTCGAAGCCTTTGCCGAGCTGCGCCTTAACAAGGATGTTTGTTAATTCTCACGCAAAAAGCGCCAAGTGCGCTGAGAGGATGAAGCAGGAGGGATGGCAGCCTATTTTGACGCGTTGTGTTCATTCCCCATTGTTTTCTTCAGCTCCTCGAACCGTTTTTTGCCGGCGGCGACTTCCTCCTCCGAATACATGGGATCAAGCATGTCCTTGAGGCGGGAATCCCCGGCGGCTCCGGCGGCCAAGGCCCACGCGTAAGCTTCGGCATATTGCTCCTGGTTATAACAGCAGAGACCCAGAGGATAGAAAGCCTCAATCACATTCTGCTCCGCGGCTTTACGGAACCATTTTTCAGCATGGGCCTCGCTCGGTTCGACTCCAATGCCCTGCATGTAGCAGAGGCCCAGATTAAACTGGGCCTGGGCATGGCCGAGTTCCGCGGCTTTTGTATAGCACGCGATGGCCTTGGCAAGGTCCTGATCCACACCGTCACCGACATAGTAGGCATGCCCGAGCATGAACTGCTGTTCGGCATTCGAAACAGTCTGCGTGACGGTGATCCCGAACAGGGAGGAATGGTCATTCGTTTCCTCTCCACGTCCGGTTGAGGCAAGAAGTAGAAGGCTGATAATATGAAGGATTCCGTATTTCATGGAGGCAAATCGATTCAGGGGTTGAACAAGGGGAACAGCACGTCGTACTGCTCCATCAGGGCTTGAGGCATCACGCGGGTATCGGACAGTACGGGCATGAAGTTGGTATCGCCGATCCAGCGCGGCACGATATGCTGGTGTACGTGGTCCTTCAGTCCGGCGCCGGCCGCCCCGCCCAGGTTGCAGCCGAGGTTAAGCCCGTCCGGCTTCAGTTCGGCCTTGAGGATTTCCACGGTTTCGATGGAGAGGTCGGTCATTTCGATCCGCTCCTCGGGCGACAGGTCATTGAGGTGTTCGAGGTGGCGGTAGGGCGCAACCATCAGGTGCCCGCTGGTATAGGGATAGCGGTTCATGACGACCGCACAGGTCGTGCCGCGCCTGAGCAGGAGGTTTTCACGGTCGTTTCCCGCCGCAAACATATTACAAAGAAAGCAGCCGCCCGTCTTGTCGCCGAGAATGTATTCAATGCGCCACGGCGCCCAGATTGTCTTTTTCATGCTAAACCCTGTTTTCGGTTTTAAACGGACGCATTAAATCATATCTTGAACGGATTGGAAGAGGAACTAATGCATGGCAGGCAATGTATATTTTTATTACGGCAACGATGAATACCTGGTGGGCCTGAACGCCCGCAGGAAGGTGGCCGAGCTGTGCCCGGAAGCCGAGCAGGCGCTTTCGCTGGAGATCATTGATGGTGATGCAGGTGTTATTGACGATGCCGTGACGCGCGTCGACCAGTGTCTGGCGGCCTTCCGCACCGTCGGCCTGTTCGGCGGGAAAAAAGTGGTGTGGTTCCGCGATGTTTCATTCCTCTCCAACTCCGTGATCATGAAGAATGATCAGGTGAAGCGGCTGCTGGGGGAGCTCTCCAGCGATCTGAAGGCGGGGCTCGCCGCCGATCAGTTTCTGATTATGTCCGCGCCGGGCATCGACAAGCGATCCGCTTTTTTCAAAGCCCTCAAGGCGGTGTGTGAACTTTCCGAACATACAGTGCCGGAACGCGACTATGAAGCCCGGCCGGTCGCTGCGCAGCGTGCTTCGACACTGTTTAAGCGCGAGGGCTATTCCATCGATTCGGACGCGTTGGATACCTTTGTCGATAAAACCGGATTCGAGACCCGGCAGATCATGAACGAAGTCGAAAAGATGGTCCTTTTTAAGGGCGGGGACAAATCCATAACGCTGGAGGATGTTCAGCTGATCACTTCGGCTTCCGGCGAGGCCTTGGCATGGGACCTGACCGATGCCGTGGCCGAGGGCCGGCTGGGGGATGCCCTGCGCGTCTTCCGCCAGTTGCTGTTCCAGAAGCAGACGGCCGTCGGATTAATCATCCAGCTGGAAACGCTGTTCCAGAACCTCCTGCGCTTCCGGGAGTACATGGATGCCGGATGGCTTCGGATGAACGGCAACCGGATACAGTGGATCGACAGCCCGGAGCTGGATGATTATTTTTCAGCCATCCCTGATGATCCCCGTAAAATGCATTGGTTCCGGGCGACCAAGTTCGCCAACCAGGCGACCGCCTATTCCGCAAAAACCTGGCGGCACGCAAGAAGCTGGTGGTGGATACCCACGAGCGGATGCTTTCAGAGGGTTCCATTCCGCACGAACTGATGATGGAAACCCTGCTGGCCCGCCTGTGTGCCCCTCGCCGGCGACGGAACCGCTAGGCTGAAAACATGGGAGGGACGACTTCTGTGTCGCCCTTGGTCCGGACAGAGTCAGATCCTCCATACAGGCGACAGACAGAGAGGGGGGCGCGCTACAGGCTCCAGTTGATGAGGACCATGCCCGGGGCGAGCTCGTTCGGAAAGTTATCGAACCAGCCTTCAGTCTGGTTTATCACGTTAATGATCCCGATTTGAATGCCGTTTTCCGCCGTTTCGGCATAATTAACCAGCCCGAGCTGCAGGCCGGTCAGCTGGCCGGCATAGTTGATCCCGCCGAATCCAAGAAGCCAGCCCGCCTGTGCCCCGCTGAACTTCCCGCTGGTGCAGTTAATGAAACCGAAATGCACGCCTTTATAGTTCTCGGCATAGTTCAGGATGCCGAACGAAGCACCAACGCTGTCACCGAATGAACCATTGACCAGTCCGAGCGCGATCGCGCGCTGCTCGTTTTCACCCCAGATGTTCAGGCACAGCCCTTCAATCAGCATGAAGCGGGGCTGTGATGCTATCTCAGGCGTCAGGCTGAACTGGAGCGGTTTGCTTGATGCAAAAACGGTGCCGGCCGCCAGACCGATGAGCCCTGCCAAAAGGAATCGTTTCATGTGTTGTCTCGCTTTCATCTTTGATTCATGGCCGTCTAGCGTATCGCGATGGAGCGAATTTTCAATTTTAAAGGTGGGTGAGCGTTCATCAGAGCGGATGGATGCTGCCGCGCCGACTACAAAAAAACCGCAGGGTCCAGGCCCTGCGGTCGTTCTGATCGGCAAGAGGGCAGTCTACTCGCCGAAACTCCAGTTCACAATAACCATGCCCTGAGCCAGATCGCTCGGGAAATCGGCAAACCATTCATTGTCTGCAATAATGTTGACGAATCCCAGTTGTAACAAGTTGTTGGCCGTTTCCGTATAGTTAACGAGAGCCATCTGGAAGCCCCCGTCAACGGCCGATGCAATATTCACGGCACCAAGCTGAACGCCGGTCAGCTCATTGGCATAGTTTACCGCCCCCCACTGCAGGCCGACATATTCACCGGACGCATAGTTGACGAGGCCTACCTGGGCGCCTGTATAGTTTTCCGCATAGTTGAAGATGGTCGGCAGAAAGACAAACCACTGCAGCCCGGCACTGTCGCCCGTGGCGCCGTTGACGAAGCCCAGCTGCCATTGGGAGCCCGGGTTTTCGTTCCAGACCCCGATGGATACGCCCTTGATTTCAGTATCCCTGCTCTGGATCGCGATATCGGGAACCAAACTTAACTGGAAGCCTGCCGTTTCCGCCATCACGCTGTATGCCATGGTGCTTGCAAGTATAACTACGAGTAGTTTTTTCATGCTCTCTCCTTTGGGTTGGGTTCGTGTTTCTTAAGAACTTCTAGTTCATGATATGCTTTTAGCAGAATTGTGCAATCAAATGTGTGTTATATATATGACCGGCCGGACCTGGGGTCCCGTCAGTTTTTCCGGGAATCCGGAGGGGTGTATTCCTCCAGAATGATGCGGGCTTTTCCGACCGGCACCTTGAGGTCCATACGCACCAGCACCTTTCGGCCTTCCTCGGTCAGCCAAAGCTCCAAAGGAATCTTGCGTACAAACAGATCATCGCGCTCGGAGGACACGGTATAGCGGCGGCAGGACACCTTCCCGAAGCCGGGGACTTTGCGGGACTCCTGTTTCCCGGCCGTAATCGAGATTTGATGCATGACGGCATCGACGACCAGATTGAATGCCCTCGACTCCTCCTGCTCAAAGGTATGCTTCCGGAACTCATACAGAAATGAAATCGCATCACAGGCCCCGGGTGCGATGGGATAGTTGGTGTTGATGTTGTCGCTCTCGCTGGTCCAGAAGGCCGTATGGGAGTCACGGTCCAGAATCAGGTTGTCGCGACAGATGGTATCGCCCTCGGAAGTGTTTTTTTCGACGCGCACCGAATATCCGGTTTCCGGGTCAATATAGCAGTCAACGGAATCATCCACCGGATAGATGGTGGAAACGAGCCAGTTGCTTTTGGCGGTAACGCGCACGCGGATCATGGGTTTCCCCTGCCATTCCACCTGATCGCAACTGAAGACGGAGGTCCCGCATTTTAGCAGGCCCCAGTTAATACTGTAGACGCCCCGCTCTCCGATGGGGAATTGGTATTCCGCGAAGTTCAGCATGGGAACAAACAGCAATACGGTAATGTAGAACCGGTTCATCAGAATTCAAAGTTAAGCTGGAAGACCGGTGTCGTTACTGCCGGGTCAGGTCGATATTTCATGTCACTTTCAATGCCCTGCAGCGCGGATTCCAGTCGGTTGTGGTTATAGCGGTGAGCGGCATCGATGCCCCCGTAGATGCTTCCCGAATACCAGGTAACCTCGAAAAAGGAGATGATGACGAATGCGCCCCATTGCTCCTCCTGCGCAGTGTCGACCATGCCGTATATGAAGAGGCTGTTCAGGATAAGGCTGCGGAAACCGTTGGCGACTTCCCCCGAATACCAGTAGCCGGCGCCCGGAAACAGGCCCAGGAGTCCGCCGGTCACCGGGCTCTTGTTCTTGCCGGAGGTATAGGCATCAATGGCCTTCAGGGGCTCTTCCTCATCCCGGCCGAGCTGCTGGATGCGCTCACGTGCGGCGGCAGGATTCCCGTTGGAGAGCTCGATCGCGGCGGAACGCCGCAGGGCAAAAGCAGCAAACGGGCTGCCGGCGGCATCCGCGGCCAGCACATCATAGAAATACTGCGCGGAGTCATACGCGCTTTCGCGATAGGCATTCTCGGCGTTCAGGAGACTGATCTCAGAGGCATACCGCGATGCTTCATCAGCTGATTCGGACCGGTCAAGCATTTCGCCGCTCGCTTCCGGCAGACCGGCTTCGAGGTAGGCATAGCCGGCATACAGATAGGCGGCGGCCGCCTCCGTCGGGGATTCCGTGTTCATGGCAAACCGCCGGAATTCGACCGCCGCCAGCGGATACTGCCTCTCCGCCAGCAGTTCGGTTGCGAGTGCAAACGTGGTTTCGGTTGCGGCGGCCGTATTCAGCAGCACAGCCATGCCGGTGGTGAGCAGTATTGATCTCTTCATGGCGTCATCCAAAAGTCGTGGTATTCAAGGAGGTCCCGGTACCGAACATGGCCATCCTCCATGGTGATCGGTTCCTTCTTCAGATTGTTTACTTCCGGCTCCCGGAAAAAACGATCGCCGACCATGGCAAAGGCGAGCAGGCCGTGTTTGGCACGGGCTTGCCGAAAGTATTCGGAACAACTCGGATGCAGGTTGCAGCGATCCCCGATAGCCGGACTGATCTGGCTGCGGTAAAACCCAACGAACCAGCCCGGGCCCTCGGTTTTCTGCCCGGATGCTTCGGGTTTTTCGCATTTGGAAAACAGTGCACCATACCATTCGCTGCGAGAGGTGTTGATCTGACTGATCAGGGCTTCCTGATCCTGCTTCAGATCCTGGTGTTCGTTCATCAGCAGAAAGAGGGAGCAGGAGGCGTGCAGGAACAGCGGTTTGTTGGTCGTGCTGTGAAAGGCTGTCGCAAATGAGTCGAAGGCCTGCTCTGGCTGTTCGAGCTGCCACTGCAGACGCCCCAGCTCATAGGAGGCCATGGCTGTAATCTGCCGGTCGGGCTCGGTTTCAATCAGGTCTTCAAACAGCGAGGCGGCCGCTCCGGGATCCATTCCCGTCCGCACCGAGGCCATGGCTGACAGCAGGGTTAAGCGACCGCTGGGTTCGGCACCCTCAAGCTGGGCCCGGCGGCACTCCCGGCGGCAAAGCTGCCACTCCCCTTTTTGGAACAGATCCTCGGCCAGTTCCAGAGGGTCAGCAGGACACCGGGCAGAAAAAAAGAACATTCCCACGATCAGGATCGCCGGAATGTTCTTCTTAAGCATCAATGGATATCGATTAATAGTACGTCGATCCATACTGCTCGGCATAATCGGCACGGGTTACGCCGTTGGCGCCATCGATACCGTTCCAGACCGCGAACACCAGGTTCACATAGGGAATCAGCATGACCCATTCGCGCCAGTGGATTTCCTTGCCGTCGTTGTAATCAGATCCGGCACGGACACCGAAGCAGCAGCCGGCAATGAAGCCCATGACTCCGCCACGACCTTCGCCTTTTGCCATTTCGGCCTGAACCGGGGCAACGGTTGCCATCATGAAGGCTCCCGCCAACAAACATGCAATTAGTTTTTTCATTGTCATTTCCTTTACTTTGGCGGGGGTTCCCGCATTCCCTTTGACTCTGGATAAATTTTTGCAAAATCATCCACAAAGTCAACGTCCTTGTCGAAGAAACTGGAAGCGATGAACAATGAGGTCGCAACCGGTTTGTTAGCTATATAGCGGTCGATTTTAACGGTTTCCTCAAAATCGCTTTTTTCTCCGTGTTGTATAATCATGTGCTTCAGAGGAACCCAGCTGTCCGGCGCGGCTTCGGTAAAATCGCTGTAATCATACTGCGCCATCAGCTCATTCATCGCCGGTGTTTTGAAAAACTGCAGCCGGATCAGGCGCCCTTTATCGTCGAGGCTCAACAGGACATATTGCGCATCGGTCCGGATGCCGATGCGCTTCCGGCCTGCGTCATCATCGGGAACGGTTTGTTCCTCGAGGCCTTTAAGGCGCAGGAGGTGGTCCATGGCGGTTCCCGGCACCATTTTCAGGGAGATGATCATCTGATCAGACAGCTCCTCAATAGGCCGCGAGAAGCCCTTGGGATCCCCCTCGACATACTGCCAGAGCCGCTTCCCATCCACGATGGTGCGGCGCTTCATCGGTGCAATGCCCTCGGCGTGGAGCTGGTCCTTGCCGGTCCAGTAGACCCGGCTGAGGAACGTCATCTTTCCGAGTTCGCCCTTCTTGGTCCGGCGGATCTGGCAGGTGACGGTATCGATGTTGGAATATCCGGCCAGCAATCGATCGACTTCTTCTCCGGCCAGGGCGGAAGACGCAGGCAGGAGCAGCAGCAGGGAGCGGAGTAGGAGTTTTGATACTTTCATCCTTTAACCCTAGTGGGAATGCAGGTATGTGTTCAAGCAGAACGAACAATCATCAAACGGACGATTATGAGTGATTCATTTGAAGAGCGGCTGGATGCGGTTGAACAGCGGATTTCCGCGGCCTGTCAGGAGGCCGGGCGTGCACGCAGTGAGGTTCGCCTGTTGGCGGTCTCCAAAACCAAGCCGCCCGAAGCGGTATGCGATGCGGCGAGGTGCGGTCTGCGGCTGTTTGGCGAAAATAAGGTCCAGGAGGCACAGGCGAAGATTCCGCTGTGCCCGCCCGGGCTGGAATGGCACCTGATCGGGCATCTCCAGAGTAACAAGGCAAAGGTTGCGGCCAATCTGTTCCAGATGATCCATTCCGTTGACTCCCTGAAGCTGCTGAGGGCCCTGGACCAGCACGCTGAAATGCCGTTACCCGTCCTGCTGCAGGTCAATGTCTCCGGCGAGGGCACCAAATCGGGGCTGAAGCCTGAAGAAGTGGCCGGTGTTGTCGATGCGGCCAATCAGATGTCCAGGATTGAAGTCCATGGTTTGATGACCATTCCGCCCTTTACACCCGATCCGGAAAAAGCGCGTGTTCATTTTGCGGCCTTGAGGACACTGCGGGACCGCGTTCAGGACGCGACCGGCACGCCTTTGGCAGAGCTTTCGATGGGGATGTCGCACGACCTTGAGATTGCCATTGAGGAGGGCAGTACCTGGGTCCGGATCGGGACGGACCTCTTTGGCGAGCGAGTTTATAAATAAACACGGGTGCACAAGGGCCTCAAAGATTGTACATCTCGCGTTCCGTACTATACTTTACGGATCTGGTGAGCTTACTAAACGGGTGTTGAAACTATGAAGATTGTCTTTATCGGAGCCGGAAACATGGCGGAAGCCATTGTAGCAGGAATTGTGAAGCAGCAGGTTGTGGCCGCCGGCGATGTCTGCCTAACGGATATATCGGACGAGCGCCTGCAGTACCTTGCGGGAAGGTACGGGGTGAAAACCGCTGCCGACAATGCAACCGCTGTCGAACATGCGGATGTGATCGTGCTTTCCGTCAAGCCCCAGATTTTCCCCTCCGTCTGGCCGGATATCGAAAGCGTTTTAAAGCCGGATGCCGTGGTGGTCAGCATCATGGCCGGCATTCCGTCAAAAAAGATAGCCGGCGACCAGCCGATCCGGGTAGTCCGCGTGATGCCCAATACCCCGGCATTGGTGGGCGAGGGTGCGGCCGGCATCGCCGCCGGCGAATTTGCCGCCCATGCGGATGTCGAGATTGCCATGCAGCTGATGGGCGCGGTAGGTTGCGCCGTTGTGGTTGACGAAGAGCAGATCGATGCGGTAACGGCTTTAAGTGGAAGCGGACCGGCGTATGTGTTCTATCTGCTGGAAGCCATGCTGGAAGCCGCGGAACAGATGGGCCTGGAGAGCGGGGTTTCCCGTGAACTCGCCCTGGCTACGGTCAGCGGCGCCGCCAGGCTGATGAAGGAAACCGGCGAGGATGCCGGTGCCTTGAGAAACAAGGTGACCTCGAAAGGGGGAACCACTGCGGCTGCGATCAATACCATGGAAGAACGCGAGGTCAAGGACGCGGTCGTGGCGGCCTTGCTGGCGGCACAGGCCCGGTCAAAGGAACTGGCGAATGGTTAAAAAGAAAACCGCCAAGAGCAAATCTTCTATTTTGAAGCGCCGTTTGATCACAACCGGCCTGGTCCTGCTTATTCTTTATATCGGAGCCCACGCCATTTCCCGCACCGAAGGCGTACGCGCACTCGTGGCAGACAAAATCTCGAACGGGACGCGCCTGCCGGTTTCGCTCAAAAAGTGCGGGATGACGCCGTTGCTGGGGTTGCGGTTGAAGGGGCTGTTAATTCAGGGCGCGGAAATGCCTGATGTTAAGCTGTCATTCAACTGGTTTTCGTTTCTTTCCCCGAAAAAACCGTTTGTCAGCAAACTCCGCCTGGAAGATGCCGAGCTGCGTTTTCAGCGTGTACCTCAGAGCGGCAGCTGGGAACCGCTGGTGTTGAATGGCGTGGCCGGCCGCCTGGGTGCGGTCATGGGACTTAATCCGGTTCAGGATGGTATTAACGACGCTCTTCCAGCCTTTCCTGCATACGCGATTAACAGCAGTACCCTGCTCAATTTGAAGGATACGAAAGTCATGTGGCTGGATGAAAAAGGCAACGAGCTGGCTTCCATCGAGGATGCCGACTTTCAAATCAAAGTGGTGCGGCTGACCGGGCGGAAAGTATTTCAGGGTATTGCCGAGTGCGAACAGATTACGCTGGCTTCGCGGCGGGTGCTCGACGATTTCCGGCTCGAAGCCATTCAGGTGGAAGGCTCCGACTGGGTTACGGTTCTCGAAATGTCCGACAGCGGAGGCGAGTATCCGCAATTCGCCACGTCAACCCTGTGGCAGGATCTCAACCTGCAGCTCAATCAGCTGTCCGAGGTCAATTAGAATAGATGCCCATCATGCGCCGCGGAGAAGGATTTCGTCGGCGCAGCCGGCCATGCGGTCACGGAGTTCGTGAAGGCGGGCGGCCGTGGTGCGGGGATGTGAACGATAGGCCGCGCCGGGCAGCTCATCGCGGGGAATGAATGCCTGCAGGGCATAGCGCCGGGAGCCGCTCACGGTTTCTTTGACCTCATCCATCTGAGCATCGGTATGAATGGATTCGATGACGGTTGTCCGGAATTCATAGTCGGCGGCCTGTTCCTTGATGAGGCTGACGGATTGCCGGATTTTATCTGTTTCTGAGAAGCGGACGATTTCATGGTAGAATGAAAGCCCGCATTTGACATCCATGGCCACGTAGTCGACATGCGGGATGCATTCCGCGAGCCGGTCGGGGTTGGAGCCGTTGGTATCCAGTTTGACGGCAAAGCCGCGTGCTTTGAAGAAGTGGATCAGTGCCGGGAGGTCATCGCTGCAGGTGGGTTCGCCGCCGGTTATCACGACCCCGTTGACCCAGTCCTTCCTGAACCTGACGGATGCGGCTTCGAGCTGCTCCCACGACAATCCGTCCTGCTTCTTTCCCATAAGTGCGGCGTTGTGGCAGAACCCGCAGCTGAAATTGCATCCACTGGTGAAATACACCGCGGCGAAACGGCTGGGATAGTCCACCATCGAAGGTTTTTCAAGGTAGCCGTAAACCGAGGTGTTTTCCGGTTTCCGGTTTGCGATTTCCGGCTGGACGGTCTGCGACACCATGATGAATCAAGGGTGGCCCGCCAGGCGCTGGGGGCAGGAGGTAACGCGCCTGGCGGGCCGGGTGATAATCGATTACGTGGAGACTTCGTCAAGGATCGCCTGAATCATCCGGGGGGAGATGACGCCCTTGCCGATTTCGGAATAGTCGGTTTGCAGGCCCAGATACTGGTAGAGCCTGGCTTTCTTGCAGACGGTGTCCGCAGCGCCGGGTTCCTTGACGGAAACCGGCTCGTATTCGCCTTCTTCCTCGTTCCACTGTGTGACGAGCATGGCCGGGATACGCGAGGGATTGATGCACTCCGCTTCAGCGAAGGCAACCAGTCCGTCGATGGTTTCCACATCGCAGTAGAGCTTTTCAAAGGTGCCGTATTTGCCCTTCGCAAGCAGCTTGTCGAGGCGTTGGTTGAGGGTGTGGCACTTATCGCAGCCTTTTTTCCCGAACACCCTGATTTGGTATTTTTCAGCCATGATATTATCCTTACGCCTCTTTCCTGGTTACGATTTTAGGCTCAACCGGACCGTCTTCGGCCGTCGTGATGTTGTACCTGCCGGCGTGGCGGGCGAGCAGTTCGCCGTAACGTTTTGATTTATTCCAGTTCTGCACTTTGCTGAAGTAGCCCACCACGCGGGTTTCCCCGACCACCTCGGTAGAGCCGCATTCCGGACAGGTTGTCAGAAGACCGCGGGTCTGGTGGTGGCACGTATCGCAGAACGTAAATTCGGGGGACACGCACACCTGCGCGGACTGGGTCCGATAAAAAACTTCCGTCATCAGGTGCGCAATGGAATCGGCATCCGGACGCTCCTCTCCAATAAAGCAGTGCGTAATCGCCCCGGACTCGATCATGCTGTGATATTTAGACTGTTCGACGATGCGGTCAACCAGCGAGACATCGGCCTCGGCGGCCAGGTGGATCGAGTTGGTATAGTATTCTGCATCATTGATTCCCTTGACGATATCCTTTGATTCCTCCGGGAAGTAGATCATGTCGGACTTGGCAAGGCGGCGGGCGGCGGATTCCGCCGGGGATTCCTCGAGTGTAAACTTGAGGTTATACTTTGCGGCCAGCTTTTTGGCTTTGGCGTACATATGTGCAACGATCTTCAGTCCCAGGCGCTGGGCCTGCCGGCTCTCGTGCAGCTCCTGGCCGATCAGGAACCTGACTGCATCGTTTACGCCGATCAGTCCGAGAATGTAGGTGCAGTTTTCAAGGTCGACGTAGGGTTTTCCATCATTGGCCGCCTTGCCGATCTGCCAGAGGGGATGCCCGGGGCCACTGAGCATTTCGGCGGCCTTGGCCTTCTTCTGCAGGTGGGCGTCGACGGCGAGTTCCATGATGTGGTCGAGTTCGGCAAAGAAGTTTTTCATGATATCGCCACCGGTCCGGGCCGCGCGGTACGAGGCCTGCGGAATATTGATGGTGACGTTCTGGAAGCCGCAGAAGCGCATGCTCTCGGGATGCTTGAGCATCCGGCTGTCGCTGATGGTGGTGCGCAGGCGGCAGCAGGCCGAAAGGGTCACTTCGTCGCGGTCGAAGATGAAATAGGTCGATCCGTTGCGGGAGGCCAGATCGCACGCCTCCCGGAAGATGGCAAACTGTTCCGGATCCTCGTAGGTTTCGTCGGAGACATGGAAATCGCACTTCGGAAACTCGAAAATGCGGCCGTGGGCATCGCCTTCGCCAAAGACCTTGAGCAGGGCGCGGCAGAACGCCTGTGCTTCACGGGTATAGTCGCTATAGGTGACAATGGCTTCATCGGCATCTGTCAGTGCGGCCGTCACCTCGGGGTCGTAGATGGTTCCTTCCTTTTCATCAGCCAGTTCGCGAAGGACCAGCCGTTTACCCAGCGCCGGGTCATTGTAATAGAGATCCATCAGTCTGTAGCCGGCGGAATCGGTTTCGTTGCGCAGCTCCTCCTGCAGTTCCACGATGGATCCGTCCTTGAGCCGAAGCTGGTAATGGCCGCCGGGGCCGATCGCGGGTACGGACTTGAGATAGCTCGGTACGCCGGTGTGTATGTTGAAGTCGAGGAACAGTGTCTGGCCGCCCCGTGAGAAGGCATTCTGCGAACCGTTGAAGATCAGCTCCTGCGCGACCTGGTGCAGTTCCTCATCACCCATGCCGACGAGGAACGGCGCATAGAGAATGTTGATATAGGCGATGCCGAGCGCGCCGGCATAGTTGGCCTG
>JBNKVA010000038.1:0-43376 GCA_050298955.1 Pontiella sp.
GCCTCCGGTGATCCGAATAACGGTTCATTCCGTCTGCATGGCGGTTTCAAGCAAACCGTGTATCACTTAGCCATGGCTGTGACGAATAACAGTTACGGGGAGTTCAGCTTAAAAGGGTTCAGCTTTGACGCCGACCGAACAACGGAAGGGGCCCCAAAAAGATGGACGGTAAACTATGTAAGCGGGGATCTTGATCTTACGCCCGGTACGATTATTGAATCAGGTCAGCTGGAGATCCAGAGTGAGCTCTTCGACGGCGTAGGCGACGATTATGCCGATATTGATGTTTCCTTCACTAATCTGGTGGACACAACGCTGGCGTATGGGGATACGGCTGTATTCGAAATAACCGTGACTGAGGCCAGCAAGGGTAATCTGACTAAATACGGGGTGTTTATTGATAATATGGCGTTTATCGGGGAAGTCTCTGAACCTTCAACCAATAAGCCGCTCTTTAAGTCCGACCTTATTAAACTGACGGATAGTGCCAAGGTGGATAAGCCGTACAGTTCTTCGATTGCCGCGAAGGCGGTTCATCCGGGCGGCGAGGACATGACGTTCAGCAGGATTAGCGGACCCGCATGGCTGGATATCGCAACCGATGGAACGCTCTCCGGAACGCCGGTTTCCACCAATGCCGGCATGAATACCTTTATCGTCCAGGTGGAGGATGAAGACGGGGATACCGATACGGCTGAACTTCAGATCTATGTCATAGAATACGGTGCCACCCTGGTGATCGGCTGGTGCGCTAATGATCCAAATACAGCCCCTGAAATTTCCATACCGGGAATTTCCGGATCTGTAACCACGGAAGCCGGGATCAGAACCACAAATGGACGTATCGAATACGAGTCCGGAACCCCAAACCGGGATAACCTATCCGACAACACCTGGGGATCGGCAGCCATCAATCCCCCAGCAGTAGAAGGGGATTCAACGCAGTATTATATAAAAGATAAGTATAATGCGATAGCAGCTAATACCGGGACGATCACACTGAATAATAATTCGGGAGCTTCCATGCTGCTGTATGGTCTGCATTTTGATGTCTTCCGCGATTGGAGTGGTGCCTTTGCGCATGTTGATGTGGAGTATACGGGCGGCGATCTCGGTAGCGCAACTTCATTAGGTGGATATGATGTGCCTGCTGACCGTTGGAACGAGGTAGACGCATCAATTTACGGTACGTTGGCCGACGTTATTCTGGCTGACGGCCAAAGTGCAACCTTCGAGCTGACCTTCTCCGGGGGGCAAAGCTGGGAATGCGGTTTCGATAACGTCGGCATTGAATATAAACTGTTGGATCCAGATGCGGGAAATATTGCGCCGTTCTTTACGTCCAATCCAATCATCGAAGCGGACGCCACCGCCGACGAGGCGTACAGCAGCACACTGGCCGATGATGCCTCGGATGATAATGGCGATCTTTTGACATTCAGCAAAGTCGGCGCAGATCCGGCCTGGCTGAGCGTGGCGTCCGACGGTACGCTCAGCGGAACGCCTTCTGTATCTGATGGAGGAACCAATATCTGTACGGTCCTGGTGGATGACGGCAACGGTGAAACGGCCACGGCTACGTTGAAGATATTTGTGAATGTGCTGGACCGCAACAGCGGTGTGATCGGCTGGGATTCAGGTGTACTTGGAACACCTACGGAGAACGGGCCGGGCCTGACAGCCTCACTTTCCTCGGTGGGCACCGGACCTGTTGCCGCCAAAGCCGGCACGGGTTCCAACGATGGGACGTATGGAAACGTATATGGCATCACCGGCGCCTCAAAAGACACGAACGGCGCTTTCAAGCTTCAGGATGGAACCAAAACACTGGTCTTTACATTCCGGATTGCGGTAACCAACTCGAGCGGCAGCGCTGTTGTTCTGGACAGCATAAACTTTGATGCGGTTCGGACATGGGGTGGTGCGCCGAGGAACTGGAGTGTTACCTATATAGAAGGACAGTTGACGAATGCCCCGAATTCGCTGCTGGGTTCCGGCGAATTGCCACCCTGGCAGGTAAATATTCCGGCAAGCACCGATTTCGACGATTTCGACGTAATGCTGTCGGGTCTTGACGATGTCACCCTGGCTGCCGGGGAGTCTGCGGTCTTTGATCTTACGATCAAGGACATTACCGGCGGTGCGGAAACCGTGGTCGATAATATTGCGCTTGTCATTGCACCAGCCGGAGGCGGTAATCCGGATGCTGACGGCGACGGCATTCCAGACGCCTGGGAATTTGCCAACTTCGGAGATACGACTTCCTCCGATGGTTCTTCGGATTATGACGGGGACGGAATGATCGATCTGGGTGAATGGATGGCCGGCACGAATCCGACCGACGCCACATCTATACTGAAGATAGAATCCGCTGTGCCCAGCAGCACCAACGCCAATGTGCTGGTGATCCAGTGGCAGTCGGTGGCCGGCAAGAGCTACCGGATCCTGTGCACGGATGCGCTGGGAGGATTCTGGTCAACGAATCAGTCCGGCATTCAGGCAACGGCTCCTTCCAATGCAGAACCGGTGCCGATTGATTCCGCCTGCTCGTTCTTCCGCGTTGAGCTGGAATAAATGGTATCCGCCTGGTTGAATCTTTGGAGGGGCAGCGGCCTCGCTGCCCAGGCGCCGAGGCCGGCGACCCTCCATGAACGCGGTTGCGGTTTTTATTAAAAAGCACCGGCATTAAAAACGCATTGAGCCCTTGGTGTCTTTAGCGTAGCGGGTGTTTCAAACATGCCGAATCATCATCTGCATCCTGGGTTCGTTCAGTCAGTTTTTTTTCAAGTTCCTTGGGCATCATCTGTGAGCTTGGTCACTCAATCTGTTTTCCTTTTCACTGTGTCGGCGTGGAAACCAGGGCGCTGCATGCTGCCGAGGTGCATGACGCTTGCTCCGCAACCGTGCCGAGGGCGGGGAGGGCATGGCCTTCGGTATCGAACAGCGCAGTAGTGCCACCCATCCAGGGCCTGTGATGCTGAGTGGGAACGGATTCAGGATACCAGTAGAAGATGCCTTTTCCATGCCTTTGCGGAGTGTTGCGTACGGCCCGGGTGAGTGCAGAAAGAAATGCGCGCTGGCCTTCAGGGGTTTGTGGGAACTCGAGTCCGTGCCTGGTATGGTGGAGGGTCCGGTAGGGGTAGGCGGTTTCGGCAATGATCACGTCCTTTTTGTATTTCTCCCCAATCTGCCGCAGGGTTTCTTCGACGTCATGCAGCGGACCGTGCATCCATGGATAGTAGCTCAGACCGATGATGTCATACGGAACGTCATGCAGTCTGATGCGGTCGAAAAAGCTGACGGTTATTTCAGTGCTGGCACCGTTGTGCACATGCAGGATAATCTTGATCTGTTCGTCAGGATCAATTGCACGCACCCCTCGAATGCCGGCTTTCAGCAGATTCGTGAAGTTGATCCATTGATCCTCGATCGACTCGCGTTTGACGCTGACTTTCCCGTTGGGCCAGAGCATGCCCGGCGTTATTTCATTTCCGATCTGTATATAGTCGGGAAGGGCATTTTTCTCCTCAAAGGCTTTCAGCGATTCCCGGGTGTACTCAAACACAGCCAGTTCCAGTTCACCCTGGTACATATCTTTCCAGATACCCGGGGTGTATTGGTGAGCGGGGTCGGCCCAGGTATCCGAATAGTGGAAATCCAGCAGCAGCCGGAAACCGTGCTGCTTTACCCGTTGGGCCAGTTCGAGCGTGTAGGGGAGATCGTTGACCGCATCCCAGCGTCCGTCCGCCTCCAGAAACAGGCGCAGGCGGATGGTATTGTAGCCGTTGTCCTTGAATATCTGAAAGAGATCCTTCTCCTGTCCGCCTTCGAAGAATCGGGCTCCGCGCTCTTCGACCACCGTAGCGGCGGACAGGTCGGCGCCGACCATGAAGTCCCCGGCCCGGGCGAAGAGGGAGATTGTCGCGAGAGCTAGAAGCGGGATCAGCTTGATGGAGGTAAGGTCCATGGCAAAAACGGGGGACTCCAGAACCTGAAGCCCCCCTTGGAGGTTTTGGTGCTTAAAACTTAATCGTCTTCATCTTTGGCCTCGATCTGTTCGACCGTCCAGCGCTTGAGCATATGTTTATACTGCTGCTTGTAGACCGAGTAGAAACCGAGGATTTCAACCTCTTCGCCTTCCCAGTTGCAGCGGCGGCAGTAATACTGCTCCTGCTCCTTGTCGAAGAGCAGGTCATAGTCGATTGCCCGGAAAAGACATTGCGGACAGCGGTAGTTGATGGGGCCTGTAACTCCTTGTGACATAATAAATCTCCTGTTGGTTTCAGGGGTAGGGACGGCTCGCCGAGCCGTCCGCGGCGCTTTCGCCGAAAGCGCCCTACCTCGCTTGTTCCAGTTTAAACGTACTTACTAACGCATCGTTCAATCCGACCTTGCGGTAGAGGCCGATCTTGAGGTTGGGCGCAAATGAGTATCCTTCCTCATAGTAGCCGGTGCAGCCTTCGGCAGCCGGGATCAGACTCACTTTCGTCTGTACCATCGGAATTACGGCTTCGACCGCGGTGACGTTCTCCATATCCACCTCACGGCAGCGATAGTCGTAGGTCAGCACGCTGTGCTCGCCGTTGTTCCCTGATATCGACAGCATGCAGCCGGTCAGATCCTCGGGATATTCCGTCGTGCCCCAGCAGGAGGTGAGGAATTCATCGATCTCCACCTGCGCGGAGGCATCGCTGATGCCCACCACCTTGCGGCTGATCTCAATCTTTCCGGTGTTTTCCAGGAAGGTGTAACTGGTTTCGATATCGACCGTCAGGCTGCTGAACTCCACCGTCACGGGCCGCAGGATGCACTTGCGCCACCCTTCGCCTTCTTCGTAGGTGGCTGTGGTGCGGCATGAGCTCAGGTCGACCTCTTCTTCCCCGTGACGGATCTTGGCGCTCTTAATGGCACCTTCACCGGCATAGTGCACAAACGGTCCGGCGCGGTAGCGCGACTGCACGATGTAGGGGTAGGAAGCATCCTGGTTGGCCTTCGTGCCGGCGCCGACCGGGCGGCGCAGTTTCGAGGCATAGGGCCGCAGATCGACGATCGCGCCGCCCATTTTCATCTCCACGGTGGCGCGCATCTGCGAGTCCGCATACCAGAAGACCTGGTTCTTTGTGCCGAAGAGCGTGTCCTTCCAGAGCGCGCAGCTCGGTTCATTGATGGCCTTGTTGCCGCGATACCAGTCGGCAAAGTCCGACATGGTCAAGTCCTCGACTTTGCCTTCCTTCTTAAGCTGGCCGTAGTAGGCCATCATATCCTCGTAGGATTTGACGAGGGTCTTGTAGTCGCATTCCCAGCGTCCGGCTTTGCCCATCCAGCCGGGGCCGACATAGACGAGGTTGTAGGAGAAGCCCTTGTTGTACTTTTTCATGACCTGGTACTGGTCGATGAGGTTGTACTGGAAGGGCAGGCGGTCCTTTTCATAAATCATTCCGCGGATGACATTCTGCGGGTGCGTGCCGAACATGTCGCCGGCATTGTCCTGGATGGCGAGCAGGTCGCGCGAAAGATGCGGAACGGCCACGATGCCCAGGTCGTCCTCTTCGTTCTCGGCCACGGCCTGCGAGTTGTATTTCGAGGGTACCCAGGCCGTCCACGGCGCACCGTCCATGATGGTGTACCAGGAGTTGTTGGCGTGGCGGAACACCTTCGGGCCCTCTTCAAAGCAGGTCGCCACCGCAATCTTCACCATCGGATACTTTTCCTTGATGAAGGCGATCAGCTCGGCATCCATGTAGTAGGAGCCGGTGGAGGATGGATAGAAGCCGAAGACCTCTTTGAAGCGTTCAAACGAGTCGACCACGATGCGCTTCTTGTCGTCCATGTGGTAGAGCCAGATCGCCGGATCCTTCAGGCCGTACTTTTCGCGGAACTCTTCGCAGTTGACGCCGAGGAAGGTGTGGCCGATTTCGTCGCCGTATTCCTCGTGATACTGCTTGGCCAGCGCGATCGCCTCCTCGTTGTAGAGTGCCGCATACGTCATCTGAATGGTGCAGATCAGCCCGTTTTTATGCGCGATATCCTGCTGCAGACGGAAGATGTCGAGCGATTCGCCGACCACTTCCTTGGCGCCGAGATCATCGGCCTTGCCTTCCACTGCATCGGTATTGATGTATTCCGGCACCAGTTCAGGCCGGTGAATAACGTTAAGTACAAACTTGTCCATGGTTTTCCTTGGTTCTTGGTTGGGGGATGGTGAAGGCGGCCTAGGCCATGACCTGGTCCTGCCTGAAGACGTTCAGCGCCGGAAGCGCATTGCCGTGTTCATCGAACAGTGCGCGGGCCCAGCAGGGCGGCGCGTCGCCCTCATCTTCGGTTCCTGCCACCGGAATCCATTCCGGGGCCCAGTAGAAAATGCCTTTTCCGTGCGAGGAGGCCCGGACAATATCGAGCACATCCTGCATGAATTTTTTCTGTCCGGAGGGAGACAGGGGATACTTGCCGGTTAGCTGCTCCCAGCCCTCCTGGTCGCCGCTCAGTGCATGCTCATACATTTCATGGTGCTTGTGCGGATAAGCCACTTCTGCAAGATAGATATCCTTGTCGTAGCGGCTGCCGAGATAGTACAGCGTATCGGCCAGATCCTCCGGCATGCCGTGCCAGAAGGGATAGTAGGATTCGCCGATGGCGTCAAACTCGACGCCCTGTTCCAGCAGGTTGTCGAAAAACCAGCGGTTGGTGGGGATATCGCCGCCGCGGTCAATGTGAATCATGATTTCGGTGTTCTTCCCGGTGGCATCCTGAACGCCTTGAATGCCGGCCTTCATCAGTTTGCCGAAGCGATGCCATGCGGCCTTGTCGTTCGAGGAATCCATAAACTGCCATTGCGCTTCGTTGACATCATGCGCCGCGGCAATACGCCCGTTTTCCCAGAGCATGCCGGGCGTGATTTCGTTGCCGACCTGAACCATGTCCGGCTCGGTGCCGCCCTCACAGAAGGCGGTGACAACCTCGAGTGTGTATTCATAGACGGCCCGCTCCAGTTCCGGAAAGGCCAGATCCCGCCAGACCGCGGGAGGGTGCTGCTTGCCGGGGTCCGCCCAGGTATCCGAATAATGAATGTCCAGCATCAGCCTGAAACCCGCATCGGCAAGCGTACGTGCGAGATCCAGCGTATAGTTCAAATCGGTGCATTGCGCGCCATGACCGCTGGGGGTGTGGAAAAGGCGCAGTCGGGCCCAGTCAAAGCCGTGACTCCTTAAAATTTCCACGGGATCAACCACCCGTCCCCCCAGGCGATAGGTTGCCCCCCGCTCGACCTTGCGTTTCAGGAGCGAAAGATCAGCCCCAATTATGAAATCGTTGTTGGTTGTAGTCATACCTTTCCTCATTGAGTTGAAGATAGATATAGACGAAATCACAACCGAAGTAAAACAGTTTTATCAAAAAAGTAACAATATACCCAAGGGGCGGAGGGTGGAGTTTTTACGGGGGTGATTGGGTTCGGCTGAATCGACGCAGCCGATAAGACGCAAAAACCCTGAATGATGGGGGCGATGCCGCGTTTTCAGTCGCTTTGATCAGTCCGCGCTCCACCTGAGGACGGATGTGTGGACTTCGGTGGTCCAGGTTGATCCATGAGCGCTCCTGAAGCGATGTTGAAGAGGAAGCGCTAAGGGAGATTGCGACCGGTCAACTTACCGTGTCGGCATGAAGTCTACTGGACGGAGTCGCGTTCGATGATATCGACCGGCAATGTGACGGTACGTTCTTTGATGGTCTGCTTTTCGGAAAGCGCAAGGACCATCTCAACCGCAGTGCGGGCCATCTCGTCGAGCGGCTCGCTCATCGTTGTCATGGGCGGATGCTGGAACATCGAAATGCCGGTGTTTTCGCCGCCGATGAGCGCAATGTCTTTCGGTACGTGTAGATTCATGACGTTGATCAGCACATGAAGCGCTTCAATGGCCTGCAGACTGGTTCCCGGGACATAGAGCGCATCTGCCTCGTTCTTGACCACCCGGTTTACGACCATGTAAAGCGATTCGTCTTCTTTCATCAGCACCTGCAGTTTACTGTCGATAAACAGCTCATCTTCGCCCTTCACCAGGATATGCAGATTGTTGTCAACCGGTATCCCCGCATCCTTGATCGCATCGATATAGCCCTGCAATCGCACCCGGGCGGGCAGGGTGTCACCGGAAACAAACGCCAGTTTTCTCTTGCCGCGATCGAGGAGATACTTGGCGGCCTTGTAGCCGCTCTGATAGTGGTCGGAACGCACTACATACTGCTTCGCGGATGCAGCAAAGTGGTCCAGATAAACAACGGGAACCTTTTTCTCGACCTCGCTGAGCATCGTCTGGATTTCCGGTTCGTAGGTGATGGCGATCACCCCGTCGATGAAGTAGCCCGGAAGCTGACGGACGGGATCGGAAGGCAGCAGCATGCCCACACCCCGCTCCGAGAGGGCAAAGGCTACGTGCGAAGTCAAAACACTGGTGTATCCACGAAATCGGTCGGTGAAATGCGGTTCGGTGATGACGGCCACTTCCTTGCCGCGGGCCGTGGCTCTCGGTTTGAGCCCAATCTCATGAGCAAGCTCAAGAATCCGGGATCGGGTCTTGGGACTGACTCTATCCTTGTTGTTCAGTACGCGGCTCACGGTGCCCGGCGAGACATCGGCTAGTTTGGCAAGATCGTAAATTGTAGGACGCTTGTTTGTATTATTCATGCAACACGATTAAACTATTTTACATGCGGTGGCAACAAGTTTTAGCAGATAAAAAGCACGGGGAATAGGTGTTAACAGCGCGTACCCGCTCGGTCCTTTTTCGTGCGCCGCGTCGTTCGGAGAAATGGCCGACCCGCTTGAGCCTATGGGCCTTTTCCTGCGTTTTAGGTTATTTGGATCGAATTGAGGATTCATCATCTGTTTGCCGCTTAGAAACGCGAATTGCAGAGCAGTGAATCTTGACGAAACGTTCATATGTGTGAATGCTGTCTACTCCATTTTAACGAACGTAACGAGGTATTCGATGAAAACGTTGATTGTCTATTCCAGCAAGACCGGCAACACCCGCAAACTGGCCCAATCCATCCATTTGGCGCTCGAGGATGCCGAGCTGAGCCGGGTGGAGATGGCACCCAATCCCGACAAGTATGATCTGATCCTGCTGGGCTTCTGGATCGAAGAGGGAACGGCCGACGAAAAAATGCGGCAGTACATGAAGCGGCTCAGGAATAAGAAGGTTGGCCTGTTCGCCACCCTCGGCGCCTATCCTGATTCCAAGCATGCGGCCGAAAGCCTGGAAGCGGCAACCCAGCTGATCCCGGACTGTGCCGTACTCGGCCACTTTATCTGCCAGGGCGCGATCGATCCGGAGCTGATCGAATGGATGGAAACCCTGCCGAAGGATCATGGCTACGGTCCCACCGATTCGCGCAAGAAGCTCTGGAAGGATGCTTCCGGCCATCCTGATGACAACGACCTCAAGGCCGCCGCCGAATGGGCGCTTGGCGTTTGCGCAAAGCAGAGCGCATAAACCCACAGATTTATTCCTGCCCGCCGTCCTGGTTTGTGCCAGCAAATTTTTCGTGCCCGCAGATCACACAGACGGACGCAGATTTTTTGTTTAAGGTTTCCTTATCGGGCTGGAAGGGCACGCAGATCATTTATTCAGGTTCTTTTTTTTAGAAACGATATCGCCCCGCAGGCAATACAAATAAAACCAAGTTTTTTGAGTCGTGGTCTTATCTGCGTTAATCTGCGTGATCTGCGGGACTCTTTTCTCCCGTCTTACGGTCTGCGGATCCACCCATTTTTTGGGTGTTTACGATGCGTTCGTATTCGAGTTTCGGATAGTGCCCGAAGTTGATAAGCAGTCCAACCTCCAGTCCGGTGGCATGAAGATAGTTGAGCAGTTGTGCTCGATGCTCGTCACGGATTTCCCGGACCGCCTTGATTTCCACGACCACCTTGCCGAAGCAGATAAAATCGGGTTCGTAGGTCTGTCTGAGCGGATACCCCTTGTAGTACAGCTCCAATGGCAGCTTGGATTGAAAGGGAATCTCCTGGAAGCCCAGTTCAAATTCGAGGCATTCCTGATAAACCGGCTCAAGAAATCCGCAGCCTTTCTCGTTGTATACATCAAAGCATGCGCCGATGATCCGGTAGGTTTCACTCTTGTTCCTGAATTCCTCCATTCGTCCTCCTTGATTTTGACAGCAGATCTTTTTTGCCCGCAGATCACGCAGAGTGACACAGATTGTGTTGTCAGCACTATATAAAACTTAAAAAGAATTGCAAGGAAAATTGGATTTATCTGTGTCCATCTGCGTGATCTGCGGGCAGCAACTTCCCGTTCGGTCTGCGGGATTTCAGACTTTGAGGTTGAGGCGGGGGAGGTAAAGGCGGCTGCGGGCGGTTTCGCCGGGCAGCAGGTTCAGCTTGCGCCACGGCAGCTCGGTGCGGTCGTTGGCGGGTACATCGGCGATGCCGAGCGCCGCACCGGAAAAAACCTTGTGCTTGCCGAAGCGCGCGTTGATCTCATCGATCGTTTTGGACAGCCGCTCATACTTGTCGATCTTGAGCCGATCCTCAAACAGGTCGAACTGGGTGCTTTCGGCGGTTTCGAGACGAGTGAGCCAAACCTGCGTGGTGCGGTATTCCATGCCCGGTCGGAACAGTTTTTCAAACAGCTCCTTCACGACCGGCAGCACCTCCTGGGTGGAGTCGGTGGCGCGGTTGAGCCGCGCGCCTAGGCCGAACTCCTGGTAATCCTTGTAGCGAAGCGCCACGTAGATTTCCCTCGTGCGTTGCTTGTGGCGGCGCAGCCGGATAAAGGCCGATTCCACGTTGCGCACCAGTTTGGCGTAGACAAACTGCTTGTCGGACGACGGTGAGGTGAAAGTCTTGCCCTTGCCGATGCTGACGTTGGCCGGTTTGGGGTTGGGCGTTACCGGCAGGAGGTTTACGCCGCGCAGCTCATGCCAGATCTCCAGTCCCGGCTTGCCGAGCAGCTTCTGCGCCCACTTGTCGGGGCGCTGGACAAAGTCCCACGCCGTCTGCAGCCCATGTTTGTGCAGCAGTTGAACCGTATTGGGGCCGAAGCCCCAGACTTCATGCAGCGGGATGCGCGGCAGAAACAGGTGGATGTGTTTACCGCGCACGACGGTGATGCCATGCGGTTTACGGTAGTCGGACGCAATCTTGCACAGCCCCTTGGAGAGGCTCAAACCAACCGACACGGTCAGGTCGAGTTCCGCCTTAATCGCCTCTTGGATCTTTTTGGCAATATCGGGGTAGGACATGTGATGCAGCCGGCGCAGGCCGGTGATGTCGGCAAAACCTTCATCGATCGAATATTCCTCCACGACGGGGGTGTAGCGCCGCATGATCTCGAACATGCGCTTGGAATAGATGCTGTAGCTCTCGTAGTCGCTCGGCAGTACCACCAGGTCCGGGCACTTTTTGCGCGCCTCCCACAGGCCGAGCCCGCGCTTGATGCCGAGCGCTTTCGCCTCATAGCTCGCGCAGGCAATAATCCCGCGCTCCTTGCCGCTCACCACCGGCCGCCCTTTCAACGAAGGATGCATCGCCTGCTCGACCGACGTGAAGAACGCGTCCCCGTCCACGTGCAGAATCGCCTGCGGAAACGAATGTTGCATAATGGCCTGTTCCTGACTCATGACTAAAACTACGGATTTACTGCCCGCAGATCACGCAGATGGACGCAGATGAAACCCGCGCACTCGGAAAAATTAATTAATTTTGTTTAGAGTGCCTGCGGGCCGAACCCGGTACTCAGGCAATAAAAACCTAAATAAAAAATCTGCGTCCATCTGCGTGATCTGCGGGCGAGTACTATCTGCGGTTACTTGCCGTATTTGCGGACGACAGCGCGGACAATGCCCCCGACCGCGAGGGAGCGCTCGGGGCGCATGCGCGTGTATCTGCTGTTGGCGGGATCGAGGTAGACGCCGGTTTGATCCTTTCCGAAATATTTCATCGTCCACTCCCCGTCGATCTGGGCAATGACGATGTCGTTCTGCTTCGGGACGCCGCCCTTTTCCACGAGGACAATGTCACCGGGGTGGATGCCGGCCTCGATCATCGAGTCGCCGCTGACGGTCAGCAGGTAGGTCGCCTCCGGACGGCGCACGAGATACTGGTCGAGATTGATGGTGTCAACCAGCTCCTCCTCGGCGGGGGAGGGAAAACCCGCCTGGACCGATCCGAGCAGCTTGATTGCGCCGGTGATTTTTTTGGTCAGCACAATGCTGCCGTTGCCGCTCCGTTCGAGATAGCCCAGCTCAATCAGCTTGCCGACCGGGCCGTAGACGGCATTCTTTGATCTGTAGCCGAACAGCTCGGCCATCTCGGCATAACTCGGCGCGCGCCCCTCCGACTGGTGGAACGCCCGCAGCTGCTCGATCTTTTCCGTTAGATTGATTTTCTTTGGCACGATTTACTCCGTGATTTTTTGCCCGCAGATCGCGCAGAGAGATGCAGATCATTTCCGGGCTTCACTGTATGAGACCTATATAGCTGAACGAACGTTCAGTTTCAATCGCGAAATGCTGGGGGTGTGATTTTCGATTCTCAGGGATCCTGTTGCGCCGGCGATCAGGTGTTGTGAACTAGGAGGTATGGATTGCCGAAGCGAGGGTGATGTAGCCGCGACCCGCGATCACGGGCCGTTTGATCCAATCGTCCGAAAGTCAATTGTTCTTCCAATTCTTATATTGGATTGGGTTTTTAATTCTGTGATTTATGAAAGATTAATGTGGCGAAGGGGTGTGTGCATGAAGCGGTTATGGTTGTTGGTGTGTGTTTTTTTCTGTATGATCCTATGGGTTCAGGGGGAACTGCGAACCTGGAAATCGGCCGACGGTCAATCCACGATCGAAGCCAGCATGGTCCGGGTTGACGGAAACAAAGTGGAACTGGCCCGCAAGGACGGCCGCAGAATCATGGTGCCGATCGGCAAGCTATGTGAAGCTGATCAGCAATACATAAGGCAGACTGCCGGGGCAGGAAACGCTGGTGATAGCGGCTCCTCGATGAATACGTCCAACCTGCCGTACGAAGTGGGTAAGGTTGCCGGGCCGATTAAGGTTGGTGGAGATGTGGACTATTTCTACTACGTTCCGAAATCATTAACGCCCGGTCGCAAGGTTCCGCTTTTGCTCTATACTCATCTGGGGGGCGGAGCAAGGGGCAGGTTACAGCAGCTTACGCATGGGGCGGAGGTATGCCGGTGGATCATCGCTATTTCGGAAGAGCCCAGAAAGCCCACGACCAGTGATACCTATGATGTCGACATGGAAGCGTACGCGGACAACGGGGAAAATGTAGTGGATCACATTCTTAACACCCTTCCGGTGGATGAGGATCGCCTCTATTTTTTCGGTAATTCCACCGCATGTTCGGTTGCATTTTATAATTATGAAAACCTGGATGGCTATGGATTGATGCCGAGCATAGGAGTCATTCCTCTTGAGTTTTCCGCCCCGAGTTGCGATGCATTTATCATCAACGGTTCCTGGGATTACTGCAGATATGCATCGGCTTACGCGCGCAAGGCCATCGGGGGTTCGGTCATTCACCGTTTTCATGCCAATGGACATGCTGATGCACCGCCATGGCTCATCGTTGAAGGCATGGTTTGGCTGGAAGGGCGTTATCTGGCGGATAAAGGGAAAAAGCAATCCGAGGTCCTGTGTCTTTACGAAAGCTCGGTGCTGGAATGGATCGGGACACTGAGCGCAAACGAGCCGCACCGGGCCTACTACTGGGCAAAGTTCCTGCAGGAGGAGTTGCGGTTGTCTGATCATGTCGCTGCCGCGGTATCAGGTATCGTCAATACGCTGGGTGGAGACCGCAACAACCAACTCTATGTTGAAGGGATTGAGGCGATCGATGAATTTTCTGTTCGGAAACTTTCCAAATTCGGGCGTTATCCTCTATTCGAACACACCGACAACGACCTGGTTGCTGACTGGGAGGAGATGCTTGTGAAATACCGAAGCGTGCCGGTTATCGAAGAGCTGCTCAAATCGTTTTGCCATCCCACGGATCATTCGCGATGAGGCCTTCTCGTCTCCTGTGAAGGTGCTGCAAATGACTCTCGAAGTGAAACGATACAGTAAAAAAGAGGGCTTGCTCCGAAACAAGCAGGCCCGCGGGCGATACAAGGTTTTTTTAGACCGTAGATGAAGGCAGACCGTTTTGGTCGATTGCTTTCATGACAGGTGCCCGGTTATAAATAAGAATCTGTGACTCAATAAAACTTGTTCACATTCCTTGACTTATGTCGGCGGGACCTATAGAACCGCGGGCCTATTCACCGAGGGCTGCATTCGGCGGCCTCGTCTTTTTCTTCACTCCACCGGCGGCGAGCAGAAAAATAGTTAATCGCCGGCAAGGAAATCCAAATGAAGAAAGAAAACGACCTCCGGGGCGTCTTCGGCCTGTTGCTGCCTGAAATCGGGCGCGCGGTGTCGGAGGCGGGTTACCACACCCCGTCACCCATCCAGGAACAATCAATCCCGTCGCTGCTGGAAGGCCGCGACATGCTGGGATGCGCGCAGACCGGAACCGGCAAGACCGCCGCGTTTTCGCTGCCGATTCTCCAGCATCTGCAGAACAGCAAGAGACGTCCGCAGGCCGGAAAGCCGCGCGTGTTGATTCTTGCACCGACCCGCGAGCTGGCCGCACAGATTGGCGACAGCATCGCCAAATACGGCAAGTACACAAAAGCCAGCCACACCGTCATCTTTGGCGGGGTGGGCCAGAATCCGCAGGTGAAAGCCGTGCGGCGTGGCGTGGACGTGCTGGTGGCCACTCCGGGGCGGTTGATTGATCTGATGAACCAGGGGCATATCGATCTGGCGGCCATCGAAATTTTCGTACTCGACGAGGCTGATCGCATGCTCGACATGGGCTTTATCCATGACATCAGGAAGGTGATTGCGAAGCTGCCGAAAAAGCGGCAGTCGCTCTTCTATTCCGCCACGATGGAAACAAAGGTGGTCGAGCTGGCGCGAACGCTGGTGCACGATCCGGCGCACGTGACCATCGAACCTGAAAAGCCGGCCGTCGAGCGGATCGGTCAGAAGGTGCTGTTTGTCGACCGGAAACATAAGGATGAGCTGATTGTCTCGATCATGAGCAGCAAAAAGCTCGACCGCGTGATTATCTTTACGCAGATGAAGCATGTGGCCAACAAGGTGGCCCGCAAGCTGGAAGGGGCGGGGATTTCCTCGGCCGCCATTCACGGCAACAAGAGCCAGACCGCACGCACGAATGCCCTGGCCGATTTTAAATCGGGCCGGGTGCGGGCACTGATCGCCACCGATATTGCGGCACGCGGGATCGACGTCGACGGCATTTCGCACGTCATCAACTATGACATGCCGGTCGAGCCGGAAACGTATGTCCACCGGATCGGCCGCACGGCCCGGGCCGGCGCGGACGGGGATGCCATTTCCTTCTGCAGCGCGCCAGAGCGCGACTATCTGCGTGCCGTTGAAAAGCTGATTCGTACGACGATTCCCGTCGATGACAAGCATGCCCTGCACTGCGAGAAGTCGATGAATGCCACGGGGGCCGATGCCAAGCCGGGTCCAAAGGTTCGCCAGAACCGCGGCAAGGTGACCGTCAATGCCAGCGGCCGGGCAAAGCACACCGGCGGCAGGCGCCCGCCGCGCATCCGCAGCCGCCGGGAGCAGGGAAGCCGCCATGGTTAAGGTGGGGCAGATGAACCAATTGGCTGTTGTGCGTCCGTCCGATTTCGGATTGCTGCTGGACGGCGGCGAGCTGGGCGAGATCCTGCTTCCGAAACGCTATGCACCCAAAGCGTGGACGGCCGGGGAACAACTTGACGTGTTTCTCATGCGCGACTCCGAGGACCGGCTTACGGCTACCACTACAACACCCAAAGCCATGGTGGGTGAATTTGCCCTGCTGCGCGTGAAAGAGGTCACGAAAATCGGGGCCTTTCTCGACTGGGGTATGCCGAAGGATCTGCTGGTCCCGTTCCGCGAGCAGCGCAGTCCCATGAAAGAGGGACATGCCTATCTGGTGTACATCTATCTCGACCGCGTAAGCGGACGGCTGGTGGCTTCGGCCAAGCTCGACCGCTTTCTCCGGAATTCACGCATGCGCTACAAACTGGGCGATCAGGTTGATCTGATCATCTGGCAGGAGACCGACCTCGGTTACAAAGCGATCATCAATAATGATCGATGGGGCATGGTGTTTCGCAACGACGTATTTCAGCCGCTGGAACGCGGACAGCGTCTCGAGGGCTACATCAAGCAGGTGCGTCCGGACGGCCACATCGATCTCTGTTTCCACCAGCCGGGCTATGGCAAGGTGACCAAACTTACGGATGTGATCCTGAACCATCTCAGGGCGCAGGGCGGATTTATGCCTATCACAGACAAACATCCGCCGGAGGAGATTTACGCCCTCTTCGGCATCAGCAAGAAAACCTACAAGAAGGCCATCGGTGCCTTGTATAAAAAACGGCTTATTGAGTTTTCCGAAAGCGGTACCCGGCTCGTTTAACGGTTCTAGAATCACAGATACGTAAAACGTTTTGCCCGCAGATTAACGCAGATGGACTCAGATTAATCATTGAGTGTGTTGCTCTGCATAAAAAAGCAGTATCCATCGAAGACACTACTCGTCGGAATGATCTGCGTGGCCGGCGTTATGCGGATCAACCTATTTCAATCTGCGGGCCAAACGATTCCAGGCCGCGTGCGGATTGAGGTGTTACGTGGGGCCTATACCGTGCCCCCTGGGCTTTTGGACTTTTCTTGATTCATGGGTTTATGGTTATTTCCTGTTTGTTCAATGTCTGTTCGATAGTGAACGTGCCGCATGCAAAAGGAATACAAAACAAGGCAGGTTAACCATGAAAAATCCTTTCCGGCGCGTATTGCTGCGCTCCGCTCAAAAAATCAGCTCCTTAGCCCGAGTGCTATACTGCCTGTTGGGGGTTGTGATCGCTCCGTCCGTCGGTGCCGGGGAGTTTAAGCTGCCCGATCTGCCCGAGACGGTCTACCTGTTTACGTCCTTCCGCGGCAGCGGCGACGGTCTGCACATGGCCTGGAGCGAGGATGCAAAAAACTGGCATGAGCTGGAGAGCGTGTATATCAACCCCTCCGTGGGCAGCAAGCTGCTGCGTGATCCTCACATTCTGCAGTCATCCGATGGCGTTTATCACATGGTATGGACGACCGGCTGGCACGACAAGGGAATCGGATATGCCAACACCCGCGACTTTATCCATTGGTCGGGGCAGCAGTACATTCCGCTCATGGAAGAGGTGGATGGCACTGAAAACTGCTGGGCACCGGAAATCTTCCATGATGCCGACCGCAGCGAATTCATGATCACCTGGTCATCGGACGTCAAAGGCCGCTTCCCTGAAACCCGGACCGACGACAGCATGAACAACCGCACCTACTACGTAACAACCGGTGATTTCCGTTCATTCAGCGAACCGAAGGTGCTCATCGATCCCGGTTTCGATCATATCGACTGCACGATGCTTCGCCGTGGTGATGAATACATCGCCGTGATTAAGGAGGGCGATAAGCAGAAGAAAGGGATACACGGTCCGATTCATTACCTCACGGCCGACGACCCCCGCGGCCCATGGACGCTGCAGAAGCCGCCAATCATCACCGAACGGGCTGAAGGCCCGGCGTTGGTCCAGCTCGACGGCGAATACCTGCTCTATGTCGACTTCTATTCGCAGGGACGATATGGCGCCTATGCAACGGAGGACTGGAAACAGTGGAATAATGTGTCCGACGAGGTTCAGGTGGTCGATGGCCAGCGTCATGGCTCCATCATTGAGGTGCCGGGTACACTGGTGAAGGATCTGCTGCTGCGCGATAAAGCCTGGACCGGCGTCGCTCCCGCCCCGCTCATGGATGTGTACACCGCCGACCCTTCAATCCGTGTTTTCGGCGATACCTACTACATCTATCCCACCACGGATCAGCCCAACTGGATGACCACCGAGTTTAACGTTTGGTCCTCGAAAAACCTGGTCGACTGGACATTTGAAAAAACCATCATTGATCTGTCGAAGGAAATCAGCTGGGCCGATGTCCGCGCCTGGGCGCCCGACTGCATCGAGCGAAACGGTAAGTACTACTTCTACTTCTGTGGAGATGGAATGATCGGCGTAGCGGTCGGTCCGAGTCCCACGGGTCCGTTTAAGGATGCATTGGACCGCCCGCTGCTGAAGCGCAGGGGGAATCCTGCAATTCACACCAACACCATCGATCCCTGGGCGTTCATTGATGACGACGGCCAGGCCTACCTCTATTGGGGAAATGGCAAACCCTGTCAGGTGGTCAGACTTAACGAAGACATGGTTTCGCTCGACGGCGATCCCGTTGATATTCACCTCAGGGATTTCCGCGAGGGTATCGTCGTGTTCAAGCGCAACGGTAAATATTACTTCATGTGGTCGATCGACGATGCGCGCAGCCCAAACTACCGCGTGGGGTGGGGTGTTTCGGACAGCCCCTACGGTCCGGTGACGACTCCGGAGGGCCGGGATGACTTCATCGTACTCGAAAAAAATCCGCCGGCGATCGGAACGGCGCACCACAGCGTAGTCAATGTTCCCGGAACCGACCGCTGGTATGTCGCATACCACCGCCACGGTCTCCCTGCCGGCGGAGGATACAAGCGTCAGACCTGCCTGGTTCGGATGGAATTTGATGCTGATGGAAACATATTGCCGATGGATCCGCTCACCACACCTTTCGAGCCCGGTGATATCGGGGAGCCGATTGTGGATGGGAAGGGACTTGCGGAGGAGGAGTAGGCTTCCTTTTTACCTCGATTTTCAGGTTACCGAGGTCATATGTGCTCGTTGACAGGATGATGGTATTAATCGCTGTGGTTATGCATGAATGATGGATATGGGTATTTGGGATTTGACTGCCTGAAGAGCTCGTTGCTCTGTGCAGCGTTTGGGTTGCTTTCCGCTTCGGTTACTGCAGCGCCGCCACGGCCACTTTCCAAGGCGGATTATTATGACAAAACGCTGGCGATGCTGGTGGGCCAGTGTGGCGGGGTGGTAACCGGATACGCATATGTGAAAGTCCGCAACCCCGACGGCAGCTTCAAGGTTCCGCATGAGCAGTGGCTGGGCCTGCCGGATGACTGGTTCTCTATGCTGAACGGAACGCTTGGAGGCAGTACACGGGACGAATATGATTATTTCTCAAACTATCAGGACGGGATAATTTTCTCCGATCGACGACCAGCACGTCGATTTTATGAACCAGGTGATCCTGAATACCTATGGTCCGGGGGTGGCGTATGAGGATATCAGGCATTCCTGGCAGCATTGTGATCTGATGGATTTCGGGGCGACGGCCGATGCGCTGGAGCTGATGAAAGGCAAGGACCTGATTGCGCCGCAGATGGGACAGCGCGAGCACGGAAACAATGGACATTGGCTGCCGGAGGGCTATATCCAGCATGAAACGATGGGGTGTGTTTTTCCAGGCATGCCCTATGCCGCCGCCCGGATGGCGGAGAAGTTTTCACGGATGTCGAACGAAGGCGAGGCGGTGGAGTGGGGCATGTACTGGGCGGCCGCCACAGCGGTCGCCTATTTTGAAACGGATATCCGCATGGTGCTGGACAAGGCGCTGGATGTACTGCCCGGTAACAGTTATGCGCGCGACACCTATGATATGCGTTCAGCTTCACGCAGAGCATCCTGATGACTGGCGGGCGGCGGTTCGCGAGTTCTGGCATAACCACGAGCGCTATGTGTTTGCGGTCGGCACCGAGAAACGCTTCCTTGTGGCCAATGTCAACAATGCTAACTGCATTCTGTCCGCCCTCTACGGCGAAAACGATTATATGGAGACGCTGCGTATACAATCGCTCTCCGGCGGCGATGCCGAGTGCGGGGCGTCCACGCTGTGCGGAATTCTTGGGGTGATTCACGGCATGGCCGGCACGCCGGAGGAATTCGTGGATCATGTCTATAAGGATGGTCAGGGGATCTGGCGCAACGATATGGATCATGCGCTGCACATGGATGCCAACTTTCAGCGGGACTGGCGCTTTCCCGAGCTGGCCCGCCTGATTCAGAAAATGCGGAAAATGAAATACGGGCCGTTGGGGGGCGCGTAAGGGCTGAAGCTATCTGATTCAGGATGCGGCGCTTGTCCCGCAACCCATCGCTTTCGACAACTGGGATTTCGAGCAGGGAACGCTCAGCGGATGGCAGTTGTGGAATTCTTCCGGAAGCCACAATTCCGCCTGGGCCGAGCGGCAGTGGTACAACGCGTCCCTCAAGGCCACGCTGGCCGCAACCGGTTACTATGAAAGCTACCCTGATCACCTCGGATGACCTGGCCGAATGTAAACTGTACCGGACCATTACCGGCCTGAAGCCCGGTGCAACCTATAAGATTGAGGGGCGTATCAACGCGTCGAACGGGCGTGAAGCCCGCATGTATGTTGATCACTATGGCGGGCCGTACCGCTATGTCTCCGTCCAGAGCGAAGGAGCTTTTCCCTTCCGCTATCTGTATGTCACGCAGGGTCTAAACAGCACTCCGATGGAAGCGGGCTTTCATGCGCCGCCGACGAGTGCCCCCGACAAATGGTGCAGTTTTGATGATCTGGTCATTACCGAGGTACCCACGACTAAACCCGTGACCTATGAAGTCGATGCCGATGCACCGTTTTTGCTTGAAGATGTTCGCGGACAGTATGACGGAGAACATCTGCTTCGGCTCTATTATGCCAACACCGGTTCCTCCTCGCTCTTTGAAGTGAGTGTGAACGGAAGGCGGATTGGAAACGTCGCGTTGGGCAATACAGGCCGATGGACCGCATTCTCCGCCGACCACGTGGACATCTATGTCCGCCTGAAAAAGGGCGTAACCGCATTGCCTTTACGCAGGTTAGCGGGGGCGCGACATTCGATAAAGCCGAGCTCTATACCGCATGCCCGCTCAGTGCAGGGAAACCATCCGGATAGGTAGGTTACTTTCCTTTTTTCTTCGGGTTGCGGCGGGCGTTTTTCTTTGGACCGGCGGGGGTATGAAGCTTGCTGCGCTGGCCGGGTGTTAGACGCCATGTGGTCTGCTCGCGGATCTTACTGACGTGCTTCTTTTTATCCGGCGTATGCTTGGGTTTGACGCTGCCGGAATAGTGTTTGATCTGCTCACTGTGGTAGGGGTGCTCTTCTACGATCTCCAATTCCTCGCCGAGGTGAAGGTGGATGTCCCGCAGATAGTTTTTCTCGGTGGGATCGCAGAAGCTCAGCGCGGTACCGGAAGCGCCGGCGCGGGCGGTGCGGCCGATCCGGTGTACGTAGGTTTCCGGTTCGCCGGGCAGATCAAAGTTGATGATGTGCGATATGTTTTCGATGTCGATGCCGCGGGCAGCGAGGTCGGTGGCAATCAGCACCGGCGTTTCGCCGGAGCGGAAGGCCTCGAGGATTTCCTGCCTGTGCAGCTGGGCCTTGTCGGCGTGGAGCGCTTCCACGGGTAGACCCGCCTTCTGCATGCGCTCGGACAGTCGTTCGGCCCCGCGCCGGGTACGACAGAAAACCAGCACGCGGTCATAGTCGAGTCGTTTCAGTATCCATTCGAGCAGGGAAAACTTGTTGTTTTTTTCCACATAGTAGAGCGACTGGGTAATGTTTTCGGCGGCGGCTGACAGCGGATCGCTCGACACCTGCATGGGTTTATGAAGGATGCTGTTGGCGAGCTGAAGCGCCTCCTTCGGCATGGTGGCGGAAAAGAACAGCGCCTGCCGGGTCTGGGGGAGCAGCCCGGAAATTGTACGGATGTCTGGCGCAAAGCCCATGTCGAGCATGCGATCGGCTTCGTCAACCACGAAGACCTCCACCTGGTCCAGCCGAAGCGCCTTGCGGTCATACAGATCCAGCAGGCGCCCGGGAGTGGCAACCAGGATGTCGACGCCCTCGCGCAGCGCGAGAATCTGATCTTCGTAGCCGGTACCGCCGTGCACCAGCAGGGTGGAAAGGTCGGTGTGGGCGGCAAATGCCTGTATGTTTTTATTCAGCTGAATCGCCAGCTCGCGAGTGGGGGAGAGGATCAGCGAACGGCAGCGGATTTCGCGCGGTGCCGTCCATGATTCAACCAGCTTATGAATCAGCGGCAACGCGAAGGCGGCGGTTTTTCCGGTTCCGGTGCGGGCGCAGCCGATCATGTCGCGACCCGTCATAACAGCCGGAATGGCCGCGGCCTGAATCGGGGTCGGTTCCCTGAATCCGGCATCGTCGATGGCACGCAGGATCGATTCGCTAAGCTGGAGATCGGAAAATTGCATACCTGTTATCGTAACCGCTGGGTTCGTATTTATTCAGCCACAAAAACACAGGAATTCGCAAAAATGGCATTATCGGCCTCTATTCTTTAGATCGGGCGCTATTCACCTCTGATCCTGTGGCCGGTTTTTCTACCCCAACGCAACGTCGAGCAGCATCATGATGGCGAAGCCGAAGATGGCTCCGAGGGTGGCGAAGTCGGTGTTACCCTTGCGCTGTGATTCGGGAATAAGCTCCTCGACGCAGACAAAGATCATCGCGCCGGCGGCAAAGGCGAGCGCATAGGGAAGAAGTGGGCGCATGGTGATGACGGCCCACGCTCCAAGAATGCCGGCGATGGGCTCGACCGCGCCGGAAAGCTGGCCATACCAGAAACTCTTACCGCGCGATAGACCTTCGCGACGCAGGGGCATGGCAACGGCGGTCCCTTCCGGAAAGTTCTGGATGCCGATACCTATCGCAAGGGCAATGGCTCCGCCGAGTGTGGCCCCGTCGATATTGGCGGCGACCGCGCCGAATGCGACGCCGACGGCCAGTCCTTCCGGAATGTTGTGAAGCGTAATGGCCAGAACGAGAAGCACACTGCGTTTCCAGTTGGTATGAATGCCCTCTGCTTCACTCATGGCAAGACCGGGATGCAGGTGCGGCAGGATCTTGTCCAGCAGATATAGAAACATGCCGCCAGCTATAAATCCGGCTGTCGCCGGCACCCAGCTGCCCCCCGACATTTCGATGGCAGGCGCAAGAAGGGACCAATAGCTGGCCGCGATCATAACGCCGGAGGCCATGCCGAGCATGCCGTCCATCAGCCGCTGATTAATGGTCCGGGCAAAAAAGACAGGGAACGCTCCGAGCGCGGTCACCCCCCAGGTGAAGAGGGTGGCCAGAAGGGCCTGCAGAACGGGATTGAGAGAGGCGAAAGTTTCCATGGGCGCTCGCGGCTTGATTGGTGATTAGAATACGAAATTGAATCCCAATGGGGCGGAATTGTCAAGGAGGGCGAAAAGTCATGATCCAGGTATGAAACATATATCCGGCACTTGAAACCTGAATCCGGAAAAGCGAAACTGCAGGAGAACAGTATAGGAGTAGTTTCGATGAAGATACTGGTGGCGAGAATTCCGGAAGATGGTTCGCATTATGAAGGCAGTGATCCGGGCTCAATCATGCAGCTGGAAACCGATCCGCAGATCCGTGAATTCGGCGAGGTGGGATATGCGCTGTATGCTCAACGGGTTTCGGGCGAGTTGGTCGTCCGCGGGAGCCTGTCGGTGATCGTGGAAATGCGGTGTGCAAGATGTTCCGAATTTTTCTCGACAACCGTACCGGTTTCCGATTTTCTACGCGCTTATCCCGCACCTGAAGGCACCGATTCGGTGGATATTACAGAGGATATGCGGGAGGAGATTTTGTTGCATATGCCAGGGTTTGCAGTGTGTGGTGAAGCGTGCAAGGGAAGGTGTTCCCAATGCGGAGCCAACCTGAATGACGGTCCCTGTGCATGCAAAAAAGAGAGTGGTCCAAATCCGTTTTCGGCACTGGACGGTTTAGATTTATAGATGCAAGGAGGATTGCGATGGCAGTTCCAAAAAGAAAAACTTCGAAGAGCAAAACCGCGAGCCGCAAGGCTCAGAACATGAAGAAGCCGATTTCCCGCGCCTCTTCGTGCTCTCAGTGCGGAGCGCCCGCGCTGCCGCACCACGCCTGCACCAGCTGCGGCTACTACAACGGACGACAGGTTCTTACGGTCGCTACTGAAGAGTAGAAACCATGCGTATCTCTATAGATGCGATGGGGGGCGATTTTGCTCCCCAGGAAATCGTGGCCGGTACCCTGCAGGCCGCGGAAGCGTTATCCGGTATTGAAAAGCTGTTTCTCGTTGGTGATGAAACGGCGATCAAAGCCGAACTGGCCAAGCACAAAGGGCCGATACCTCCCTGTATTGAAATCGTACATGCCTCCGAAGTGGTTGGCATGGGCGAATCGCCGGCCACCGCAATCCGTCGGAAAAAAGATTCTTCGATTGCCCGTTCGGTTGAGCTGGTCAAGGAGGGCAAAGCCGACGCGATCTTTTCCGCCGGCAATACCGGAGCAGCTGTAGCTGCCGCCACGCTGAAGCTGCGCACGCTCGAGGGCGTCGACCGGCCGGCGATTGCCACGGTAATGCCGACGTCCAGGCATCCGTTCGTCCTGCTGGATGCCGGAGCCAATCCCGACAGCACACCCGAAATGCTGCTGCAGTATGCGGTCATGGGTGGGATCTATTCCCGCGAGATCCTCGGAGTTTCGAATCCGAGCATCGGCCTGCTGAGTATCGGAGAGGAAGAGGGCAAGGGCAACGAAAGTACCAAGAAGACCTTCAATCTGTTAAGCCAGTCCAAACTCAACTTTGTCGGCAATGTTGAAAGCCGGGATCTGTTCGGCGCAAAAGTCGACGTGGGCGTATGCGATGGCTTCGTGGGTAATGTAGTGCTCAAGACGAGTGAAGCCGTGGCTAAAATGATCTCCAGCTGGCTCAAGCGTATGTTTCGGGCCAACCTGCTCAGAAAGCTCGGTGCCATTTTGGCCATGGGGGTTTTCAAAGAGATCCGGTCGCACGCCGATCCGGCCAGCTATGGCGGTGCGCCGCTGCTGGGCGCCAACGGGGTGGTGATCATTGGTCACGGCTCTTCAAATGCCTTTGCCACCTTCAACGGAATCCGCGTAGCGTCGGAAGCTATAGATCATGACGTAAACCATTTGATTGAAGCTGAGCTAAAGAGTATTAATTCCGAAACCTAGACGTTTTCACAGAACGGATTTCATGGAGTCTAAGCGAAAAGTTTCAATCATCGGCACGGGTTCGTATGTGCCGGAAAAAGTCGTCACGAATCAGGATCTCGAAGCGGTGGTGGAGACCTCCGACGAGTGGATTTTCAGTCGGACGGGCATGCGCGAACGCCATATTGCAGCCGACGACCAGGCGGCGTCCGATCTGGGCGCCGAAGCGGCAAAAAAAGCGATTGCCGATGCCGGAATCAATGCTGATGAAATCGATCTGATTATCGTAGCGACACTTTCTCCCGATATGTTCTTTCCCAGCACGGCCTGTTTTGTGCAGGACAAAATCGGGGCGAAGAATGCCTATTGCTATGACCTTGGCGCGGCCTGTTCCGGGTTTCTTTATGCGCTGGATACCGCGAAAAACCAGATTGCCGCCGGATCCGTCGATACCGCACTGGTCATCGGTACGGAAAAGATGAGCACGTTCATTGACTGGGAGGACCGTTCGACCTGTATTCTGTTCGGAGACGGAGCCGGCGCGGCGGTATTGAGAGCCGGCGGGCAGGGGCGGGGCCTGATGGAATCGGTCATGGGTTCCGATGGATCGCTGGCCGATCTGCTCTGGACGCCGGGCGGAGGCAGCCGCAATCCGATGAGCCATGAGATGCTCGACCGCAAACAGCACTATTTGAAGATGGAAGGCCGCGAGGTCTTTAAACACGCCGTCGTGCGCATGGGCGACACGGTGCTGGAGGCGCTGGAAAAGAACGGCGTTTCGGTGGATGAGATCAAGTGCTTCATTCCACATCAGGCCAATGTCCGGATCATTGATGCGATTTCGAAGCGGCTCGGCGTGGCCGACCGCATGTATGCCAATGTCGATAAATATGCCAATACCTCGTCCGCGGCTCTGGCCATTGCGCTGGATGAAGCGGTCAGGGACGGTACCGTCCAGAAGGGTGATCTTGTCGTGCTGACCGTATTCGGCGGCGGTTTCACCTGGGGTGCCAATGTATTGGAATGGGAGAAGTAGCCATGAAGAAAGCCATCGTTTTCCCCGGGCAGGGATCACAAGCGGTAGGAATGGGAAAGGACCTTGCGGAAGCGATTCCCGAATGCAAGGCGCTGTTTGATCAGGCCAATGAAATTCTTGGCTACGATCTGGCGCGGATTTGTTTCGAGGGCCCGCAGGAGGAACTGAACAAGTCGAATCATGCCCAGCTTGGTATTTTCGTCGCCAGCGCCGCCGCATACAAGGCGCTGGAGCTTAAGCAACCCATTGAATACGATATGCTGGCCGGCCACAGCCTGGGTGAATGGACCGCACTCTATGTCGCCGGCGCCGTCAGCTTCGAAGACTGCATCAAGGTACTCCGGGCCCGCGGTGAATTCATGCAGGCCGCCTGCGAAGAGAATCCGGGCGCGATGCTGGCCGTGATGAATGTCGATGGTGACGTGCTGGTGGAGATCTCCGAACAGGCCGGCTGTCATGTAGCCAACTTTAACTCGCTCGGTCAGACGGTGCTTTCCGGAACCGCGGAGTCCATTGATCAGGCGGAAAAACTGGTGAAGGAAGCCGGCGCGAAGCGAGCGGTGCGCCTGCCCGTAGCCGGCGCGTTCCACTCCCCGCTGATGCAGCCCGCTGCCGACAAAATGGCGGACTTTCTTGCCCAGGTTGAATTAAGCGAGCCCGCAGTGCCGGTCCTTTCCAACGTAACGGCAGATGTACATGATCCGGCGGCCATTCGCGATAACATGGTCAGGCAGATCACCTCCTCCGTGCAGTGGGTGGCCTCGATCCAGAAGCTGGTGGCGGACGGTGTTGAAGAGATTGTTGAATGCGGCCCGGGCAAGGTGCTTGCGGGACTGATAAAGCGTATTGACAAGAGTGTGTCGGTTCGTAACATCGGTCAACTTACAGATATTGAAAACCAATAAGGAATACCTATGTTTGAATTGAATGGAAAAACAGCCATGGTAACAGGTGCCGCCCGCGGATTGGGCCAGGCGATCGCGGTCAAGCTGGCCGAGGCCGGTGCTGATATCGCTTTGTGCGACCTTAACGCTGAATGGCTGGAAGAAACTGCCGGCAAGGTGAAAACGCTGGGCCGCAAGGTTGAGTGCTACGGCGTAAACGTGGCCGAGGCTGACAGTGTGGCCGAAGGGGTGAAGGCCATTGAAAAGGATTTCGGGAAAATCGATGTGCTCGTCAACAATGCCGGTATTACCAAGGACGGTCTGCTGATGCGCATGAGCGAAGACGACTGGGATGCTGTGCTGAACGTCAATCTCAAGGGCGTATTCCTCTGCACCAAGGCGGCGATGCGCGGCATGATGAAGCAGCGGTCCGGCACGATCGTGAATATTGCATCCGTAATCGGCCTGATGGGCAATGCCGGGCAGGCCAACTATGCTGCGTCCAAAGGCGGCGTGATTTCCTTCAGTAAGACGGTCGCGAAAGAGCTGGCATCGCGCAATGTACGCTGCAATGCCGTGGCTCCCGGCTTTATCCGCACGGCCATGACCGATGCCCTGGACGAAGACGTCCAGAACAAGATGAAGGAGCTGATTCCGCTGGCCCGCTTTGGCGAGCCGGAGGATGTGGCCAACGTAGTACTGTTTTTAGCAAGTGATGCCTCCGCGTATGTTACAGGGCAAGTGCTCTCGACATGCGGCGGAATGGTAATGTAGTGTTTGTAAGTGTAAACCTAGGAAAAGGAGAAGAAAATGGCACTTGAAGATAAGGTAAAAGACATCATCGTCGAGCAGCTCGGCGTTAACGCTGACCAGGTCACCACTGAAGCATCCTTCATTGAAGACCTCGGTGCAGACTCCCTCGACACCGTTGAGCTCGTTATGGCTTTTGAAGAAGAGTTCGGTGCTGAAATCCCGGACGAAGATGCTGAAAAGCTCACCTCTGTAGGCGGTGTTATCAGCTACCTGAAGGAAAAAGGTTTCGAGTAAGCCAGCTGAATGGTAATTTAAATGGCCGGAACTGCTCGATGGGCTGTTTCGGCCATTTCAGCATCAATTCTATCTGAGGTACGGATTATGAGTCATCGTGAAGTAGTGGTAACCGGTTTGGGAGTTGTTTCGCCTGTAGCGAACGAGCTCAATGCATTCTGGGAAGGCATCAAAGCCGGTCAGTCCGGTATTGACCATATCAAAGGCATGCCCGATATCGACCAGTATCCGGTAACCTTTGGGGGCGAGATCTCCGATCTGGATATCGAAAAATATGTCGATGCGAAGGATGCCCGCAAGATGGATCCCTTTTCCGTCTACGGCCTGTGCGCCGCGAGCATGGCGGTAGAGGACGCAAATTTTGATTTTGATGCCCTGGATTGTGAGCGCGTCGGCGTGATCGCAAGCTCCGGAATCGGCGGCATGCAGTTTATGCAGAACGAATGCCTGAAAGCCTACGAAAAAGGACCGCGCCGTATTTCGCCTCAGCTGATTCCCCAGATGATTACCAATATCCTGTCCGGATATGTGTCGATCAAATACGGATTTAAAGGCCCCAATTTTTGTGTGACCAGCGCCTGTGCGTCCGGCACACACTCCATCGGCGAAGCCATGCGCATTATCCAATACGGCGACGCCGATGTGATGGTTGCCGGCGGAGCCGAAGCATCGATTGCCATGCTGGGCGTTCAGGGTTTTGCCGCCCTGCGGGCAACCAGCCGCCGCAACGATGACCCCAAAGGCGCTTCGCGGCCGTTTGACAAGGATCGCGACGGATTTGTGATGTCCGAAGGTGCCGGTATTCTGGTGCTGGAGGAAAAGGAACATGCCATCGCACGTGGTGCCACGATTTACTGCGAAGCCACCGGTTACGGCCGAACCGGAGATGCCTACCATATCACCGCTCCGAATGCGGAAGCCGATGAGGCCGCCCGCGGCATGAAGCTGGCGATTGCAGATGCCGGGCTGATGCCGGCGGATGTCGACTATATCAATGCCCATGGAACCAGCACGCCGCTGAACGACAAGGGCGAGACGCTGGCGATTAAAAAAGCGCTCGGCGAAGAAAAGGTCTACAAGGTGGCCATCAGCTCCACGAAATCGATGACCGGTCATATGCTGGGCGCCGCCGGCGGTGTTGAAGCCGCGATTATTGCCCTGGCTGTTCGCGATGGTGTAGCGCCGCCCACGATCAACTACACCACGCCCGATCCGGACTGCGACCTTGACTATGTTCCGAACAAAGCTCGCGAAATGGAAATCAATGTTGCGCTTAGCAATTCACTCGGATTCGGCGGGCACAACGCCACGCTCTGTTTCACGAAAAACAAGTAGGCTGCTATCATGCAGGAAGAAAAGGCGCTCTTTATGGGGCGCCTTTTTCTTTTACCGCTTTTCAAGAAGATGGGAATGGGGCATGGTGTCGGAATGAACCGGGAGTATGGATGGCCGTAGGCATTGCCGAGATGATTTTGCTGGGATTGCTGGTCGACTGGGTGTTTCGCAGGCTGCGGATGCCGGGTCTGCTCGGCATGCTCCTGCTGGGCGTGCTGTTCGGTCCCTATGTCCTGAATCTGCTTGAACCCGGATTCCTCAATGCCTCTGGCGATCTCCGCATGATCGCGCTGATTATTATTCTGCTGCGCGCCGGGTTCGAGTTAAGCCGCGATGTGCTGAACAAGGTGGGCGTGCAGGCGCTGCTGATGTCGTTTGTTCCGGGAATGCTGGAGGGCGCGACCATAGCGTGGCTGGGCCCCGCCTTTCTGCCCTTGACGCATTTGGAATCAGCCATGCTCGGATTTATCATTGCAGCGGTATCGCCGGCCGTCGTGGTGCCGATGATGATCGGATATATCGAAAAGCGCAAAGGGGCCGACAAGGGAATTCCAACCATGATTCTTGCGGCGGCCTCGCTGGACGATGTTATAGCGATTGTGATCTTTTCAGTTTTCCTTGGGCTCTATACCGGTTCGGGCGGAGGAGTGGTTTTGAAGCTGGCCGGGATCCCGGTTTCGATTGTTGCGGGCATCGGCGCAGGATTTGTGATCGGCTGGCTGATGCTGAAGCTGTTCGAACGATTTGACCCGCGGGCCACCAAGCGCACCTTGATCGTGCTTGGCGTATCCGTGCTCCTGATCCGCATGGAGGGTGTCCTCGAACAGCTGGGGATTCCCTTTGCAGCCTTGCTGGCCGTTATGGCCACCGGATTCTTTATTCTCGAGAAGCGCGAACATATGGCGCATGAAATCTCATCAAAGCTGGGTAAACTCTGGGTTTTTGCATCGATCATGCTGTTCACTCTGGTAGGGGCCAGAGTGGATATATCGCTGGCGTGGGAGACGGGGCTGGCCGGCCTTGGGCTCATTCTTTGCGGTCTTGTGGCGCGCAGTGCCGGAGTTCTGCTTTCTCTTGTCGGCAGCCCTTTGAACCGGGGCGAACGCCTGTTTTCCGTGGTTGCATACTGGCCTAAAGCCACCGTGCAGGCGGCCATGGGGGCCGTGCCGCTGCTGGCCATGATCGCTAAAGGAATGGATGCGGCTCCCGGGGAAACGATTCTTGCGGTTTCCGTGCTCAGCATCGTTTTCACGGCACCGCTGGGTGCCGTGGCCATAAAACTCGCAGGTGATAAAGTTCTCTCCTCCCCGACGGGTGATGAACATGCTGCGCTGGATGCCCTGACAGAGAGCCGCTAGCTGGATCCTACGGTATGGGATATGGATAGGCCTGAAACTCAATGGCCGTATCGTTGCCCATCAGGATCAGTAATGAAAACAGTGCCACCATCGCGGCTGCTATTAAGATCATGCCCCAAAAAGCCTTTTCATGAATCAAATGGCTTGTGCTGTGCATCATCTTCAATCTCTCATCGTGCAACTGATGCATAACATGTTTAAATGACGACATAGCATGCATTTATCTACCTCCTTCTCATACTATGTGACACCTGATCCGGGTTGAGCGCTGAACGCATATTGAGGATGAATGCCGCTGTCGAAAACGTTTATGCACGGTTATGTATAGAGATAGTCTGCGTTTTGCGCCTTAAATGGCTTGAATTGAATGCGTGGCGAGATAACCTATATCAAATTGCATTAGATGGATTTTTCATGGCAATGGGGCGTGTTTCAGAAAGCGCTCATGGTTTTTTTGTGTCTAGCGAGGGTAATAGCATGAGTTTCATAAAAGGTGCTCGCAGGGGTGGGTACGCGACATTATTCATTACGGCTGTGTTCAGCGTCGGGATTGCGCAGGCACAGAACTACAGTTCGTTAAGCATCTCGGATGTATTCAATATCGCAGAACGCAGACTGCAGGAAGGCAGTTATGAGGAGGCGCTGCCCGCCTTGCAGGAAGCCCTTGACAGGACACAGGGGCTCACCGATGAGCAGGGGCGCAAAACCGCACAGACCTGCCGCTTTGAAATTGCCCGCATTTATTACCAGCTGGGTGATGTCGCAACGGGTATGGGCTATATCGAGGAATATCTCGATAACGAGCCCCGACCTCAGGAGCGCAGGGCACTCGGTATGCTGGCCCAGGGCTTCTTTGAGGTGAGCGACTGGGAAAAGATCATTGAACTCTATCAGCGTCTGATGGGCTACAAGGATCTGGACCGTGATGTTCAATTCAATATGAATCTACTGGCCGGACAGGCCTATTTTCAGCTGGGCCAATACGAGATGTGCCTTGAGCCCCTGCGGTATGCTGAGAGCCGCACCAAAGATGAGCGCATCAAGGGCGTATGTCAGATCATGATGGCACGGGCCTTGGTGGAACTTGAACAGTGGGAACAGCTCTACGCATGGGTGCTTCGCATCAACCGCACCGACCGTAGGTACGACATTTCTCTGAACCTTACCCTGATGAAAGGGGCCAAGCGTTTGTATGAAGAAGGTGAGTATCTCAATGCCCTCTACCTATACCGAATGGTGCTTCCGCGCGAGGAACTGATCGAGTTTGGCGAAAAACGAATCGCCGTTCTTCAAAGCCAGATTACGCCGACGAACAGCGAGTTGGAAAACAGCCAGTTTCAAAGCGAGCTGGACGGCATCAAGGGCGCCATAGAAGTCCTGAAGGATCTTGCGCCCTATGAGCAGGAAGTTACGTTCCGCATCGGCCAGATTTACTCGGATGTAAAACGCTACTGGGAAGGTTTTGTTCTGTACGACAAGCTCTACCGGGAGGGGCCGGACACGGAAATCGGAGAGGCCGCTGCCTTGCAGTCGGTCATGGTGCTGTACGCCGTACAGGAATATGACCGTGCCGAGACCCGGATTCTGAAGTATCTGGATGAGAAGCCGGACGGACTTTATGCACGAACCATGCTTTCACTCATGATGCGCGATGGTCTCGAACGGGGACAGTTTGACAAGGTTATCGAACTGCGCTCGTACGTAGAAGGGTTGCCCCTGAAGGAAAATGATGCCAATGATCGGATGCTGCAGGCGGATCTCCATTACATGCTTGCATTTGCCTATTTGCAGTCGTTTCGTCCGCGGGAGTCCGCCGAGCAGTTCGGCATTGTGGTTGAGCAGTATTCAGACAGCCAGCAGGTGTATGATGCGCTCTATTACCGCGGTATGAGCTACATGCTGCAGGCCGACTACGCCAACGCCCTGGCCGATTTCAGGCGCTATCAGGAAGAGAATGAAACCGGTGAGCTGTTTGCCGAATCGATATTCCGCGAGGGTGTGTGCCTGTACGGCCTGGAAGAAGTGCCGGAGGCCGAAGCGACCTTCACCCGTTTTATTAATGAATTTCCCAGCCATCCGGTGGTGTCGGAAGCCTACAGCATGCGCGGGGATATCGAGGCCGCCAAGGAAGCGACCAATGAGGATCCGCTTACGCTGGACCGCGCCCAGGCCGACTATCGCAAGGCAATTGATACTGCCGAAATCCCCATACAGGCTTCATACCCGGCCTTCCAGGCGGCCAAGGTCTATAAGATGGAGTTCAAATGGCAGGAAATCATCGATTTGATGTATTACTACATGAACCGCTGGGAAGACATGGCTGATGTGGCGGAAGCCATCTATTGGATTGGGCAGGCGCAGATCGAACTCGGCCAGCTGCATGAGGAAGCCATTCCGGCGTACATCGACGCGATCATGCGCTACGGAAACGATCCCCAGCGGCTCGGGGTCGATAAAATCATTTCCGGGTTGGTGGATATCGCCGATAAATACCTTTCGCAGGAGGAGCGCGAGGAGTTGATCGTTCGTCTTAAAGTCAAGATGACGATGATTGAGGATGATCGCGACGTGCTTCGTCTTCGTCTGCAGGTGGCTCAGGCACTGCTGGAGAGTGAGGCTGTTGCAAAGGCCCTGGCGGCGGACCTGATCGACTCGGTTGAGGATCTTTCGATTACGACCGCGAGTGCGCTGGCCTTGATGTGCGAGGTCGCGGTTGATACCGGCGACTACGAGCAGATGAAGCGTCTATCGGATTACTTCATCGAAAACTTTTCTGAATCGGATGTCCTCTGGAAGGGGTACCGCGCACGTGCCACGGCCCTAATGGAACAGGAGGACTACCAGGGTGCTCTGGCTGCGATTGATGAAGCCCAGGGGCTCTATGGCGTCGAACCCTACATGGGATGGGCCCAGATCATGAAAGCGAAAGCGCGTTTTTCCATGGGGGATTTCGAGGAGGCGGAAAACGAATACAACATGGCGCTTAATGTTCCGCCGTGGCGCGGTCCGATCTTCGCCGAAGCGATGTATGGAATGGGCGAATGCCGCCTGGCCACCAGCGATTTTACCGGGGCGCACAACTTCTTCCAGCGAACCTATCTTCTGTTCAAGGCCTATGATGATGGTGACTGGGCAGCCAAAGGTTATCTTGCTGCGGCGGATTGCCTGATGAAGCTGGAGCGTAAATCCGAAGCCGTCAATACCCTGAAGGCCATGCTTGAAGATGAATATACGAAATCGAATCCGCTGGCTGAGAAGGTCCGTGCGATGCTCAAGAATTATGGGGGATAGTAATGAAGAAAGTGCTTTTTAGTTCCTTGGCTTTACTGCTGCTCAACGGCTTTGTTGCTGAAGCGGCGCCAGTTAAAGCTAAGATTACCGTCGGCAACAAGACTTCAGACGGATATATCGTCAGCCGCAACGATGAGTTGCTCACGTTCCGTCAGGTTGGGCGTTCCGGTGATGTCAGTTATCCGATCGATGCCGTCGTTGAAGCGGAGTTCCCCGTGGAGGTTGATCAGTCCGCCGTTGCCAATATGATGCAGAACCGGCTGCATGAGCAGCTTGCCGCCACGCTGGAAGCCGCCATGCGGCCTTACGAGGAGTACAGCGATATCCCATCCAACCTGTCAAAATACCAGGCGGTTTTGATGGAGCTGTACTATAAGGTGAATGATTTTGCGAAGTGCAGCAGCTATTCCTCGAAACTGCTCGCTGATGATCGCGATCCGGAACTGCAGCGCAAGGCGATCGTATATCAGGGACTTTCCTTGCTGGGCATGGATCGCCTCGAGGAGGCGGAATCGCTTTTTGCCGAGCAGGGCTGGACGGATGAGCTGGGGGAAGATGCTTCGGCTGAAGATCTTTACATTACCGCTAAGTTTCAGTTCATGAAAAAGGATTACAACAAGGCCATGGAAACCGTGGCGAAAATTATTGCCTTTCACAGCCAGGATCCGGACTGGATGCGTCCGGCGGAGCTGTTGTGTGCAGAAACCTACATGGAAATGGCACGTGATACGGGCAACAAGGATTATCTGGACTCCGCTTCCGAAGTGGTCCGCCAGATCACGTTGCTTTACAAAGATACCGATGAGGCCGATCAGGCCCAGAACTTGAAATTGCGGATCGATGCGTTGCGGCTGGAGTTGGAATAGCCGCCGTGATGGAAGAGAAGTGTTCGTTTAACTGAAGGAGAAGGAGTAAAGAAATGACGAAGAAAATCATTAGAGTGGCATTTTGCCTTAGTCTGTTTGCAGCGGCATCGGTGTTCGCCCAGGAAGCGGGGGATGCCGGCACAGTGGAAAAAACAACCTTGTTTACCCTGATCAAGCAGGGTGGTTGGGCCATGTGGCCGCTCGGACTGATGTCTGTTGCCATGGTATATTTTATTGTTCAGAATGGACTCGCCCTGCGTGAAAAGGTGCTGCTACGCCCCGATCTCATGCCCGACTTTGTCAACCTGATGAAGGACAAGAAGGTGGTTGAGGCCCACGCGCTCTGCAAGGAAAACGAAACTCTCTTTACCTATGTGTTCGGTGCCGGTCTTGAACGTTGTTCCGAATCCCGCGAGGTCAACTACGGAAAAGTGAAGGAAGCCATTGAAGAAGCCAGCACGGAGGAAGTCGCCGCTTACATGAAGCCGATCGACTATCTCTCAATCATCGGCGCCACGGCTCCTATGCTCGGCCTGCTCGGTACGGTATCGGGTATGATCAAGGCCTTCCAGGCCATTGGTTCAAAAGGCATGGGTAAGCCCGAAGAGCTTGCCGGACACATCGGTGAGGCCCTTGTAACCACGGCTACCGGGCTGGTTATCGCGATTCCGGCCATGCTGTGCTACTACTATTTCCGTAATACGTTCATCAAGTCGACGGCCACTCTCGGTCGTAATATCGGAGCCCTGCTCGACACGATGGAAACCGGCGAAGTTCCGCTCGGTCATGATGATATTGCCGGCTAGGCGCTGATGGTATTGCTGATCGCATTGTATTGAAATCCCGTCCGGAAAGAGGTGCGGAATGAGTGTTAAATTGCCCGCAAGAGATGATGTCGAAATCGATATGGCGCCGATGATCGACCTGGTGTTTCTGCTGTTGATCTTTTTTATGGTTGCCTCCGTTGTGACGGTAAAGAAAATCGACGTGGAAATCCCCGCATCCTCGCATGCAAAGGTGCCTGAAGACATCAAGGGCCGTATGATGGTATCGATCGATGCAGAGGGTAACTATTATGCCTATACCAACCCGGATAAGGTTGAGTTGAATGATCTGGCGGATATGATTGCCGAAGAGCTGGAACTCAATCCCGATCTGCGCATCCTGATCCGGGCCGACCGTCGCGTTGAATACGAGGTTTGCAAAAAGCTCATGATTGCCTGCGGTGATGTAGGGGCAACCGACCTCATTTATGCAGCTTTCGAGGAATAAACTATGAGACTATTAGATGAAATGATGAACAAGAAAGCGGAGCTTCAGATTGCTCCGTTGATTGATGTGGTGTTTCTGCTGCTCATCTACTTCATGGTGACAGCCTCTTTGGTTAAAAAGGAAGCCGATCTCTCCTTCATGCTTCCGGCCAAGGTGGAAAGCACCGACCCGATTACTCTTCCGATCGAGGTGCTCATCGAGGTTTCCGAACTGGGCGATATTCTGGTGGACGGGATGGTCTTCGGTCAGGGATCCGATAACCTCGACGACCTGATCGGTCAGTTGGTGTCGTTAAAGGAAGCTGCGGATGCGTCCAAGAGTGAACTCATCGTGAATATTCTTCCTGCCGACAAGGCGCTGCATGGCCGAATCATTAACGTGATGGATGCGTGTGCCGCCGCCAAGGTGAAGAACATGTCGTTCAGCATGAGCATGTAGCTTCCATCCTGAATGTTGTGAAAGCGCGTAACCCGTATGGGTTCCGCGCTTTTTTTTGCTACAACACCTTGGTTACGGTAGTGAGGCCGGCCTGTTCCGCTGTATCGGCCGAGCACAGTACAGCGACGGAGGAGTGCGTGAACGCACGTTGAAGCAGCTCGCCAAATGCATGGAAATGATCCGGAGTTGTGGCCAGGACCTCGTCGCGGAGTTTTTGCCGCTGCTCGTCCGAGAAGCCGAGCATATACCGTAGGCAGCTCGAGTAGCCTTTGGCATCGGGAAGCTGGTGGGCATCGAGCTGGCCGATGGCCCCAATGAGGGATCGGGTCAGTTCATCTTCACTTAATTCCAGGTTTTTCAGAAATGCACCGGTTGCTTCATATGTATCAAGTGATGCCTGCAGGTTGGGGTCGCGGTAGGAAGCAAAAGAAAACACCCCTGAACGCTGGTCGAAGCCGCACATGCCGCCGTATGCACCACCCTGCACGCGAATCTTCTCCCACAGCCAGGCGGTCTGAAGGTAGCGTGTGATCACCAGGGCCGAACCATGCATGTGGTAACCCGCATCGAACAGGTTGGCGGCACAGCCGACATAGTTGACTCGTGTGGGTGCTGTCAGAGCTTCGCTTGAGGGGAGCGGTGTGGGGTGCCAAGCCTGGGCTTTAAAAGCCGTTTCGCCGGGCAGCTTCTCGATAAACTTCTCAAGATCGTTCAGGATGCCCGGAAGTGCAGCGGCATCTGCCGTGACGTTGATGATGATGTTTTCACGGTTGAGCAGTGTCTGCAGGATCTGCTCAAGCCGGCGGCATACTGAAGGCCAGTCCTGTTCGATCTCTTCCGCCAGTTTCCTGACAAAAAAGAGCGCTTCAATACCGCCCATCTGCTCCGCCGCCCAGTGGGCCTCGTTGAACTGGGCCTTGAGTCGGGTCATTACAGCGGAATGCCCGCGAGGAATCATCGCCGTTTCTAGTTCCGATTTATGCTCAAGGACGATCTGGCGGAAGCGCTCCTTGTTGTCGAAATCGGCTTCCAGTAAAATTTCCTTGAGGATGTCGAGCATGTCCCCAGACTGGCTGATCATGCACTTGCCCCGCAGGAAAAAGCGGGTTACGCCTGTTTCTGAGTTCTCTAAAGCCGACAGGAACGGTGCGCCATGAATCCCGCCTGTTTTCTGAGCGATCCGCTGGGAGAGGGCAACATAATCCTCCTTACGGGTTCCCATTTCAAGCAGGGCGCTGGCCAGCATGGAGGCATAAGGAATGTCCTCCTGCGACAGGCCATGGAGGTCCAGCGCAAGATCCAGATAGAGGATGCCGTTTGTGAACAGATCGTGCGTCAGCACGGTCGTGCCGAGAATCGCTTGTTCGCCTCGGCTGACCTTCCGGATCTCTTTTTCCAGATCATCACGCTTGAGCAATGGAATCCTGGCCAGATCTTCAGGGGCGTCCGGCGTTGCCTGCAGTTCAAGCAGACGCTGAGTGTTATGTACAATGCCGTCGACTTGTACGCGGTCCAGTTGCTCCTGAATAAGTGCAAGGCGCTGTTTCTCCTCTTCCTCTTCCTTTTTAGCCGCATCGATGCTGGGCGTCAGAGTCACGGTAGAGCGGTGAGGATTGGCAAGGAAGTGTTTCTGCAGCAGGGATTCAAAGAATCCGTTCCCTATGGCCTTCGTTTTTACGGCCTGCAACGGTGCTTCAAACGCAATCAGCGTCAGGGGATCGGCATCATAGTTCCACGCAGACAATGCCTTCAGCATGAGGGACAAACCACGCGGGAATCCGCCGCTGTTGTTCTCCCGCAGATCGAACTCAAACGAGTTTAGCGCAGCATCGATATCCTTGCGCGAAATACCGTTTTCCGCCAGGTCCAGGAGGGTCTGCTGTATCAGCTGTTCGGCTTGGCCGAGATTTCCCTTTTCCACGCCTTTCAGGCCAATGGAGTAGGCCATCTGCAGCATGTGGGTTTCGAGGCCTCCACCGGTTATATCTTCCCCGAGTCCGGATTCAATCAGCGCTTTGCGCAGCGGCGAAGCCGGCGTTCCGAGTAGAATGTGATCGAGCAGCTCGAGGGCGAACACCTCTTCCGCATCGGTGGGAGAGGGCAGCAGCCAGTTCACGCAGAACATGGGTTTCGGATCTTCATCATCGGCCGAGACGGCATAGGGCTTTTCGATGCGCACCGGTTCGGTGAACGGAGATTGTTTGTCGATTCCGGAACCGGGTTCGATCCACTGGTAATCCTTCAGGTATTCTTCAAGGAGCTCGAAGCGTTCCTCCACCGGGTCATCGCCGTAGAAAAAGATGCGGGCGTTGGAGGGATGGTAAAAGGAGCTGTGAAAAGCGGTAAACTGCTCATAGGTCAGGTCGGGTATCTGTTTCGGGTTGCCGCCTGAATCCAGCCCGTAGGTGGTGTCGGGGAAAAGCGACTGCTGGGAGGTTTCCGCCAACAGGGAATCCGGCGAGGAGTAGACCCCCTTCATTTCATTGTAGACCACGCCTTTGATTTTCAGGTCGGCGTCCGGGGTTTCCATTTCATAATGCCAGCCCTCCTGCATGAAGAAGTCCTTTGTGATACGCGGGTGGAAGACCGCATCAAGATAGACATCCACCAGGTTGTGGAAATCCTGCAGGTTCTGGCTGGCTACCGGATAACAGGTCTTGTCGGGATAGGTGAAGGCGTTGAGGAAGGTCTGCAGCGAGCCCTTGAGCAGCTGGACAAACGGGTCCTTGACCGGATACTTCCGCGATCCGCACAGCACGGTATGCTCAAGGATATGAGCGACGCCGGTGGAGTCCGACGGCGGTGTGCGGAAGGTGATGCCGAAGCATTTGTTCTCGTCATCGTTTTCCATGGACAGAATCTCCGCACCCGTCGGGGTGTGCCGGTAGATCCTGGCCCGTGTGTTCAACTCCTTGATGTTTTCGGTACGTATCAGTTCAAAATTCTTCATTCCTGCTCCATGCGTTAAAAGACAAGACCCTTACAGGATTTGCCTGCACGTAGCGAATTGAAACCGATTTTATTGCACCGTTCCGTGTGGCCTTGAGCTGTGATCAGTTGGGACCGTTCCGGCTATTACGGAACCCTGCACAGACCGCCCAGACGAGCATGAGGGGGATCAGTACCGGCAGCAGAAAGGGGAATGCGGTTGCCAAAAGGATGAAACCCACAAGGGCCAGGACGCCCAGTATGATGAGGCCTACTCCGGCAAATATGAATGCCAGCAGGATGGCCGCGCAGAACAGCGCCACCGTGGAGACAACGAGTGCCCATCCCCCTGCGAGGCCTGCCAGCGGGCCGGCTATCGCCTGCCCGTTGATCGTGACCGTTACGGCGGAGGAGCTCAGCCCCCACAGGAATACAAAGAGCAGTGGAATCAGGAAAATCAGGGCCAGGGTTTTCATGCCTAATCCTTCCGTTAACAGGTTACTCTCCGCCCCCAAACATCTGGGCGGCCATTTCAAGCTGCGCAAGCTGCATGTCGGTGAAGGTTTTCAGGCTGGCAACAAAGGCATCGTACTGCTCCGGTGTCAGGATGGATTGGGCCTTCTGGCAGATGGCATCATTGAGGTTTTGGACATCGTTTGCATAATTCTGAACGTTATCCTTCGAAAAACGTTCGGCACTCATGTCCATGTTTTCCTGGTCGTTCAAATTGCTGTTGAAATCGAAGTTTTCTCTCTCGTCGTGCATGATGCCCAGCAGTTCGCGGTACGTTGCATCGGATAGCGCGGAGTCGGTGCCAGACAGGTCTTTGTCCATCTGTGAGAGCATCATCCGTTCGCCCATGGTTTTCTCGTAGTATTCAAATTCATTGTAGTCCTCTTCGCTGTTGAGAAACTTTTTCATCTCCTCCTCGAAGATGTTCTGCGCCTCCTCCACCTCTTTTCCTAACGCCTCCTTTTCCTCATCGCTAAGCTGTCCACCCATCATTTTCATGGCCATGTCCACCTGCTTCATTTGCCGATACATCAGCAGGTCCATGAAATACTGCGTCTCTTCCTTGTTCAGGTTGAGGTATTCCAGCATGTCGGCATACAGCGCCCCGACGGTGCCGCGCTGTTGTGCTTCCATCACCTTGTTCATGGTCGGGTTGTCCATCATCTTGGCAATGTTTTCCATCATGCGCCGGCCGCTGGCTGGTTCCTCTTTCTCAGGGGCTTCGGCAGGCGTCAGCGATGCGGTCTGTTCCGGTTGTTCTCCGCCGGAAATGTCTGGAACAGACATGCCCGCTTCTGCCACCGCCCCCCCTTGTTCAGGCTGACTCTTCAGCTGTAGGAGTTCGTTCTGCAGTTCATGTATGGTCTGGTTGGACTTAATGTAGGCCGCTGCCAGTATTGCACAGGCTATGCCGAGCAGTATGGCTGGTATGTGTTTCTTCATGTTTTCCCCCTGGGTTGTTTTCAGTTGCTTTATGCATCACCTTAAACGCAAGGAGTATTACAATTTGCAGGAAAAAATGTAAGTCTATTTATTGCACGTCCGTCCACAGCTCGACGTTGGGGTGATCCGCAAGGGCAATGCCCGCGGCGATGGTTTCTGGGGCGCTGAGCAGGGTTCGGATGATGTCGCGCTTGGATTCGCCGGTGACGAGCAGAATGATGCGTTCGACATGCTTCAGGAAGGCGGCGGTGACGCTGACCCCCTGCATGCCGTCCGGGCGCTGGGTGTATAAGGTCAGGGGGCCGGTTTTCAGGCGGGCCTGATCCGGGGTGAAAAAGCCGGCGGTGTGGCCGTCGGTACCCATGCCGAGAAAGCCCAGATCCACCCGAGCCATCTTTTTCAGACCTTCCTCGAATTTAGCAGCAGCGGCTTCAACGGGCAGCTCGGTGTCCACCTGCAGAAAACGGCCATGGCAGTCCAGGGCCTGCAGCATCGGGACCAGGTTGTGAGCATTGTTTTTATCGGAACTGAACGGCTGCATGCGCTCGTCACTCAGGAAAAGGCTGCGTTGCGGATGGACGGGGCAGGGGGCTGCAGCAAGGCGGTTGTAGATGATATACGGGGTGGAGCCTCCGCTGAGCATCATGTTGCCGGGGGTCGACAGCGTATCGCGCAGCAACTGCTCTGTTTCATCGATGAGGGATTCGGTGGATTCGAATGTGCGTAGATTAATCATATGCCGGAAATCTACAGGATTGCCCCGGTGAGGCTATTCTTTTTGTTCAACGGGGCATGTGTTATTGAAACCCATTCTAAATTCCATGCCGCGGGGGATCGGCATTGCAGTGATTGGCAATGGTGGTAAAGTGTTACTTTTGTTTGGGTCTTCAAGGCAGAGAGGGTGGACTGCGATATGATGAGTGAATTCCTCGTAATTACAGTGGGGGCGATTCTGGTAAATAACTTCGTGCTGTCGAAGTTTCTCGGGATCTGTCCATTTCTGGGCGTGTCGAAAAAGCTGGATACGGCGCTCGGCATGTCGGGTGCGGTGATCTTTGTGATGACGCTGGCCTCGCTGGTCAGCTCGCTGATCAACCAGTTCCTGCTGGTTCCCATGGAACTGCAGTTTCTGCAGACGCTGGTGTTTATTGTCGTTATTGCATCATTGGTTCAGCTGGTGGAAATTATGCTCCAGAAGCTGAGCGCCAAGCTGTATGAAAGCCTCGGCATCTTTCTTCCGCTAATCACCACCAACTGTGCCGTGCTCGGCTGCGTGGTTCTGAATGCCAAGGCGGCGCCGGATTCAATCCAGTCGACCTGGTACGGTGCCACGATCTATGGTTTCTGTTCCGCGCTCGGTTTTGCGCTTGCACTCATCCTGTTTTCAAGCCTTCGCGAAAAACTGGACCTGGCCAAGGTGCCGCAGTCGTTCGAAGGTACGGCGATTTCATTGGTTACGGCCGGCATTCTGGCCATGGCATTCCTGGGCTTCTCCGGTCTGGTGTAAGGAGTACGTATGAATTTTATTCTCATAGCTATCATATCCACCGGTGTCATCGGCATTCTGCTCGGGGTGATTATCGGGATTGTGGCAAAGGTCTTTGCCGTCGATGTGGACGAACGCATCGAGAAGGTGGAGGAGCTGCTGCCCGGCGCCAACTGCGGGGGGTGCGGATTTGCCGGATGCGCAGCCTTCGCCAAGGCGGTGGTTGCAACCGATGCCGCCCCGGCCCAGTGTCCCGTCTGCTCATCGGATGATGTATCCAACATTGCCGAATATCTCGGAATCGAAGTGGAGCAGGGGGAGAAAAAAGTCGCGCTGGTTCGCTGCAGCGGCGACATCCCCAATACGGTGCGCACCCTCTACAACGGTGTTCGCGACTGCCGTTCCGCCGTGGTGGTGCAGGGCGGCGCCAAAGGGTGCGAATATGGATGCCTGGGATTTGGGAGCTGCGCCAATGCCTGTCCGTTCGGTGCCATCGAAATGCGCGATGGGCTCGCCGTTGTCCATCCCGACCTCTGCGTCGGTTGCGAAAACTGCGTTTCGACCTGCCCGAAAGATTTAATCGTCATGGTGCCGGCCACGGTGGATGTGCACATTTACTGTAACTCGCCGGAAAAGGGTGCGGCCAAGCGCAAGGTCTGCAAGACGGCCTGCATCGCCTGCCGCAAATGCGTGAAGGCGGCTGACGAAGGCCAGATGGAGGTCGACGGCTTCCTCGTGCATACCAATTATGAAGATCCGCCGGTGCCCGAAGTGGTCGAAGCCTCCGCCTGTCCAACCTCGGCCATCCGCCTGGGCAGCAAGCATGCCGCCAACGAATATCAAGGAGTTTCCAAATGAGTGACAAGCCGCGCAAATTCAAAGGGGGCGTGCATCCGAACGACAGTAAGGC
>JBNKVA010000039.1:0-32839 GCA_050298955.1 Pontiella sp.
TTTCTTCAGCCCGGTAATGCGCAGGTCTTCGGTTAAATGGATTTTATTCGTCAGAATGCGGGGGAATTAATCACAGATTGAGCCTTATGGAAAGCGCGCGCTACCGGGAATTATTTTTCCGCAAACAACGCCCCGGAAACCTAGGAAATTCGCAGAAAACGCTTATTTCATGTTTTTTATGGGTAGCGGAAGCCGGCCGATTCCACTATTTTGAAGCCCATGAAGCATTTCTTATATATAGTGGCCTTTTCTTTCGCGGCCTTTTTTACATCGGCGCACGCAGGGAAGCTCGACGACGTGCGGACCGGAGATGCCACCGCCGCTGTGCGTAACCATTTGGGTGAACCTGATATCGAGTTTCCGTTAAACGGCCAGTTGGTTCAGGATTACGGCTACTGCGTAATTGTTTCGAGCAACGGTGTGGTAACGGCCATCCGCGAGCGGAAGAATAAGCCGGCCGAATCCCGGAACGGTGAGCAGGCCAATCCTGCAGTACCGACCATTAAAGGCCTGCTGGCCAAGGCCAGAGAGGGCGATTCCGAATCCCAATACTGTCTGGCCTACTGCTATCAGATGGGCGAGGTCGTATCGAAGAACATGGATGAAGCCATTCGCTGGTACACGCTGGCAGCCATGCAGGGCCATATGGCCGCCCAGTACAACCTGGGCGTAATCTACATGGATGGTAAAGGCGTCCCCCGGGATTATGAGCAGGCCTACACCTGGGCACTGCTGGCCGCTGGCAACGGCAACGACTCGCTCAAAAAGATACTCCTTCCGCGCCTGAGTGATGCACAGCAGCAGGCCGGCTACGTCCGGGCCCAGCGCATTCTCAACGGCCTTGAAGAATCTCCCTACGGCATACCGGATTCCTCGACGATCATCGCGCAAAAGGATGACGACAGCGAAGAGCACACCGCCGACTAAAATCGCTCCGCTCTATCCTGTTTATCCGTTCAGCAGATCGTCACGTTGAGGGATAAGAGGCTAAACGGAAAGGTTCGGCATGCTTCGCGTCTCTGCGCGGGATTCAACCTTTTTGAGTTCAGAGGCCGAGGCGTTCAGTTGCGCTCACGCGACAGGCTTTTCCCGGTTGCCGACCACAATTCCAATCACGATCAGCACCATTCCGATCAGGGAGGGAAGGCTGGGGGACTCATCCGGCAGCAGGATCCAGCTCAGGGCCGCGCCACTCAGCGGGATCAGAAACTTCCAGAGGTTCAGTCGCGATACCTTCATGCGGCCCAGCAGATGGAACCAGATGGCAAAGGCCACCGATGATATGGTCGCCAGCCAGAGCAGCTGGCTGTAAAAGACGGCCGGGAGCAACAGGTTCGGCAGGCCTTCAAGGGGCAAAGCAATCAGTAGAAGTACAACCCCGCCGATCAGCATCTGTGCGCTGTTGAGAGCCACCGGGGGCAGGCCGCCCTTGCGCTTCGCGATCATCACATTGCCGATGGCCGACACCACCGAGCCGCTCAGCAGCAGCAGTATGCCGAACAATTCTTTCAACCCCACCGGACTCCAGGGCTTCGAGGCCATGCTGATGCAGACAATCCCGCCCATGCCGAAGGCGATACTGGTCATGGTTCGCCGCTCCAGCTTGTCGTCGTGCATCATCCAGTGTGCGACCAGCGCCGCGCAGAGCGGTCCCGCGCCCATCGTGATCGCTCCCTCGGCGCCCGGCAGCCACGACAAAGCGATGAAAAAGGTCGCATACAGATAGACGGTATGGAACAGGCTCACCAGCAGCACGGTTGTGAACTCCTTGCGAAGGAGCTGCATCGGAGCCAGCCAATGTCTGCAGAACGGAATCTGGATCAGGCCTGCGAGTACAAACCGCATGCCGGCCAACGTCAGCGGGGTCTGGTATTCCAGGGCATTCTTTACCGTCACAAACGCAGTCGACCAAAGCAGGCAGGCCAGAATGGCCTGGGAATTATTTCTGAATACGGGTGAAAACATCGCGGCATCATCCGCGCCGCACTCTCGCCGGTCAAGCGGAGCCGGCGTTTTTATCACGCCAATATGCGCTTTAACCGCCATGGATTTTTTTAGACGGGGAATATGCAGGACAGACCGGTTGGCACCGAGGGCAGGGCGGCCGGGCGATGCGCCGCAGAGCTTGCGAACGCTCTGGCATGCAAAATGCGTACAACTGGATGCATATTTGAGGTGAACTCATGAAAACTGTAGAGCAGATATTTAAAAAATGCACCTGCTGCGGAAATGCATGGAAAACCCTGCACGACCTGGTCAGGGATGAAGAGGTCAAGATCATTGGCTACCAGGCGGCCTTCAGCGACAGCTATGAAGGGTTGCTTTTCTTTTCGCACAGAGCCCGTGAATGCGGAACTACGATTGCTCTGCCCGTCAGCTGCTTCGCAAGTCTCTACGAAGGACCGGAATATAACACACCATTGACCGGTACCCAGCAGTGCAGCGGTCTGTGCCAGTCCTTTTACAATTTCGGGACGTGCTCGGAAAAGTGCGAAATGCGATGGGTCCGTGATATCATCGAAGTGCTTGAAAATCGGGGGCCGGAAGAGCTGCTTGCAAGACTCGACGCGGTGGAACCCCGGAAGCAGTGTGCCTGAATGTGACCTGCAGTTCTGGTCCGACCTACCACACTCGAAGCAGGCCTCCGTAACGACAGGAGTGAAGCATCATTCCGCAAACTTCATACTTCCCCCTCTGTGCTGTAAGTTATGGCAGCCTTGTCCGAACACCTGTAAATGGAGCTAACGAATAGAAAATCAGGAAGGGTCAAAGTTGCGGGTATGGTTATGCTCGGCGTGATTAACGGACTTGGAGGCGCGATGGCTGCTGATCCGGATAAGGGTATGATCGATTGGAATCCCGATCGCGAAGGATGGTATGTTGTAAACGATGGGGTGATGGGCGGAATCTCCCGGAGCCGGGCCACCCTCTCGGATCACGGGACGCTGCTGTTTTCGGGTACGGTATCGCTGGAAAACAATGGGGGATTTGCATCCATCCGGCACGACGCGCAGCTCTTCACTTTGGCAGATGGATCCGGAATCCGGCTGCTTGTGAAAGGGGACGGAAAAACCTATCAGCTGAGGGTGCGCACCTCGGACCGTTTTGACGGAATCGCCTACAAGGTCAACTTCACTACAGACCAGGGTGTGTGGCAGGAGTTCCGGTTTCCCTGGGAAGAATTTGCCGCCACCTTTCGGGGGCGTGAAGTCGAGGGCGCTCCAGAACTGAAAGGCGCTCATGTCCAGCAAGTCGGTTTTCTGATTGCCGACAAGCAGTCCGGTGCGTTTGAGTTGGAAATTGCATTTATAGGATCATTGGATGACGGAGGGTAGGACGGAATCGCTATGATCGGTAGTACAGGTTCGTGTTCCCCGCTCATCCGCCGGGAAAAAATCGAAACCACCCTGCTCATTCAACCCGGAGGTTTAGCGCGTTCTGCGTTTCATTGCGGGAAAAGATGCAGATATACCCCCTTACTATCCGCATGGAGTCTTCCTGTGAGAACAGGGCCTAATAGGGGACATAGGGCAATCCGCGCGGATATATGATCGGTGCATTACTGGCCAGAATAAACAGCAGCGTAAAAATACCGACGAGCAACAGTGTCAATCCCACGCCGACCCAGAAATGGCGGCTGTGGAGATGTTCGCTGATGTGGTGCCTCATGGTCGGCATGAAGTGCTGCAGATGCTGTCCCCAATGCATAATGGTTATAATCGGATGCATTTCCTGCCTCCTTCCTTGTATCGTATTAGAGTCCAAGAGGTCCGAATCCGTTGGATTTTACTACGGCAGGAATAGGGCGCCCGGTGGCCCGTGAACGACCGGCCGCTTCACGCGGTCTGCGCGACGAACAAGCCCCTGGCGCAGGCCTTCTGCCCGACTACAGGCATGAACCATGCGCAAGTTTGTTTGATTCATTCAACGTTACCCGGCCCGTGCTGGTCATACAAGTCCTCAGGGAACAGGGAGCAGCCATGCCGGGAAGATCAGTCAGAAAACGGTGGAATCTCATCTGCCTGAGTTGCGTGCTGGTTGCTGTTGCCGTCGGTCTATCCCTGTTTGCCCGCCCTGTGCATAAAGCCGGCTCTCCGGCCCGTCAGACGGTTGCCGAGTCCGATGTTCATGTAAACGATGATGTCGACCGGGTGGCTGAATCGCCGAGTCCGGATCCTGCCTTGCTGTCTGGCTTTGAGGAGTCCGGTGTGCAGCGTCCGGCCGGCGGAACGGGGAGTGCCGGATGGGTGACGGATACCAACACTTACGCACTTCTCGCCGGCGACGGGATCACCTATGACATCCAATCTCCGGCGAGGCCGTTCGGACTGGATGTGGTTGCCCCCGTGCAAATGGCGGGAAGCGATGAAGCCAGCGCCGATTTTATGGCCAATACCCTGCCGGAGATCCTCGACTACATCCAATCCAACATTCTCCACAGCAGTGAAGTGGAGCTCATATCCGCCGAGGCCAATCCTTTCAATCTGGCCCTGGAAAATCCCGCCAATGTGCGGGTATATTTTGTGGGCGAGGAAGCCGGCTATCACAACTCGATCGGGATTAACTTTGCGGATGATTCCGGATCCATGCTGATCTTTCCGGATGCATCCACGGCCAGTCCGTATTTTACCGGCGGGGATTTCCGGCAGGAATACACGTCGGCCGATTATCCGCTTATGCCCGGCGACTTTATCGATATCGGTTCCGTGGAGGACGGCAGCTTTCTGGATTTCTTTATGGTCCCGAATGGCGCCCGTGAGGCCACGGACGCCTACAGCATTGACAAGACCCTCAACGAGGATCAGATGTCCCACATGCGGGTGCTGGGAGTGGTCGATGACTCCGTGGTCGTGCTCGGTTTCGAGGATATCAAGTATGGGGGTGACCGCGATTACGACGATGTGATTATTGCGGTGGAGATCGGCGAGGCCAATCTGGATTCCATCTCCGGCAACTTCGGCCTTTAGGCGGTACTGCTCTGTGCGCCTGACGTGGTCAGCTCCCAACCATCCCTTCTAGATACAAAAAAACCCGCTCACATTGAGCGGGTTAAAATGGTGGGCGATAAAGGATTCGAACCTTCGACCCCTACCATGTCAAGGTAGTGCTCTAACCAACTGAGCTAATCGCCCTCAAGAAAGAAGAACGGGAATATACGGATCGCCCCGAGGCGTGTCAATCTGCTCAATCGAAAAATTACCCGCAAAGGTTCAGCGGCTCAGAGAGGCGGTCTTTTAGGCGGGATTAAGAGTATGGACCGTTGGCCACTAAAAAAATCGGCGTCCATATGCGTGATCTGCGGGCTAAGAAACCATGCAACGCCGGCAAGATGAACGGCCGGCAGATCACGCAGATGGACGCGGATGGAAACTTTATCTGGGTGTTGTCCGGGGTGAGAACCTATTGTTCGGAAGAGCGGACGAGGGCAAAGAAGCGGTCTTCATATTGATCCCAGAGGCCTTTTTGCTTAAGCATATCGGCAAGCGCGCTGATCTTTGAGGGATCGCGCGAGGCATCCAGAAAGGCCTGATCTATTCGCCGCTCCATGTTTTGCTCCTGGGCCTGCACCTGTTTCTGGAGATCACGGATGTTATTCTGAGCGGAGTTCTGCACCAGTTCGACCATCAGTTTGAGCAGGCAGACTTCCCATGGCTCATCGACGCCGAGCAGAATTGCACTGAGTGGATCATCCTGTGCTTCGACTTCCTTCCTGACCCGGTCGAGCACATTGTCGATGTTGTCGCTGACCACGTACTCGCGGTTTTCCTGTTTCTGGAGTCGGAAACCATACTGTAGAATACGCAGGTCACCGGCGTGCTCCTGCAGCCACTCGGCATACTTGCGTGCCTCAGGGCCAAAATCATCGAGGTCCATCTGCCCCAGCCCCTGCGGGGTGATGATTTCAGGTTTGAGGGCCTTGAGGTGTCCTTCCCGCACGCGCACCTTGTCGATACTGTCCATCAGCTCGCTGACGAGGTAATAGTTAACGACTGTGTCGCCGAATGTTTCCAGTCGGCTGCTGGGTGCACTGATCAGTTCGGTGTTGTTCACCGCGTACCAGAAATCAAATGGGTTTTTGGGTTCCATGGGTATTGGCTCGTCATTCGTTATGCGCAAATCGTGATGCGTAATGAGTATTTCGTCTTTTGTTATCAGCAATCCGTAAATCATGGCTCGTAACTCTTAATGCGTACCTCATAAACTCAATCCTTGCCTCTATGCGGTGTTCGCTGGAGGAGGGCGGTCCTTACGCATTATTTGTTACGAATTATTTCAGTTCCTTCTCGTTCTTCTCGTAGTCGGCGAATTTCATGGAGACCACCTTGGAGATGCCCCGGGTCTGCATGGTGACGCCGTAGATCACATCTGCCGCGGCGATCGTCTGCCGGCTGTGGGTGATGATGACGAACTGCGACTGCGTCAGGAAGCCGCGTAGGGCTTCCACGAAGCGGTTGATGTTCGCATCGTCGAGGGCCGCATCCAGTTCGTCGAGCACGCAGAACGGGCTGGGCTTGACCTTGAAGAGCGAGAAAAGCAGGGCCACGGCGGTCATGGTGCGCTCGCCGCCTGACAGCAGTGAGATCGTCTGCAGCTTCTTGCCGGGCGGTCGGGCGATGATTTCAATGCCGGCTTCCAGGACATCCTCGTCATCGGTCAGCACCAGCTTGGCTGAACCGCCACCGAAAAGCTGCTTGAACATGCCGGCAAAGTTTTCATTCACCTTGTCGAAGGTTTCCTTGAACATTTCAGTGGTGGTGGTGTTGATCGTCTTGATCATGTCGAGCAGTTGCTGCTTGGCCGCCAGCAGGTCTTCCTGCTGCTTGTTGAGGAAGGCGTAGCGCTCCTCGTGCTCGGCATGCTCGTCGATCGCCACCAGGTTGACCGGGCCCATGGAGTCGAGCTTGGCGCGCAGTTCGGCGACGCGGGTTTCGATATCGTCGCGATCCGGCACCTCGTCGTTTTCCCAGCGGGGTGCTTCGGCTTCCTCCAGTTCCTCCCGGGTAATATGGTAGGCGCCGGTCACGCGTTCGAGGGCATTGTCGTGGCGCATCTTGAATTCGGCGCGCTCGACCTCGAGCTTTGATTTCTTGTTCAGCTCGCTCTCCAGATTATCGCGAAGCCCGCGCAGCCGGTTTTCGGCCGTAGTCAGAATCTGGATGGTATCCTCGCGCCGGGCGCGTTCCCTTCCGAGCGTTTCCGAGGTTTCCTGCAGGCGCGCCTCCAACGGCTCAATCTTTTCGTTCTCGGACGCGATCGACGTTTTGAGGTCATCGATGCGCCGGTTGTAGGAGTCGATGCCGCCGGTACGTTCGTTGATCAGTTCCTCCAGTTCGCCGATACGCGCCTCCATCGGCTGCTTGCGGTTGTTGAGGTGTTCGAGCGACGAAGCCTTCTGCGAAAAAACAATACGGTGTTCCGACGTGAATGAAAGTGCATCCGAGCGGCGCTCCTCGATTTCGTTCAACGCCTCGGTCTGTTCGGCAATCTGCTTGCGGACATTGGCCTGGCGATCGCGTGTCTCCTGCAGTTCGGAGGCGAGACGCGCGCGCAGCTCGGCGCCCTGGCTTTCGGTCTTGGCCAGATTGTCGTATTCAAAGGCCACGGTTTCAACGCGCTCCTGGGCGGTGGCGGTTTCGCGCACGATCACCTGCCGCTCGCCTTCCTGGAGTGCGAGTTCGCGGCGGCACTCCTCCAGCTGGCGACGGGCCGCTTCGATGGCGGTGGCCATACCGGACTCCTCGTTGCGGAGCAGGTCGGTCACCGTTTCGAGTTCGCCGGCTTCCTTTTCCAGTTTTTCGATTTCGTCCTGCAGCTGTTCGCGCAGCTGGTGGCGGGCAAGGGGGCTCCTGTCTTCCGTGGCGGGCATCCATATTTCAGAGGATCCGTCGCCGGACATCACGGTGCCGTTCTGCGATACCACGATCGTGTCGGTCGACAGCACGTGGGGAATCTCCGCTTCGGATCCGACGACACGTACATTCCAGAAGAGACGGCGTACCAGCGGGGCAACCGCTTCATCGAAGGTGATGCAGTCGAGCAGTCCCTTGCCGACGGGGGAGGACGTGTCGAACTCCACCTCTTCCTTGCTGGAGGCAACGCTCAGCAGGCGGGCACTGCCGGCTTCCTGTTCGCGCAGCCAGTCGAGCGCTTCGCGCGCACAGGCTTCGTCGCGCACCACGATGGCGTCGATACATGGCCGCAGGATGGCTTCCAGCGCGGTCTGGTAATCCGGCGAGGTCTTGAGCTGTTCGGCCAACGGGCCGATGATACCGGTGCGGTCGGGCGTAAAGTCGTCGGGCGGATCAAGCAGGAGCTGGGCGCCGGGCGGGAAGCCGGCCTGACGCGCTTCGCCGCCGGAGAGCATTTCCAACTGAGCACGCTTGGCGGCAACCGCCTTCTGTTTTTCGTTGAGGTGCCGTTCGTTTTCAATAATCAGATCCTTGCGGCCGGTTCGTTCGCCGTTAAGCCGGGTCAGCGATTCAGCCTGCTCCGCCACCTTGGCCGAGAGCGACTCCACCTTGGTATCCATCTCCTCGCGATGTTCGACAAACTGCTTGAGCGTACGTTCCAACTCGGCCTTCTCGGTGGCGAGCCGCTCCTTCCTGAGCATGGCGGACCGGTCGCGCGCATCGAGTTCATTGAGCTCGTTCTGCATTTTGGAGGCCGTGCTGTCGAGCGCCACCGATTCGTTGCGCAGGCTGTTGACCTGCGTGCGGGTGGCATTCATCTGATCTTCGACGTTTTTCTGCGCGGCGGTCGCCTTTTCCAGATCGACGCGGGCCGCCTCCTTTTCGCTTTCGGCGGCGGTAATGTCGGCCAGAATCTTTTCGAATTCATTGCGGTGCGCTTCGAGGCGGACGCGGGCTTCCTCGGTTTCCTGCGAGTTGCGCTGGGCGAGGGTGGTCAGCTCCGTGATGCGGTCGGTGTTCATGGTGATCAGGTTTCGGGTGCGCTCCAGATCGCTGCGCGCGGCGGAGGCCTGCTCCATGGCGTCGGAGATGGTCTGTTCCAGCTGGGTCAGCGCCTGGCGTGAAGCCTCGGCTTCGCTCTCCGCAGTTTCAACCTGCCGGTGCAGCTCGTTGACCGTTTGCTCCAGTACCTGCAGCTCGCCGCTGAGGGCATTGAGCTTCTGGGCATATTCCCTGAGCCGTTCGCGGGTGACGTAGATGTCAAGGCCGCGCATCTCCTCGGACAGCTCCTTGTAGCGCCGCGCCTTGCCGGCCTGGCGCTGGAGGGAAATGATCTGCCGCTTCACCTCGCGGATCACATCGGCGAGCCGCAGCAGGTTGGCTTCGGTATGTTCGAGCTTGCGGAGGGCCTCCTTCTTATCGGCCTTGTATTTGGTGATGCCGCTGGCCTCTTCGAAAACCGTACGGCGGTCTTCGGGGCGGGCGGAAAGAATCTGGTCGATCTTGCCCTGTTCGAGCACGGAGTAGGAGTCGGTGCCGACGCCGGTATCCATGAAGAGACGCTGAATGTCCTTGAGCCGGCAGGCCTTGCGGTTGAGAAAATAGCCGCTTTCGCCGGAGCGGAAGACACGGCGGGTGATGCAGACCTCGTCATATTCGATACCCAGTGCATCGGTGCAGTCGGCGAGTGTGATGCTGACCTCCGCCATGCCGAGGGCCTTGGCGCTGTCGGTGCCGTTGAAGATGACATCCTCCATCTTGGCACCGCGCAACGCGCGGGCGCGCTGTTCGCCGAGAACCCACCGCACGGCGTCCGACACATTGCTCTTGCCGCAGCCATTGGGGCCGACGATGGCCGTCATGCCGGGCTCAAATTCAAGCTTCGTCTTGTTGGCGAAGCTTTTAAAACCGATAATTTCGAGTGTTTTCAGATACACCTGCGTCTCCTCCAAAAAAAGATTGCCGACGCTAGCACATTCCGGCGGAGGGGTTAAATCTGAATTTCGATGGAAAGTGACCCTGAAGGTCATGCTCCAAATGCAATTTGAGGTCGACAATTACAAAGGGGTCTGACAGTCTGTTTTTGTTAAATTTGAAGGAGTTTTTGAATGCCAGCCAAACGACAGTACAAGGTTAAGGGAACCAATGACTTTCTGATACTTTCTGCAATTTTCTTTTTTCTATGCCTGTGGGCCATAAAGGATGCCTGGTTTCCCTCCGAAAAGGTTCTCAAGAAGCATCCGCTCCAGGTGGTGGCGGCGTTTGAGGTAGGCGGTACGGTGAAGGCCGTGAATGTCGATCCCGGGGATACGCTCGGGGAAGGACAGGTTCTGGCCGAGCTGCGCAGTGACCGTGTGGCGGTGGATTACGACCGGGCCAAGGAAGAGTATGGCCAAGCCAAGGATGCACACTATGAGCTGCTGAAGGATCTCAAGGCGCTCAAGGATGCCGGAGCCTCGCCGGATGATCTTGCCCGGGCCCAGGCCCAGGTGGATGTCTCCAAGCAGGAGATGGATACCATTCTTGCCTCGGTTGAGGAGCTGCGGCTGCAGATCGACTCGGCCGAACTTAAATCGCCCTCCAAGGGCGTTGTTCAGGAAGTGCATATTGCTCCGCATACCATGGTGGAGGCCGGAGCGGCCGCCATTACCATCGATCCGAAAGATCACTTCTACCTGTTCAACAAAAGCCTGACGGTCCTGAGCTTTATCCTGTTCTGGACATTTTTGGCGATTCATATCCTCGCGCGATAGTTTTTTGCGCTAATTCATTAATAATCACAGGATTAACTTGACCGTTCTCAGCGGCCGAATAATATCCGGAGTTCAATTTTCGCTAAACGGGCTTCCGTTCTGTTGAACTATTTAAAAATCAAGGAGATATATAAAATGACGAAACGTGATTTGGTAATGCGCATTGCAGATGAAACCGGACTGATCCAGCAGGATGTCTATGCCGTTATACAGAAAAGCCTGGACTATATTGTCGAAGCGCTCGAACAGGACGATACGGTTGAATTCCGTAATTTCGGTGTTTTTGAAGTCCGCGAACGCAAGCAGCGCATCGGCCGCAATCCCAACAAGCCCGAAAACGTGGTGACCATTCCGGCGCGCAAGGTGGTTAAGTTCAAGCCGGGCAAGATCATGCGCCAGCGTATTACCGGCGAGTAAGCACTTTGCCGATTGTTGATCGAATGGGTGCTGCCCCGTTGCTGTTTGGAAATCCGGCAATCTTCGGTCTGAAATCTTAAACCGGGAAAAACGTTAAATGGCCTCCAATGAATTCCAGCCGCTTCAGGGCATGTCCGATATTTTTGCGCCGGATATTTATGTCTGGCACATGATGGAAGACCGGGCGCGCGAGGTATTCAGCGCCTATGGGTATGAGGAGGTGCGGACGCCGGTGCTCGAAAAACTCTCCGTCTTCCAGCGTTCGCTGGGGGATACGACCGATGTGGTCAAAAAGGAGATGTATTCCTTCAAGCCCAGCAAGCACGAGATTGCCATGCGCCCGGAGGGAACTGCCGGCACCATCCGTCATCTGGCCGGTCGCGGTGAGGAAGGGTTGAACGCCCGGGTCTTTTACATTGCCCCGATGTTCCGCTACGAACGGCCGCAGGCCGGGCGCAAACGCCAGTTCCATCAGGTCGGTGTCGAGGCCACCGGGGCACCGAATCCGCTGGCCGATGCCGAGTGCATTGCCCTGCAGAAAAGCCTGATCGATGCCTGGGGACTGACCGGATCGACAATCCAGATCAGCACACGGGGCGAGCCGTCTGACCGCATGCCGGTGGCCGAAGGGCTGCGCAAGGCGCTTCAGCCGCATGTCCAGGACCTGTGCGAGGATTGCCAGCGCCGTATCGATGAAAACGTACTGCGTGTGATCGACTGCAAGAACGAAAGCTGCGGCAAAATCGTGGAGCAGATTCCGTCGCCCATTGATTTCATGAGCGAAAAATCCCGAGCCTACCTGGATCAGGTCATGCAGGCGCTCGGCACCATGGGCATCGAGGTGACGGTTAATCCGAAGCTGATTCGCGGGCTCGATTATTATGTGCATACGGTTTGGGAAATCAGTCATTCCGCCCTGGGCGCGCAGGATGCGCTGGCCGGCGGCGGACGCTACGAAATTGCCCTGGGGAAAAAGGCTGTTCAGGGGGTTGGTTTTGCCGTTGGTTTTGAGCGGACGATTATGGCGCTGGAGGCCTGCGGCATCACGGGTCAGCAGTTTGCTCCCGAGGGCGGGGTCTGGCTGGTGTCGCTCGGCGAAGCGGCCCTGGCGGAAAACATGAAGCTCGCCCGCGAGCTGCGCGCCCGGGGAGTGCGGTGCGGCATGGAGCTGGAAGCCAAAAGCATGAAGGCGCAGATGCGCAAGGCCGACCGGGCCAGTGCCTCCAGGGTTATCATCCGCGGTGACGATGAGATTTCGAAAGGAACCGCGGTGGTCAAGGATATGGCCGAGGGTTCGCAAGTTGAGATGGAGCTGCCGGATTTGCTGCGCAGCCCGCTGTAATAAAGATAGATTTAGGAGACATCACATGCATCGTTATAGAACACACACGTGCGGCCAGCTGCGGAAGGATAATGTTGGCGAAACGGTAAAGATTTCCGGATGGGTGCACAGCGTGCGCGACCACGGCGGCATTATCTTCATCGACCTGCGCGATCACTATGGTTTGACCCAGGTGGTCATTGATCCCTCAAAGCCGTTCTATAAAGGGGTTGAGCACTGGCGCACCGAATCCACGATCTGCTTCAGCGGCGCAGTCATTGCCCGTATCGACGAAGCCGTCAACCCGAAGCTGGCAACCGGTGAGATTGAAGTGGTGGCCGAAGAGATGGAAATGCTTGGCGAGTCCAAGGTGATCCCGTTCCAGGTGGCGAAAGAGGAAGAGTGCAACGAGACGCTGCGCCTCGAATACCGCTTCCTTGATCTGCGTCGTGAAAGCCTGCATCAGAACATCATCCTGCGTTCCCGGGTCATTGCCCGCATCCGTGAACTGATGACGGCCGAAGGCTTCATGGAAATGCAGACGCCGATTCTGACCAACAGCTCGCCGGAAGGCGCGCGCGATTACCTCGTGCCCAGCCGCGTGCATCCCGGCAAGTTTTATGCGCTGCCGCAGGCGCCGCAGCAGTTCAAACAGTTGCTCATGACCTCCGGCTTCGACCGCTATTTCCAGATTGCCCCGTGCTTCCGCGACGAAGACGCCCGTGCCGACCGATCGCCCGGCGAGTTCTATCAGCTCGATATGGAACTGGCGTTCGCTACCCAGGATGATGTCTTCGAAGTGAACGAAAAAGTCCTGTCCCGGATCTTTTCCGAGTTTTCCGACAAGCAGGCCGATCAGCCACCGTTTGTCCGCATTCCGTACCGCGAGGCGATGGATAAGTACGGATCCGACAAGCCGGACCTGCGCAACCCGCTGATCATGCAGGATGCCACCGAGCTCTTCCGCGACTGCGACTTCAAGGCCTTTGCCGGAGTCGTTGCTTCCGGCGGCGTCGTAAAGACGATCGCCGCCAAGGGGTGTGCCGGGGAATCGCGCAAGTTTTTCGACGACATGATCAAGTTTGCCCAGTCGGTCGGATCGAAAGGCCTCGGCTACCTGCGCTGGATCGACGGCGAAATCCAGAGCCCGATTGCCAAGTTTCTTTCCGAGGATACGCTCAACGCACTCAAGGAACTCGGCGGGGTGGGCGACGGCGACGTTATGTTCTTCATTGCCGACCAGGAAAAGGCCGCCAACGAAATCGGTGGCGAAGTCCGCAACGAGCTGGGGAAACGCCTGGGACTGATCGACCCGAATGTATTCAGGTTCTGCTGGATCGTCGACTTTCCGATGTATGAGCTCGACGACGACGGCAAGGTGGAGTTTTCGCACAACCCGTTCTCGATGCCGCAGGGCGGCATGGACGATTTGCTGAACAAGGATCCGCTCGACATCCTGGCCTATCAGTATGACATCGTCTGCAACGGCACGGAACTTTCCTCCGGTGCGGTTCGTAACCACAGCCCTGAGTTGATGATCAAGGCCTTCGAGATTGCCGGCTACGATCAATCGGTGGTTGAAAGCAAGTTTCCGGCGCTCTACAAGGCGTTCCAGTACGGTGCTCCGCCGCATGCCGGTATCGCCCCGGGGGTCGACCGCATTATCATGCTGCTGGCCGATGAACCCAATATTCGCGAAGTGATCGCCTTCCCGATGAACCAGAAGGCGCAGGATCTGCTGATGGGTGCGCCCGGTGAAGTGGAGCACAAGCAGATTCGCGATCTCCACCTCAAACTGCACCTGCCTAAAAAGGTGGAGAAGGAAGCTGTCGATCAGTCCGAACCGGATCTTTAATGAAAAACGGGAAAGTATCATGAGTAACGAAGCTAAAATCATCTACACCATCACCGACGAAGCACCGGCACTCGCAACGCGCTCCCTGCTGCCCATTATCCAGGCCTACACCGCCGCCGCGGGTGTTGAGGTGGAGACGCGTGATATCTCACTGTCGGGCCGTATTCTCGCCAACTTCCCCGACCACCTGACCGAGGATCAGCGGGTCGGTGATGCGCTGGCCGAGCTGGGCGGACTGGCTCTCACGCCCGAAGCCAATATCATTAAGCTGCCGAATATTTCAGCCTCCATCCCGCAGATGAAGGCCGCCATCGCCGAACTTCAGGCGAAGGGGTTCAAGCTTCCGGAATATCCCGATGAACCGCAGACGGACGAAGAAAAGACCGTCAAGGAGCGCTACGACAGGGTTAAGGGCAGTGCGGTTAATCCGGTGCTGCGTGAAGGTAATTCGGACCGCCGCGCCGCTGACGCCGTCAAGCAATACGCCAGGAAACATCCCCATTCCATGGGCGCCTGGTCGCCCGATTCCCGATCTACGGTTTCGAGCATGCCCGGCAATGATTTCTTCGGCAACGAAAAGTCGGTAACCGTTCCTGAAAAAACCACGGTCAACATCGAGCTGGTGGAGGCTGGCGGCAGGACTACGATTCTCAAGGAAGGACTCAAGCTCCAGGCGGGTGAGGTGATTGACGGAACCTTTTTGAGCGCCAGGGCCTTGGATGCCTTCTTTGCCGAGCAGGTCGCTGAAACCAAAGCAGCGGGGACGCTGTTCTCGCTGCATATGAAGGCGACGATGATGAAGGTTTCCGACCCGATCATCTTCGGTCACTGCGTAAAGGTCTTTTACAGGCGCGTGTTTGATAAGCATGCCGATACGCTTGCCGGACTGGGCGTCGATCCGAACAACGGCATCGGCGATCTCTATGCCCGGATCGAAACCCTGCCGGCCGACAAGAAGGCCGAGATCGAAGCCGATATCGCCGCTGTCTACGAGGACGCACCGGATCTGGCGATGGTCAACTCCGACAAAGGGATCACTAATCTTCACGTTCCGAGCGACGTCATTATCGATGCCTCCATGCCTGCGGCTATCCGCGCTTCGGGGCAGATGTGGAACAAGAATGGTGAGCAGCAGGATACGAACTTTATCATTCCCGACCGCTGCTACGCCGGCGTCTATGCGGAAACGGTAGAGTTCTGCAAAAAGAACGGAGCGTTCGATCCGGCAACCATGGGGACCGTGCCGAATGTCGGCCTGATGGCCCAGAAGGCCGAGGAATACGGCTCGCACGACAAGACCTTTGAAGTTCCGGCGGACGGCACGGTCCGAATTGTTGATGCTTCGGGCAATGTCCTTATGGAGCATGCGGTGGAGCAGGGGGACATCTGGCGCGCCTGCCAGGTTAAGGATGCGCCCGTTCATGACTGGGTTAAGCTGGCGGTGAAACGGGCACGTGCGACCGGAGCGCCGGCCATCTTCTGGCTCGACAAGGAGCGCGCCCATGACGCCCAGCTGATCGTCAAGGTTGAGAGCTACCTGGCGGATCTCGACACCTCCGGGCTCGATATCCGGATTCTTCCGCCCGAGGAAGCTACACGACTGTCGCTTCAGCGTGCGAAGGAGGGCAACGATACCATTTCCGTTACGGGTAATGTACTGCGCGACTATCTTACCGACCTTTTCCCGATCCTCGAGCTGGGCACCAGTGCGAAGATGCTCTCCATTGTGCCGCTGATGAACGGCGGCGGGCTCTTCGAGACAGGTGCCGGCGGTTCCGCGCCGAAGCACGTACAGCAGTTCGAAGCCGAAAACCATCTGCGCTGGGATTCCCTCGGTGAATTCCTGGCACTGGGGGCATCGCTCGAACATCTGGCTGCTGTCTTTAAGAATGAAAAGGCGCGAGTGCTTGCTGATACCCTCAATACGGCCAATGCAAGGTTCCTGGAGACCAACAAGTCGCCGGGACGAAAGGTGCACCAGCTCGATAACCGCGGGAGCCACTTCTATCTGGCGCTCTACTGGGCGCAGGCGCTTGCCGCGCAGGATGCTGATGCGGAGCTCAAGGCGCGCTTCAAGCCGCTGGCTGATCGATTGGCCGAGAATGAAGAAAAGATCGTGGGCGAGCTGAACGCGGTTCAGGGGCAGCCCGCGGATATCGGGGGCTACTACCGCCCCGTCGACGAGCTGGCCAATGCGGCCATGCGCCCGAGCGATACCTTCAACGCGTCGTTGGCGGCGTTATAGGCCGTGCTGCCCGTTAAGATTAAGCCGCCCGGATAAAGGGCGGCTTTTTTGTGCCTGTCTTTCGACAACTACCGTTGCTTTCTTGATTCATTCAAGGAGTACAGGTAGAAAGGGAGTCGTTGCTCCTGAGAACTGAACGAAACGAAGAACATGGCTGAACTGATAAAATCATCTGCGCTGCTGCTGGTATTGCTAAACCCCTTCCTCGTGATCATCTACCTGATCGATGTCGTGCAGAAGCTGGATCGCCAGAAGTTCATCCGCGTGATGCTGAGCGCCGGTGTGATTGCGGCTTCGGTGTTCTGCGTGTTTGCCGTGCTGGGCGATGCCATCTTCTCCGATCTGGTGCGGGCCGAGTTTGCTTCGTTTCAGATTTTCGGCGGTGTGGTCTTTCTGTTGATCGGTATTCAGTTTGTGTTCAAGGGGCCGACCGCCATCGAAATTCTGCGCGGTGAGTCCGAAAACCTCACCGGCGCCATTGCCATGCCGGGACTGATCGGGCCGGGAACGATCAGCGCCAGCGTCATTATGGGAAAACGTAGCAGTCCCGAATTGGCCTGTTCCGCCGTTCTCTTTGCCGTCTTTATCTCCATTCTGATCATGGTACTGCTGAAAATGCTCCATGACTTTGTGCTGCCGCGTCGCGAACGGCTGGTTCAGAAATATATCGAGGTGGCCGGTCGCATCACGGCGCTCTTTGTCGGGACCATTTCGGTGGAAATGATCATGCAGGGTGTCCGCTCCTGGGCTGATCAGTTCTGAAGGGCCGTCAGGTTTCCGCTTCGTTTTTGCTCAGTCTTCGAATAGATTGATGCAACAGGAGGATCGCTGGAATGAATTGGGAAGAGCTGCTGTCATACATCCCGGTGTTTGGAGTTGTGCTGATCGGTGGTGTTGCTCTGTGGGGTGTGCGGTGGCTCCTGTTCGGACGGAAGAAAAGCCTGGACAAGGATCAGCGCTTTCCTCGCCAGATTCTGATGCTTGTATTTACACTGCTCTATGCGGTAGCGCTTCTGGTCGTTCTGCCGGTTCGCGATGCAACGCGCACCCAGTTGGTGACCCTGCTGGGGATCATCGTTTCCGCACTGGTCGCCTTTTCATCCACGACCGTCGTGGCGAACCTGATGGCGGGGATACTGCTTCGGATCACCAGGCCCTATCAGGTCGGTGATTTTATCCGGGTAGGGGAGCACTTCGGCCGCGTGTCCGAACGCGGACTGTTCAACACCGAAATCCAGTCCGAGTACCGGGAGTTCATTGCGCTGCCCAATACATTCCTGATCCGCAATCCGGTCACGACAATCAGTGGCTCCGGAACCATCGTCTCCACGACGCTGTCCCTGGGCTATGACCTCCACCATGCGCAGATTGAACCCTTGCTGAAACAGGCCGCCGAGGAATGCGGCCTGGATGATCCCTTTGTGCACATTCTTGAGCTGGGCAATTATTCGATTACCTATCGCGTAGCCGGTTTCCTTTCAGATGTGAAAGGATTGATCACCGCGCGGTCCAACCTTTGCCGTGCCGTACTGGATCAGCTGCATGGGGAACAGATTGAGATCGTATCGCCCACCTTCATGAATCAACGCCAGCTGGACCCGGCCGGCAGCGTTATTCCGATCAGCAGTCAGATGCAAAAAGAAGAGGAATCCCGCACCGCCGAGGAGATTGTTTTCGACAAGGCGGAACAGGCCGTCCGGTACGAGGAACAGCGCCAGCAGCTGATCGGGAAAATCGAGACGCAGGAAAGCGCGCTGAAGAACGCCTCGAAGGATGAGGCGGAGCGGATCAAAACCGGCATCGCAGCGGACCGGGAAAATCTCAAGCGCATCGAGGAACTGCAGAAGGTGTTGGAACGCGATAATAACGCGCGCCCGGCAGCAGAACCCGGGAACGCTTAGTAGAGTTCATACCTGCAGAGCATGCCGTCGAGACCGCCGGCACGGAGTTCATGTTTCCACTCCGGCTTGAGTCCCAGCTTTTTCACGAGCGCTTTTTCTCCGTAGTAAACAAACGCGGTGGAGCCGGTGCATTTCTGCTTAAGGAAATCACCGAAATCCCCGAGCAGTCGGGCGGTCTTGTCGGCATCGCCGAGCCGGATGCCGTATGGCGGATTGGTGACGATGGTGGTATTGCTGAATCCTTCAAGGTCGTGAAAGTCGGCGCGGCGCACTTTAATGGTGCCGATCTCGGGCAGTGTATCCCGGTTGGCCCGCACCGCCTTTACCGCGTCGGCGCTGATGTCACTCCCCTTGATCAGGTCATCGGGTACATCGACGGTTTCGTTGTTGGCCCGGGTTTTAACCTGGTTCCAGACGGCGGCGTCGAAATCAGGCAGCCGCAGGAATCCAAACTTCGGACGCAGGTAGGCGGCAGGCACATGGCCGGCCTTCATGAAGGCTTCGATGAGCAGGGTGCCTGAACCGCAGAAGGGATCATAGAGCGGACGTTCACCGTTCCATTCAGAGAGCCGGATGATGGCAGCCGCCAGGGTTTCCTGCATGGGGGCTTCGACAGATTGAGATCGGTAGCCGCGCTTGTGGAGCGAGCCGCCACCGAGATCGACACTGATGCGGGCCTTGTTCTGGTGAATATACAGATTGAGCTGAAGATCAGGGAAGCGGGTATCCACATTGGGCCGCTCACCGGTTTTATCGCGGAACTGGTCTACGATGGCGTCCTTCAGGATCTGCCCGGCATACTTGGAGTTGCGGATGTTGCTGTTCGCCACGTTGGCCGTGATGGCAAAGGTTTTGGTGAGCGTCAGGAAGCCGGTCCAGTCGATCTGCTGCGCGGTTCTGTAGAGATACTTGTCGGAGTGGCAGTCGAAGCTGATGAGCGGTGCGAGGATGCGCGTGAAGATGCGCGTCTTGTAGACGATGTCATACATCGTGCGCTGATCGGCGCAGAAATAACATCCCAGATAACCCGGCTTGATCCGGGTGGCGCCCAGTTCCCTGAGCTCGGCTTCACCCAGCGCTTCCGCGCCGGAGGCAAGCTGGCCGAAATACTGATTGGTTTTCTGATAAAGGTAGGGCATCATTTCCGGACAGGCCGGTTATTCTCGTCGAGGAAGACCACGATCGGTTTCAGCGCCTTGGCTTCCTCGTCTTCATAGTTGCCGTAGGAGATGACAATGATCTTGTCGCCTACGGCGGCCAGCCGTGCGGCGGGACCGTTCAGTTCGACGGCTCCGGATCCACGCTCGCCTGCGATGGTGTAGGTGACAAAGCGTTCTCCGTTATTGAGGTTGACCACCTGCACCTGTTCACCGGGCAGCATGTCAGCAAGATCGAGCAAATCACGGTCAATCGTGATGCTCCCTTCGTAGTACAACTCCAGCCCCGTGATGGTGGCCGTGTGCATTTTCGATTTTTTCATGATCCGCTGCATGGGACTTCCTCGTATAAAAGGCGCGCATAATGTGCCGGACCTTCCGTTCCGTCAACATATCATTTGGATCTATTTCTATAGAATATGCTGAATATTTTACAGAAAAAACCTGTCGGAGATGGCTGTGGCGCTAATAGAAGTAGTTTTTTGTAGCATTTAATCCGCATTTGGAGAAGATGGGGACTATTTTCGATAGGACAGGAGATTGCAGTTCAATGGGTGAACCCATTCCATACACCGAAAAAAAGCTCAAGGATTGGGCCGGTTGGCGCGCTTTTCGCGACGGCCGGGCCCTGTTTGAGCGCGGCGTTGTTGAAAAGGTGACCTATGAACATCCGTTTGTAACCGGTCAGCTGAGCCTGGGGCCGCGCGGGATGCGCAGCAAGTTCGAGATCCTGAAAAACGGGCTGGTTGAGAACCATTGTCCCTGCCGCGACAACCAGGAGCGGGGGCTGATCTGTTCGCATCTGGTGGCCATGGGGCTGGAGGTGTTGCGGCAGCACGCCAAACCGGCCCGTGATGCCCAAGCCATAGCAGATATGCGCAGGGTGGAACGGATCGCAAAGGGGCCCGACAAAAAATACATCAAGCGTGCCAGAAAGAGCGACGAAAACGCCATCAAGGCCGGGCTGGTGGTCGAGCTGGATGAAAACTGGCAGAAAGAAGTCGGAGCCGGACGCGTCGGTTTGCATATTTCGCTAGCCTATCAGGATGGCCGGACCCCGGCCTCCGACGTCCCCACGGATGTGCCGTTTTCTTTTCCGCGCGAAGATGAAATCACGCTTTCTGTTCTCGAAGATATCAGTGGGGGACCGATTACCAGTCACATTCAACTGTCTCTGGCCAATGTCCTGAATGTCCTGCGCCTGCGCTCCGGCCGATCCATTGGCGTGCATGGGCAGAGCGAGCCCTGTGCCGTGAACGGCGGTATGCTGGATTCCGCCATGGGCATGGATATGGATCGGGACACAGGCGAACTCTTACTTTCCATCACTACGGAACTGCCGGAACAGGAGCCGGCGGGCACACCGCTCTACCTCATAACCGGAGAGGCCGGCTGGATCTATGGCAACGGGCAGTTTTGGCCGCTCAGTATGATTCTACCGAAGGACCTGCACGATGTGTATCGGGGCGTAGTCAGGGTTCCCCGGGAATCGGTGCCCTCCTTCATTATGACGGAGCTGCCGCAGATTGAGAAAAAAATCCCGGTGCGGACCGCCATTACGCCGGACCTGTTTCACATGAAGCCGGCCAAGGTATACTTCCGGCTGGTGATCAAGGGCAGTCCGGCCTCGCTGGCCGCCACACTTTATGCCCGCTATACGGATGAGATCCAGCTGGTGGCCGGACGAGCTGACATGCGCGGCAACTTTGCCATACCCGACCCCAAGGATCTGCTGCGCTACCGCATTCGCAACATGGCCTACGAAAAGGCCGGCGTTGAAAAGTTGGCGACCGCCGGCTTTGTCGGGCGTGCCGGCGACACACTCCGCAATATTGTGGGTCCGCGCGAGGTCCTGAATTTTCTGGGAAGCGGAGTGCCGAAGCTTCGTCGCATGGGCTTTGAGGTTGAGCTCGAAGGCCGGGTTAAGCCGTTTGCTGAAAAAGCGGAATATGTGAAGCCCACCATCCGGGTGGATGAGGTTGAAACCGGAAGCTATTTTGACGTCAGCTATGAATACGAAGTCGGAACCGGCAGTATTTCCGATCGCGATATCGAACGGGCTTTGGCGAAAGGTGATTCCTTTATTGAACGCGGCGGCCGCACGATCCTGCTGGACGGTGATGCTATTCTGCAGGCGCAGGAAATTTTTCAAGATTGTGCCATGGGTGATGGCGCGAAACCGGGCACGTTCCGGGTTAACAGCATTTACAGCAGTTATATTGACGCCTCCATTGAAGCGCTCGAAGGAGTTGAGATCGAGGCCGAGCCCGATTGGCTTACCCGTGCCCGCCAGCCCAACGATCAGGAGTCGGTTGAGCCGGTTAAACTCAGTAAGCATTTAAAAGGCACGCTCCGCTCGTATCAGCAGGAGGGGGTCAACTGGCTGCGCTTTCTCGAAAAGCGGGGTTTCTGCGGTATTCTTGCGGATGAGATGGGACTGGGGAAAACCCTGCAGACCCTGGCCTGGCTCCAGCTGGAGCGGCTGGATGAACAACATCGCGACAAACCCGCTCTGATTGTCTGCCCGACCAGCCTGGTTGAAAACTGGCGCGAGGAAGCCGCAAAGTTTACCCCCAACCTCAAAGTGCTTATCCTGCACGGTCCCGAACGGCAGCGCCGGTGGAAAAATGTTGAAAAGTCGGATTTGGTGATTACGTCCTACGCGCTGATGCGCCGCGATATCGAAAAACACCTGGAGTATCAGTATTCGGTCGCGATTCTTGATGAGGCGCAGCACATCAAGAACCGGGCCACGCAGAATGCGCTTTCGGCCAAGAAGATCAAAGCGGACCATCGGCTGGTGCTGACTGGAACCCCGATTGAAAACGGGGTTACAGATCTGTGGTCGATCATGGATTTTCTGATGCCGGGCTATCTGGGCGGCCATAAGCAGTTTCACGAATACTATGAACTGCCGATCCTGAACGGGGGGGGCGATGGCGAGCACGCACAGCTTAACCTGAGGCGCAAACTGCACCCCTTCCTGCTGCGGCGACTGAAGAAGCAGGTGGCCAAAGATCTGCCGCCCAAAATCGAGCGGGTCGCTCCCTGCAAGCTTACGCAGGACCAGCACAAGGTTTACCGGCAGCTGCTGGAGGATTCCAAACAGAAGATTGCCGATATGGTCGAGAAGGACGGCTTTAACAAGAGCCGCATGGAAATTCTCAAAACACTGCTGCGCCTGCGCCAGACCTGCAACCATATCGATTTGCTTAAACTCGATGCGGTCAAGAGCAAGCATCCCTCGGCCAAGATGGAGCTGTTCTTTGAGCTCCTGAATGAAGCTATGGACAGTAAGCACCGCGTGCTGGTGTTCAGTCAGTTTACTTCGATGCTGGGCATACTGCGTGAGGAGATGGAATCGCGTTCATTGTCATACTGCTATCTGGACGGGAGCACGAAGGATCGGCAGGACGTAGTGCGCAGGTTCAATAAGGATCGCTCAATTCCCGTATTTCTGATGAGCCTGAAAGCGGGCGGCACCGGCCTGAACCTGACCGGAGCCGACATGGTGATCCACTTTGATCCGTGGTGGAACCCGGCCGTCGAGGATCAGGCAACCGACCGGGCGCACCGCATCGGACAGAAGCGAACGGTCTACAGCGTTAAGCTCATCACCAAGGGTACGGTTGAGGAAAAAGTCGTTGAAATGCAGACGCGCAAGAAGGGCGTCATTGATGCGACCCTGACCACCGACGAGCAGGTTATGCAAAAGCTGACCTGGGAAGACGTTCAGGAACTGCTCAACCTCTGAGTATTTTCCGTTTGGTCTGTTTTTTTTTCAACGCGTCCGTCTCTGTACGGGTCTGGTCTTCCTTTCCGACATTTCAGCAAGAGGTTGCTCGACAGACCCCCGATGGCTCACGGAAGATACCGGCAGTAAATAAAGGAAAACATGTTCAATCACACACCGAGAAATATTGGCGGGATGGCCGGAATTACATCGGCCGTGAAATTCCTGCTGATTCTGAATGTTGCGGTTTATTTCATTGATTCGTTCTCGAATCCGGATCCCCGGTTTCGCTTCCTGGTGAATACATTCGCCCTGCAGGCGCATTGGTGGGAACATTTTGAGATCGGCAACCTCTTCACCTACATGTTTGTGCACGGTGGATATATGCATCTGTTGATGAACATGCTGGTCCTTTTCTTCATTGGGCCGACCGTGGAGCGCACCATCGGTTCATATCGTTTTTTCATTCTGTATTATGTGAGCGGTATTCTGGGGGGGCTGGGCTGGTCGCTGCTTGCAAAACCCTTCTTTGCGCTTAATGAGGTGGGGCAGATGGTCCTGCAATACCCAAGTTGTGTGGGTGCATCCGGTGCGGTAATGGGCATCCTGGGCGCCTTTGGTGCGCTGTATCCCAAAGCCCAGCTGCTGCTTTGGTTTATTATTCCGATTCGCGCCTGGTTGCTGGTGCTTATTCTTGCGATATGGGAGCTTCACGAAACCATAACCACCCCTGTGATAGGCGGCATCGCCAATGCGGCACACCTGGTCGGCGGTCTTGCCGGCTTCAGCTATGCCATGACGCTGAAGCATCCCCATCTGGTTCATCAGTTGAAAAGCAGGCTGTCCGGCTGGAAACCCGGGAGTGCAAAGCCCCGGGGGCGTAAGACGCCGCCCCGCAATGAAACGCTGTCCAAAGACGAGATTGACCGTATTCTCGATAAGATCGGCAGGGAAGGCATGGGAGCCCTGTCGCCGCGGGAGCGCGAGATGCTGAAAAAAGCGACGCGAGGGTAGGGGGGCTGTCCGGCGCGCCCGGAGAGCACGCCCTAGCTTTTCAGCTCCCTGATCTGGTCACGCAGGGCGGCGGCCCGTTCGTATTCCAGTGCTTTGGCGGCTTCGAGCATTTCCTGTTCGAGCTGATGAATCACTTCGTTTACATCGTAGTCCGCACCGGTTTCCGCCACCGCCTGCTCCACCGTTTCTTCCGCCGTTTGATAGAGGGTCTTCAGACTGTCCTGGATCTCTTTCTTAATCGCCTGCGGTACGATGCCGTGCTCCTTGTTGTAGGCAGCCTGCTTCCGGCGGCGGTGATCGCATTTATCAAGCATGCGCTGCATGGAATCGGTGATTGTTTCGGCGTACATGATCACCAGTCCATCGATATGCCGTGCCGCGCGTCCCGCGGTCTGCACCAACGATGTCTCTGAACGCAGGAATCCCTCCTTGTCCGCATCGAGAATGGCGACGAGCGAAACCTCCGGCAGATCGAGGCCTTCACGTAACAGGTTGATACCGATCAGGCAGTCCACCTTTCCGCTGCGCAGCTCCCGCAGGATATCGACCCGCTCCAACGCGTCGATATCGGAGTGCAGATATTGGACTTTCAATCCGGTCTTTTCGAGGTATTCGGTCAGATCTTCCGCCGTTCGTTTCGTAAGCGTGGTGACCAGCGTGCGCTCACCGCGCTCGGCCCGCGATCGGATCTCTTCCATCAGATCATCGATCTGGTTCTTGAGCGGCCTCAATTCCACCGGCGGATCAACAATGCCGGTCGGGCGGATGATCTGCTCGATCGGTGTGCCGCCCTGCTCGAGTTCATACGCTCCCGGCGTCGCGGAGAGGAAGATAATTTCGTGGGTGACCCGCATGAACTCGTCAAAATTCATTGGACGGTTGTCGAGCGCGGACGGCAGGCGGAAGCCATGCTCGACGAGTGTGCGCTTGCGGGCCTGGTCGCCGTTATACATGCCGCGGACCTGGGGCAGGGTGACGTGCGACTCGTCGATTACGGTCAGGAAGTCTCCCGGGAAATAGTCAAGCAGGCATTCCGGCCGCTCTCCGGCCTCCTGCCCGGCCAGATAGCGAGAATAGTTTTCGATGCCCCCGCAGAAACCGATCTCCTTCAGCATTTCCAGGTCGTATTCCGTGCGCATCTTGATCCGCTGCGCCTCGATCAGCCGGTTTTCCCTTTCAAAAAAGGCGACCTGGTCCTCCATCTCTTTTCGAATGGCGACGAGTGCGGCATCAATCTTGGTCTGCGGCATGACGAAATGCTTGGCGGGTGAAACCATGATATGCTCGTAGCTTTCCAGGGTGTCGCCGGTCAGGGGTTCAATCTTCTTGATCGAATCAATTTCATTGCCCCAGAACTCGAGCCGGATCGCATAGTCCTTCGCATAGGAAGGAAAGATGTCAAGGGTGTCGCCGCGCACACGGAAGCGTCCCGGGCCGGGTTCGTAGTCGTTGCGCTCATACTGGATCTCTACGAGTTTTTTCAGGACTGCATCGCGGTCGGCGGTTTCTCCGACATCGGCACTGACCACCATCTGCTTGTAATCCTCCGGTGAGCCCAGCCCATAGATGCACGAAATGGATGCCACGATGATAACATCCTCGCGATTGAGCAACGCGTCCGTGGCCGCCAGACGCAGCCGTTCAATCTCTTCATTGATGGAGGAATCCTTTTCAATGAAGGTGTCGGTCTGCGGAATGTAGGCCTCCGGCTGATAGTAGTCGTAGTAGGAAATGAAGTACTCCACCGCATTGTTCGGGAAAAAGGCCTTCAACTCGGCATAGAGCTGCGCGGCCAGCGTCTTGTTGTGTGAGAGTACCAGCGTAGGGCGTCCATGCCGCGCAATGGTGTTGGCGATCGTGAACGTCTTGCCCGATCCGGTCACCCCCTCCAGCGTCTGGAACTTTTTTTTCTTCTCCAGGTTGGCTGATAGCTTCTCAATCGCCGCCGGCTGGTCGACGGTCGGCTCGAAGGCTGCCACAATCTGGAAGGGTTTTTTCATGATCAACAGGGTACATGGATTATCCATGGATGACAGGAAATCCGTATTGCGTTTCTGGCTTTATTCCGGAACATACGGTTTGAGCACAGGCGGTTCAGGCTGAGCGGGCTGCAGCGTTCCTTTGAACCAGTATTCGGTTTTCTTTGTTATAGTTTGATGCACGGCGGTTGCCTCGATGGTTCCGTCCGTGATGGATCCGATCCAGGAGAAGGTTTCATCGGCGGCGTTTTTCGGTTTGGCGGTAAACGTGATCACGCGGTCTATTTCGTGTGCCCGGTAGGGCACGGCCTGAAACCCGTGTTTAATATTCCCAGTTGATACAAAGGTTCCGTTGGAGAAGATCAGTGTGTCCGTTTTTGCGGCATCTTCTCCCTTAACGCCTAATTCTCCGGTAAATGTTTTCCCGTCCAGCATGCCGCTGCCCTCAGGCCCATCTTCCGCAGGAAGATACTGCGCCATCGACAGCACCAAAGCCGCGGCTGCGGCATGACATAATCTGTTCATGGTCTGCACCCCCTCCGCTGCATGTATGACAGGCTAAACCGTAGCGTCGGAATTTTCCAGAGCTGACTCCATCTCTCTTTCTTCTATTCTGTTGGAAACCAGTGCGTCCATAGGGTAGTTTTCAGCGTTTTCAGGGAATCGGTATGTATTTTGACTATGCAGCAACAACACCTCCGAACGAGGAGGTATTGAAAACATTTGAAGCGGTTAACCGGGATTTCTGGGCTAATCCGCGATCGTTGTATCAGCCGGGCGCCCGGGCGGAGTTGCTGCTGGAACAGGCACGTAATCAGGTGCAGACGCTGCTAGGAGCCAACAAGGGGTGCCGCTGTATTTTCACGAGCGGAGCCACTGAGGCGAACAACATGGCCATCCAGGGCGTTGCCCGTTACTACCGGCATCGCGGCAGGCACATCATCACCAGTGCGGTTGAACATCCCTCCGTACTGGAGGTCTGCCGGTATCTGGAACAGGAGGGGTGGGATCTGGACGTCGTGCCGGTGAATTCATCCGGCGCGGTTGATCCAGAGCAGCTGGCGGCGGTCCTGCGCCCGGAAACGACGTTGGTATCGCTGATGCATGTGAATAATGAAATCGGTTCGATTAATGATCTGGTTAAGCTCGGCACCATTGTAAAAAACGGGAGCAACGCCGCGTTCCATGTCGACGCGGCACAGTCCGTGGGCAAGCTGTCCCTTACGCTGGAGGGGTACCCCGTCGATCTGCTGACTTTTTCGGCGCATAAGTTTTTCGGACTCAAGGGTGGCGGAGCGCTTATAATCCGGGACGGGGTGCAGCTGATGCCCCTGATCCATGGAGGCGGGCAGGAATTTGAGCTGCGTTCGGGTACGGCTGATGCTGCTCGTGCGGCGGCGCTGGCCCGGGCCTTGCGGCTTTCGCTGGAGCATCATGATGAGGTGCTGGCAAGGGTTGGCTCGTTCAAGGCTTCGATCGCCGCCGCATTCGATGCGATTCCGGATACCTGGCTGAACGGTACGCTTCAGGACTCATCGCCCTTCATTATCAACTATTCCGTGGGGGGCGTTCGGCCGGAAACCCTGCTTCAGGCGCTGGCCGAAAAGGAAATCTACATATCCACGGTTTCCGCCTGTTCGGCCAGGAAAGCGGCTGAGAGCACGGTGGTGTTTGCGCTCACAGGCAGTCACGACCGGGCCGGGAGCAGTATTCGCATCAGTATGTCCGCCCTCACGACGCAGGAAGAGGTTGATGTGCTGTGCAGCACGCTGGGGCCTGTGATAGAGTCATTACGCGTTAAGCGGAAATAAGGACTTCCATTATGCAGTATGATTCCATTCTGGTTCGCTTCGGCGAACTCTTCCTTAAAGGAAAAAACCGCCATCGGTTTGTCGACCGGCTGTTTCAGACCGCTCAACGAAAGCTGGCCGCGTTTCCGAAGGTGGAGCTCGGTCTTAAATACGACCATATTCTGGTCACTCTCAACGGTGCCGATGAAAGGGCTGTGATCCGGCAGCTTGATTTTGTATTCGGCATTCATTCATACGCTCTGGGCACGCTTTGCGAAAGCAACATGGAATCCATCTGCAAAACCGCCCTGCCGGTGGCCGTGGAGGCCTGTAAGGGAGGGCGGCGCATCAAATTCGAAACGAAGCGCGGATGGAAAAAATTTCCCGGCACATCGATATCCGTCTCCCAGCAGGTGGCGGAATATGTCGGTGGACATGCTCCTCCCGAGGCGGTGAACTACAACGTGAAGCAGCCGGACCAGACGATTCATATCCTGATCAAACCGCAGCATACACTGGTGGTTTCGAAGGTTGTTCCCGCCAGCGGGGGATTGCCGGTCGGGCTGAACGGCCGCACCCTGTTGATGCTTTCCGGCGGTCTCGATTCACCGGTGGCGGGATACCTGATGATGAAGCGAGGACTTGTAACAGAAGGGCTTCATTTTGAATCGCCGCCCTACACAACGGCGCGTGCCCGGCAGAAGGTGTATGACCTGGCCGAAAAGCTGGCCCGTTTTCTGCCGGACGAAACCTTCCGCCTGCACATCGTTCCCTTTACAACCCTCCAGAAGGAACTGTTTGAGCAGGTCCCTCAAAGCTACGGCATGACGATCATGCGCCGCATGATGTACCGGGTTTCCGCCGGCGTGGCGGAAAAGCATCAGATCCGGCTGCTTTCCAACGGCGAAAGCCTGGGGCAGGTAGCTTCCCAGACGCCGGACAGTATGTGGTCCATCAACGCCGTCACCTCGATGCCCATCATTCGTCCGGTGGCATGCATGGATAAAAGCGAGATCGTGGATGTGGCTAAAGCCATCGACACCTTTGATATCTCCACCCGGCCGTTCGAGGATTGCTGTACGCTTTTTGTTCCCAGGAATCCCGTCACCAAACCAAAACGGGATAAGTGCGAACAGTTCGAAAAGCATTTTGACTGGGGGCCCCTTGTTCAGGAATGCGTCGAAAAGACCGAAACCGTGGAGATCCGTGCCGGGCATCCGATTTCGCTGGACAGCGGCACGACCGACGAAATCTGCTCTCTGCTGTAGCGGGGCAGGTTGTGTGACGGCGATATTTATCAAACCGAGCGTTGATTCGGCCCCTGATTCCGATTACAACTTTTTTACTTTCAGGAGCGGGAGTAATTCAGTGGTAGAATGCTAGCTTCCCAAGCTGGACGTCGTGGGTTCGAGTCCCATCTCCCGCTCCAATCTTCTCCCTTATCCCTTTTTCGGATTGGTCCAGATTTCGTCTTCGTGACCGGATAGCCGGGCGGCGTGGCGGGCGAGGACGAAAAGGGTGTCGGAAAGCCGGTTGAAGTAGGCCAGCAGTACCGGGTTGACCTCTGTGGTTTCGCGGAGATCTACCAACCGCCGCTCCACTTTGCGCGAGGCGATGCGGGCGAGATGAAGGTGGGCCGAGGCCTTGCCTCCGGCCGGCAGGATAAAGTTGGTTAGGGGAGGAAGCAGTTCCTCGATCTCGTCGATGAGCTTTTCCATGGCGGTGATGTCGTCTTCGCTGATGAACGGCAGGCGCTTGTCGTGCTTGACGTTGGTTACCTCCGACCCGGCGATGATCAGCTGGCTCTGGAAAGCACGAAGCACCTCATCAAGCTGGGCGTCCTCGACATAGCTGCGGGCCAGCCCGATCAGCGAGTTGCACTCGTCAATGGTGCCGTTGACCTCGATCAGCGGATCGTTCTTAGGCACCCGCGTCCCGTCAAACCGGCCGGTTTCCCCTTTGTCACCCGTCTTCGTGAATATTTTCGGCATCTGAAATCTCCTCTTAAACAAAAGGAACTATAGCGGTTCATCATCGATAGGATCAATGATCAGGTTAAGCCTCGATATCGTTTATTTCGTATGGCCGGCCTTTTTGCGACGGGTCTTCCGGATGAGCTTCATGGCCTTGAAGCTGATGAGCTTCTTGGTGTTTTCATCCCAGAGGTGGATGCGGAGCGACTTAAGACTCTTACGGATGCCCAGGGGTTCAATATGCTGGAACTTCTGGATCTCATCGTGACAGGCCTGCAGGTTGTAGTTGGGAATCGAGGGGTTCAGGTGGTGGATATGGTGCAGGCCGATGTTCCCGGTAAACCACTGTGCGATCCTGGGGAGTTTGTAGTAGGAACTGCCTTCCATGGCGGCTTTCACCGAATCGCGGACGTCATCGCGCGCCCAGTAGACCTCCTCGTACTGGTGCTGCACATAGAAAAGCCAGAGGCCCAGGGTGGCGGCGATGATCGTAATCGGCAGTTGGATCAACAGGTAGGTCTTCAGTCCAATGGTGGCGGCGGCCAGCAGGGCGATGGACAGCATGCCAAGATTGGTGAGGTAGACGCTGAGCCGGCCTTTATGCTGAATGCCCTTCTGCGAGAACCGCTGGAGAATGAGAAAGACAAAGGCGGGGCCGAAGCCGAACAGGAAAAAGGGGTTGCGGAAGGTGCGGTAGACGATCCGTTTCATTTTCGGAGCAGCGAGATATTCCTCGACGGTAAGTGTCCAGATATCGCCGACGCCGCGTTTGTCGAGGTTGCCGGCGGTGGCATGGTGGCGTATATGGGCCTGCCGCCAGTCCTGGAAGGGCGTGAAGGTCAGTATGCCGGTGAGGTATCCGGTCAGTTGGTTTGCCCAGTTGGCGCTGAAGAACGAGGAGTGGCAGCAGTCGTGAAAAATCACGAAGATGCGAACGAGGAAGGGTGCGGCAATCACAACGGGGATGAGGCAGAGCCATAGCGAGACGTTATGGTGGAACAGTATGATGGCCAGCGCCCATAGTAACGCATAGGGAATCAGAGTGTCTAGGATTTGCCAGGCAGCGCGGCCTCTACTGGACACGGTGAACCGCTTGATGATCTTGTTCAACGCCTGTCGCGTTGGCGGTTCTGCTGTCTGTTCTTCGGTCATGGTGCGTGCCTCATCGTTCCATCATGCGTTCGAAGGATTGCTTCAGCAAACGCGTTCAATGTCTAACTAAAAGGATAGTCCAAAACTGGATTTTGGCTAGTTTTAATATGACGCTCCGTCGCACATTGTCTTTTCGCTTTGCCTCCGGCATTCATTTGCGGTTAACTCCGAGGCTTTCCAGAAACGACCAACTGAATAACCCGATCATCTATTTATGTTCGAAAATCTTTCATCCGCATTGCAGAAGACCTTCAGGAACCTGCGCGGCTACGGCAAACTGACGGAGAAAAACGTCAAGGATGCGCTGCGTGAAGTGCGGCTGGCACTGTTGGAGGCCGACGTCAACTTCAAGGTGGCGCGTGACTTTATCAAAAAGGTGCAGGATAAGTGCCTCGGCGAGGAGGTGCTCAACAGCGTTACGCCCGGCCAGCAGGTGGTTAAGTTTGTCAACGACGAGCTGGTTGAGCTGTTTGGCGGGGCTCATGAGGAGTTTGACCTGAATGCCAGGCCGGCATCGGTGATGCTGATGGGGCTGCACGGATCGGGAAAAACCACCTCGGCCGGCAAGCTGGCCTATCGCTGGCAGAAGGGCAACCGCCGTGTTTTGCTGGTGGCCTGCGACATCCGCCGACCCGCGGCCGTGGAGCAGTTGTCGATTCTGGCGGGGCAGGTGGGCTGCGATGTGTTTGCCCCCGATCCGGGCGAAACGGTTCCGCAACTGGGCCGGCGTGCGGCCGAATCAGCCGTTGAAGGCAAATATGACATCGTGATTTACGACACCGGCGGCCGTTTTCAGATCGATGACGAGCTGGTTCAGGAGCTGAAAGAGTTCGAAGCCGAAACGAAACCGATGAACAAGGTGCTGGTGCTTGATGCCGCCATTGGCCAGGAGTCGGTCAATGTGGCCGAGGCCTTCAAGGCGGCCGTTGGACTGACGGGAATGATCCTGACCAAGCTCGACGGCGATGCCCGCGGCGGAGCGGCACTTTCGGTTCATGCCGTGACCGGCTGCCCGATTCTGATGACCGGTGTGGGCGAAAAGATGGATGATCTGCAGCCGTTCTATCCGGACCGCATGGCTTCCCGCATCCTGGGGATGGGTGACGTGGTCAGCTTCGTGGAAAAGGCGCAGGATGTCGTGGATCAGGAAGAAGCGCTGAAAATGCAGGAAAAGCTGGCCAAAAACCAGCTCGACCTTGAGGACTTCCTATCGCAGATCCAGGCGATGAAGAAGATGGGGCCCATCAGCAACATGCTTGATGCGCTCCCCGGCAATGCCATGAAGATGGATGCGAAACAGAAGGAAGCCGTCGCCACCGCCTCTGAGCTGGAGATGAAAAAGTTTGAATCCATCATCCAGAGCATGACGCCGTGGGAACGGAAGCATCCGAAGCAGATTGAGCGGAGCCGCCGGTTGCGGATTGCGAAGGGTTGCGGTCGCAAGCTCGCAGATGTCAACCAGTTGCTGAAACGGTTTGAGCAGATGGGGAAGATGGGCAAGCAGTTCAAAAAGATGGAAAAAAGGTTGCGGCACCTCAAGAAGTTCACTACAAAGTAGCCCCTTTACCCGAAATAGCAGGGATATACTACGGAGAAAATACGATATGGCAGTTAAGATTCGACTTCGCAGAATGGGCAA
>JBNKVA010000040.1:0-42043 GCA_050298955.1 Pontiella sp.
GCAAGTTCCGCTTCAACAAAATGGAGTTCGGCGATAACGGCGGCATTCCGCGACTGCTCGACATCGGCCAGTGCAACGATGCCTACTCCGCCATCCAGATAGCGGTGGCGCTTGCCGGCGCCTTCGAGTGCGACGTCAACGACCTCCCGCTCTCCATGGTGCTCTCTTGGTATGAGCAGAAGGCCGTCTGCATCCTGTTGACCCTGCTTCACCTCGGCATCAAGGACATTAAGGTCGGCCCGAGCCTGCCTGCGTTCATCACCCCGACCGTGCTCAACGTGCTGGTGGAAAACTTCAATATTGCCCCGACCACCACCGTCGAAGCCGATCTGGCCGACTGTCTCGGGCAGTAACCGATTGGGTATACCAATCAGGGGAAGTCAGGCGCTCCATCCGGGGCGCTTTTTTTTGCGCAGAACAGTATTTCAAGCGGCCTGTCATGCACCCGATTAAGCAGGTAAGGGCGGCCATACGCATCAAAGCAAGGCGATGGCGGGGTCATTAGTCCAGACCGAAATAAACTAAATTAGTCCTATTTCATATTTCCCAAAACGCCTTTAATCTGGCTGTATGGAACAACGATCTTGTATTTTCACCGTCTTTATTTAGTTCAGCCGGGAGCATGAACAAGGTAAAAACAGATTAACGAACGCATTTTAAGGTTGATCATGAGAATAAACATATCCCCCCGCTGGGCGTTGGTTGCATTGCTGGTCCCAGCCGTGATGTTGACAGCAGCCAGCTTGTTACTGAACTTAAGCAGCCTTTATGCAGACTGGCGGACGCCACACAGTATCCTGAGGATGTTTGATGTTGATCAGGAGAACAATATTCCAACCGTCTATTCGGTGCTTGCGCTCTTTTTGACATGTCTTTCACTCTTAGTTATTACGCATCACCATAAGCAAAACAAAGAGCCGTATGTCTACTGGTTGGGACTGACTCTGGCATTTTTCTATCTGTCAGTCGATGAAGGCTCATCCATTCATGATTTCATAGCTATTAGAAACCTGCCGGTCCAATGGGATATCCTGGGGTTTGGCTGGGTTGTTCCATATGGTGCGCTAGTTCTTTTTCTCGGCTGCGTTTATTTCAAGTTCTGGCTCCAGCTAGTCCCTGAACTCAGGAAGTTACTGCTCATTGCCGGTGTTCTTTATGTTGTTGGTGCAATCGGTTGCGAAATGCTGGAAGCGATTGATTATGATAAAACAGTAGGAGTAGTCGTAGACCTTAAATACGTCTTGCTGTGCACAGCGGAAGAGCTTTTGGAAATGGTTGCGAATGCTATTTTTCTGTACACATTTCTGAGATACATCCAACTTAACGCAATAACCGTTTCACTCTCGTGTTCCATGCATACAGATACAGAAACGGAAAATTAAACCGATTTTCCTTTTCCCTCCTCGACAGGCTAAACGGCACCCGGGAAATTAATTGCCTTAGTCCAGCACCACTTCCTGCTCGTACTCGGGCACGACACAGGTCCAGCCGGTCTTTGCGGAGAGGAACTGCTGGAAGGCGGTGGCGGCGGACTCTTCACCATGGGTGAGAAACACCTTGCGCGGCGGCTCCTTGATGGAGGACAGATAGCGGTAGAGCTCGTTCTGGTCCGCATGGGCCGAAAAGCCGGCGATGCGTTCGATGCGCGCCCTGACCGGATGCTCTTCACCAAAAATACGGACGGTATCCGGTTGATCGAGAATGATGCGTCCGAGCGTGCCGAACGCCTGATAGCCGACAAACAGGATCGTGCTTTCCGGCCGGCTGATATTGTTTTTGAGGTGGTGCTTGATGCGGCCGCCGGTGCACATGCCCGAACCGGCAATGATAATCGCCGTGCCCTTGATATGGTTGATTGACTTGGACTGGTCGACCGTGCGCGACATGGTCAGCCCGGGAAAGTCACACGGCTTGTCGCCGGCACGGATCTGCGCCATCGTCTCTTCGTCATATATGTCAGGGTGTTTCTTAAACACCTCGGTGATTTTGATGGCCATGGGACTGTCCACAAACGCCACCAGATGCGGGATGCGGTCTTCATTCAAAAGCGTATTGAGATGATAGAGCAGCTCCTGTGTGCGCTCGAGTGCAAAACTGGGGATGACCACGTTGCCGCCCGCCTCGAAGGTTTCGTTGATCACCCGCTCCAGCTCACCGGGAATGTCAGCCACATCTTCATGGGTGCGGTCGCCATAGGTGGTCTCGATCAGCACATAATCGGCATGTTCATACTGGAACGGATCGCGCATGATCGGCAGGTCCCAGCGACCGACATCCCCGGAAAACAGAATGGTGCGCTTTTCCCCATCCTGCTCCACTTCCAGCCGGATCGAGGAGGATCCGAACACATGCCCGGCTTCGCGAAACTCGGCGGTCATCCCTTCGGCGATCGGCACCTTGGTGTTGTATCGTACCTTGCTGAACAGCGCATTGACCTTTTCCGCATCTTCCATGGTGTAGAGGGGTTCGTATGGAAAGGGGCTCTTCTTTCCCTTTTTCTCATGGCGCCGTTTCTTCTGTTTGATGTCTTCTTCCTGAATGTGCGCAGAGTCGAGCATGATAATATTGGCGATGTCAGCCGTCGCAGCGGTTGCGAAAACCGTCCCCTTGAACCCCTCCTTCACCAGCTTCGGCAGACGCCCGCAATGATCAAGATGGGCATGGGTCAGCAGAACGGCATCAATGGTATTGGGCGGCACCGGGAAATCAGCCCAGTTGCGCGGCTTCAGGTCGCGCTCCTGGTACAGACCGCAGTCGACCAGAATCCGAACGCCGTTGGCTTCAACATAGTAGCACGATCCCGTAACGTTTTTTGCCGCTCCGAAAAAATTGAGTTTGATATTCATTGCTCCCGTTCCTTTTCTGTTTGTTACAGCGATCAAACTACTGCAGGCCTTCAGTCCAACGCATCCCGTTCCACCGCAGTCGTCCGACAGATCGACTCATAGTCATTATAGGAGGCCATGAGGGGATCAACAGCAAAATCACCGTCTTTCAATCGCTGTAAATTCTTGAAGAGCGTGGCAAGAAAGTCATCGAGCAAGCCGGGTTCATCCATGGGCACCAGGCTCTTTTTCGATTTGGATGCGACGTCGGAAAGCCGGCGCTCATAAAACAGGTAGCCGGCTTCGGTCCGGGCATTCGCGTCAGCGCTGTTGCATGTGCCGAAGAAACGGTTCTGGGCGGCGAACGCATAGACGGGCAGCTGGCAATCCAGGTTACGGCGGATGTCATCGAGATACTCATCGTGATGGTTAAGGGAACGACTGGAGCCCTTGTAGTCCAGCACGCGCACCTTTGACAATTCACCCGACTCGGCAAACACCAGATCAACGCGGTCGATGACGCCCTTCAGCCGCAGCTCACCGAGTGCAACCGATGTGTCGCCGCCAAAATTCATCTCGAAAAGAGCCGGAAAGCGGTTTTCACGTGCACAGGTCTGTATATCATGCCGGACAAAGTTAAGAACCTGTTCCAGCACCTTTTCACGGTCCGCGCCCCATATGCCGGGATGTCCCAATTCGGCCCCGTTCATCTGATGCACGGCAAGATCATGCGCAAACCCGATGTAAGCCACTTCCCTTTCGGGAACAAAAACCGCCAATGGAAGGGCATCGGCTCCCCCTTCAGTACGGCGCACCCATCCTCTTCCGGTTCTGACCGCCCATAGACGCGGCAGATCGGCATCCACTTCACCGCAGGCGATGCGCGTATAGATCTCCTTCAGCATGGTGTGGATCAGCACGCCCCGATCCATCGGGTCAGGTGTGTCATCGGCCATGCGCTTGTCCCGCAGGCCAAGCACCTGTTCAAGCAGAAACAGATAGCGGCACTGTGCCAGTTTTTCCAGGGCGGTTGGACTCAGTGCCTGCCTGGATTCCAGCCAGGCGGAAACTCTCTCCTTCAATCCCGCAATATGCCCGCAGTAGGCTGAAGGTTTCCGCTCATCGATCGGCGTATCGAGAAACGCTCCGCGCTCCTCTTCGATACGAAGCATGTTTACCAAATGTTCGAGCAAAGCCGGAGGGACGATCTCCGTGTCGTCCTCAGTGGACGGGACAGCGCCCGTCCCGCCGATAGTCACCGCAACCTGCAACGCCTCATCTCTTGCCCGGCAAAGCGGCAGCGGCACGATGGTCAAAAACGATTCGCCGGGCATCGGTATGCGGTCCTCGGGAGGCGTCGTTCCCTGCGCGGAAATATGTTTGGCGAACATACTGTCCTCGCCTAGCTGTTTCATGCGCCATTGATCGTAGGGACTCGGCATCATCACGTCCAGGGAAGGCCAGCCGGCCAGGGTCCATACCTTGCGGAAAAATTCACTCTCGCTCTTCTCGTTGCCTTCCTGATCGGCAGACTGATAAGAGAGGATGAGCTGTCGGCGGGTCATGCCGAGTACGGTCAGAAACAAGACCGACTGCTGTTCAAACAGCACATCCGCCTTGGAGAGGGCCAGTGCCGGAAGCCTTCGTCCCTCGTCTTCAAGATGTCGGCGAAGCCAATGGCGTTCCATATCATTGAGCAAAGCATCCTGCTGCGCTATGGCGGGGAACTCCCCCTCATTCAGACCGGCAAACATGACCACATCGAAGTCGAGCCCGACGGCATCGTGCGGATTCAGAATCCAGACGCCCTGCTCGTGGCTGTCCCGCGGTTTAACCGTGACGTTTTCCAGCAGCTCTTCCAGCAGGTCAATCACCACCCGCAAAGGGAGCGTATGACTGCCGAACTCCTCCAATGCGGAGGAAACAGCACGCAGCGCTTCTGTGTTGAAATGATCGTCCGGTTCAATAATCCGCTCTTTCAGCATTTCCGCAGCCTGGCTTCCGGAGCAGGTATGAGCGGCATGAATGAAGGCATGATCAGCCGGATTGACGCGGGGGGGTGCCCCGAGCAGTGTTTCAACGCAGGCTTCCCGATCAACGCAGCTGATGGCCGGATTGCGGATAAGATCAATCAGCACATCGCGTTCCGGGCGCAATGGAAATGCCAGCCAGGTCAGGAAGGCTTTCACACACGGCGAAGAGAGCACGGGACGGCCCCGCCGAAAATAATACGGCACCTGAAAGCGTCCGAATACATGCGGAATAATGTCCTGTACCGCTCCGATATCCGGCACCACCAGCGCTATTCGATGAGGGGCGATGCCCTCGTGCTGGAGGTGCCAGCATATGCGCCGAGTCAGGTCTTCAATCTCACCGTACGTGCCTGAGGAACGCGAAAAAGCAATCCGTTCCACCGCATCCATCTGGAACAGATCCGGGCTGTCCACGGCCAGCGCATCGCCCAGATCCTCTGCCCACATGGCCCAGGGCGCCGTCATGATCTCGGATCGGATCTGCTGCCCCAGGCGGTCAGCCAACGCCTCGGCATGGGCCGGCGGCAGGGCCGATTCGATACGCACCTTCATCTTATGGTGGAGCGCCGAAACGCAGGCCTCCTCAAATGGGTTGAACCAGCGCACCGCACGAAACGTGATCCGCTTCGCGTTGCGCAGCAGCGGCGGCCAGTCCGAGCGATTGCCCTTCAGCAGTTTCAGCAGGGCCAGGTTGACGTCCAGTGCATCGGCATAGCCTTCCTGCTTCAGAATAGCCCGCCATATGCTGAACAGGGTGCCGAGCTGCTGCAGTTTGTGGTGGTGCGGCTGATCCAGCAGCCAGTCGACAATGCGTGTGACTTCGCCCGGAAGCGAGCTCAACTCCTGATTCAGTTGATCGAGTACTTCGGCCAGTGCGGAATCGGATAATTCACCAAGCGTCCCCTGCCCTGAAAAATGACCCTTCGCCACCTCGACCACCTGGTTGCGGAAAAGCAGTTGCCGGGATGCGCTCATGCGCTGCCCCTTCAGCTTAACGTACGGCAGGCAGAGACGGCGTATCCGGGCAAACGTGGTGTGTCCCGAGGCGTCGACAAACCCATGCTCCAGCGCCTGTTCCTGCTGATAGCGCCGCAACGCAAGTTCCGTCGGAAAGACCATCAACTCGCGCTGGACACCGGCGGCAGGCATTAGAGTTTGTCGATGAAACGCGCAATGCGCGCCATGGCTTCCTTGATCTCGTCCATGGCCGTGGCATAGGAGCAGCGGATAAAACCTTCGCCGCAGGCGCCAAAGGCGGTACCCGGCACACAGGCCACGTTTTGCTCGTCCAGCAGTTTGATGGCGAACTCCTTCGACGTCATGCCGAACCGGCTGATATCGGCAAACGCATAGAATGCACCGTCGGGATAGATGCAGGGTATGCCCATCTCTTCGAACGAGCCATGGATAAAGTTGCGCCGCTTTTTGTATTCAGCCTTCATGTACGCGATATCCGCCTCGGCGTTCTTCAGGGCCTCAATGGAAGCTTCCTGGCTGAGGATCGGCGCACAAAGCATGGTGTACTGATGGATCTTCATCATTGCTTCAGTCAGTTCGGGCGGGGCACAGGTAAAGCCCATGCGCCATCCGGTCATGGCCCACGCCTTGGAGAATCCGTGCAGATAGATGGTACGCTCTTTCATACCCGGCACGGATATGATGCTGTAATGTTCGCGGTCGTAGGTCAACTCATCGTAGATTTCGTCCGTCAGCACAATCAGATCGCGTTCAATGGCAAAGGCGGCGATATCCTCGACATCCTGTTTCGTCAAGGCCGCGCCGGTCGGGTTGTTCGGGTAGTTCAGCAGCAGCACCTTGGTTTTAGGCGTTGCATGTTCCTCGAGCTCGGCGCGTGTCAAGCGGAAGCCGTTTTCCTTCCGGGTCTGGATAGCGACCGGCTTCCCGTAGGCAAACTGGATCAGCGGATTGTAGGACACATAGCTCGGCTCGTGATAAAGGACCTCATCGCCCGGCTCGATCAGCGCACGGATGGCCAGGTCAAGTCCTTCGCTGACCCCCACCGTAATAAGCACCTCTTCGGCCGGGTTGTATCCGATACCCGTCTTTTTTTCGACATACCGGGCAATGCCGCGACGCAGAGCCAACAGGCCCATATTGGACGTATAGCTGGTGGTGCCGCGGTCCAACGCCAGCACGGCGGCTTCGCGTATGTGCCAGGGGGTGACAAAGTCGGGTTCACCGATCCCCAGGCTGATTACATCTTCGCGCGAGCTGACAATATCGAAAAAGTCGCGGATGCCGGAACGGGGGATCTCGCGGACGGTCCTGGCAATCCGGCTATGGAGAGACTTTGAGTCGTTCATCATCCTCCCCCGTATGCATGACAATGCCGTTTTGCTTGTAGGTTTTCATCATGAAGTGCGTGGCCGTCGAGGTGACGCCCGGCATGGTGGCCAGCTTTTCGCTGACAAATCCGGCCGCCTCGTGCATGGTACGGCCCTTGATGAAAAGCAGCAGATCAAACGTGCCTGACATGAGATAGACCGATTCCACCTCCGGAAAGCGGCTGATGCGATCGGCAATGCGGTCAAAGCCGCCTTCGCTTTCAGGGGTGACCTTGACTTCGATCACGGTCGTGACCAGGGAGGCATCAAGCTTTTCCTCGTTCACCACCGCCTGATAGGCGCGGATGACCCCTTCCTTCTCGTATTCGGCAATCTGTTTTTTCACCTCGTCCACGGAAAGGCCGAGCATTTTGGCCAGGTTTTCAGGCGTTTCGAGCGCATTCTGTTTCAGCAGTTCAAGCAGTTCGTTCATGGTGATCACCCTTGGGTTGTTAAAATTCAGCCGAGTTTAGCGATTTGGCATGGCGTGACCAAACCAAAAAAAACGCCCCGTCGACCGGGGCGTTTGCTTACGACCGGGACCTCGGTTTAGAAGTCATAGGCAATTCCGAAGCCGCCCCAGAATTTTTCCTTGTTGTCATAAATCTGCTTCGCGGCATCACGGATGGCTCCGCCTTCGAGCATGGTGTAGGTCATGTTAAACTGCGCGCTGACCGCGTCGGTGATCTGGTAGCTGGCGGTGCCGTAGAAATTATAGTCGTTCCATCCGGCATCCTGGGAGGACCCTACAGTCGGATCAGGTCCCGGTCCGTTCGGGAAATAGTAGTCGTTGTAGGACGTGTTACCATAGCCGGCGGAGATGCCGCCGGCCACCGTCAGTACGTCGGATACGGCATAGGGTGCATGCACATCAAACAGGACATAGAGCCCCTTGACTTCATCCACGTCGCCAAACAGGGTGACCGAAGGAATAACCGGCACGACATACTCATCGCTGGCCCAGCTGGTGACCGTGGCACGGGCATAGAGCTCGGCCGTTGAAGGACTCAGCGTGTTGGGGAACGTGTAGTAGATCGCGCCGACATCAAAGGCCAGTTCGTTGATATCGATCGGGAGCGTATAGGCCAGGGTCAGGTCGAGTTCGGAAATATCGTCCGACACCCCGAAGGCGTTTGCGCCGGCCATGTCATAGTTAGCCCATACGTTGAGGCTGACATCGTACTGCGAAAGGGTGATCTGGGGCTGGATCACGAAATCGTTGTTATAGACCTGACCACGCCACACGTAGGAGGAGAGGAGCGCTGCCTGGGCAGTCACTTCAGGCTCGGCCGGAGCCGACGGAGCCATTCCGGTCATCACCACATCATCCTGGGCGCCTGCAATACCCGCAGCCATCAGAGCCGCAAAACCAACTGTCATTACTTTATTCATGCGAAGTACTCCCTCAATTAACCTCTAGAATCCACTCACCGCGCCCATCGCGGTTGTCGGGAAAAGATTTTCATACGATACACTTGCACTTGCCTGTTGCAACCCCTTTTTCGGGCAATATGGCAATCCCTTGCCGGCACCTACTTTACCGATGCGCCAGGACCGAGTGCGCCGTCCACGGTGACCAGCTTAAGCGCGTCGCCCTCGGATGCGGCGAGAAGCATGCCCTGCGACTCCACCCCCCGCAGCCGGGCAGGCTTCAGGTTGGCGACCACCACAATGGTTTTGCCGATCAGCTCGTCCGGCCTGTAGTGCAGCGCAATGCCCGCCACGATCTGGCGCTTTTCACTGCCGACATCGACCTGCAGCCGCAGCAGTTTATCAGCCCCCTCAATTTTTTCAGCCTCCAGCACGACGGCCGTCTTCAGCTCAACGGCCATCACCTGATCGAAGTTGATCAATCCCTCTGCCGCCGGCGACGCCTTCTTCTTCGGCTCCTGCTTCTGTTTGCGGGGCTTTTCCGCCGGCGGTTCAGCTTTTTTCTCCATTTCGATGCGGGGGAAGAGCGCCCCCGGCTGGGCAATTTCCGAACCGGGTACGAGCACACCGAATTCAGTCAGTTTGCCCAGATGCGGTTTGGCGTCAGCCATACCCAGCGCGGACCGGAGCGCCAGCATTTTTTCCGGCATGACCGGATAGAGCAGCGCCGCACAGATCCGCAGGCATTCCGCCGCAGTGTACAGGCAGTAGGAAATCTGCGCCTCCATGCCCTCCTGCTTTGCCAGGCTCCACGGCGCGCGCTCCTGCAGGTATACATTGATTTTCCGAACCACACCCATGACGGCCGCCACCGACTGGTCGAGCTTCATGGAACTGATCAAGCCGCCCATTTCTGCGGCCACGCCGGCGGTCTCCTTCCAGAGCTCATCTTCCAGTGCAGTATCGAACGTCCGCTCCGCCAGGGCCGGCATTTTACCATCGCAGTAGCGGCTGATCATGTTCAGCACCCGGTTGGTCACATTGCCCAGGTCGTTTGCCAGATCGGCATTGTAGCGCTTCACGAAGGCCTCCTCCGTAAAGGAGGCATCCTGCCCCAGTGTCATTTCGGCGATCAGGAAGTAGCGGAACGCATCGACACCATAGTTGTCGATCATATCCATGGGATTGACGACGTTGCCGAGCGACTTGCTCATCTTGGTGCGGCCGGTCAGCCACCAGCCGTGGGCAAAGATGGATTCCGGCATTTCAATCCCCATCGCCTTGAGCATGGTCGGCCAGTAAACGGTATGCGTGGTAAGAATATCCTTGCCGATCAGGTGGCAGGAGCAGGGCCACCATTTGCTGAACTGCTCGTCGTTGGACCTGTAGCCGATCGCGGAAATATAGTTGATCAGCGCGTCAAACCATACATAGGTGACAAAGTCGCTGTCGAACGGAAGCTCGATACCCCAGGCCAGGCGCGATTTCGGACGGGATATGCACAGATCCTGCAGCTCCTTGTTCTTGAGAAAGCCCAGGGTTTCGTTGGCCCGGAATGCCGGCTGAATGAAATCCGGATGCTCTTCGATATAGGCGATGAGCCAGTCCTGATACTTGCTCATCCGGAAAAAATAGTTGGACTCGACGATGGAATCGACCTTGCGGCCGCATTCGGGACAGTTGCCCTCCACCAGATCCTTTTCGGTAAAGAAGCGTTCGCAGCCGACGCAGTACCAGCCCTCGTATTCCGCTTTATAGATTTCATCCCGATCAAACAGGTCCTGCAGGGTTGCCTGCACCACGGCCTTATGGCGCGGCTCAGTCGTACGGATAAAGTCATCGTGCGTGATTTCCAGCCGCTTCCACAGCTCCTGGAAACGGACAACGGTCTGGTCGCATTGCTCCTGCGGGGTGATCCCGTTCTGGTCGGCCGCCTGCTGCACCTTCTGGCCGTGCTCATCGGTTCCGGTCAGAAAATGGGTCGGAACATCCAGCAGGCGGTGGTAGTTGGCCAGCACGTCAGCAAGAATCGTCGTGTAGGCATGGCCGATATGCGGCTTGTCGTTCACATAGTAGATCGGCGTTGTTACATAGTATTTGGACGGTTTTTCACTCATGGACACATCTTTTCTTCTAATTGAAAATCGAAGCAGGGATGATAGGGAGAACGCCGTAAGATACAAGCGTTGAATTGCCCGCCCCGCCCTGTTAGCTTTTGAACCGCTCAACAGGAAGGTTAGCCACAAAGAACACAAAGATGCACAATAAGGCCCGGCACGCGTGGTTCTTGTACTTTTTGTGTTTTTTGTGGCCATAAAAAAAATGAATTTCAGACCCTGCATAGACCTGCACAACGGCAAGGTGAAACAGATCGTGGGTGGTTCGCTGACCGACGGTGCCGAGCCGGAGACCAACTTTGTATCCGACCGAAGCCCCGGCTGGTACGCCGAACTGTACCGGGCCGATCATCTGACCGGCGGACACGTTATCAAGCTCGGCCCGGACAATGATGATGCCGCGCGCGAGGCCCTCGCCGCCTGGCCGGGCGGCCTGCAGGTCGGCGGCGGAATCACGGCGGAAAACGCCGCAAAATGGCTCGATGCCGGGGCCGACAAGGTGATCGTCACCTCCTACCTGTTTCAGAAGCAGCAGCTTGATCCCGTCCGGCTCGATCTGCTGTTGCAGGCCGTGGGCAGGGACCGGCTCGTGCTCGACCTGAGCTGCCGGAAGAAAGACGGTGATTACTATGTCGTGGTTGACCGCTGGCAGACCTTCACCAACATGGTGGTGAATGAGCACTCGCTGCAGACGCTGTCAGCCTACTGCTCCGAGTTCCTGATCCACGGCGTGGATGTTGAGGGCCGACAGCAGGGCATGGATGAAGAACTGGTGGCCCTGCTTGCAGCGCATTCGCCGATCCCCTGCGTCTATGCCGGCGGGGTCCGCAATTTTGCGGATCTCGAAAAACTGAACGAGGCCGGGGCGGGCCGGATCGATGTCACAGTCGGCTCCGCACTCGATCTGTTCGGCGGGCCGCTGTCCTACCGTGAGGTGGTCGCCTACTGCCGCAACAAAAGCGTATGATGCTTCCCGGCCTGGGCCGGCGACGGTTACGGCCGGGGCCGACCCGATGCATGACTGCCGAAGCAATCCTACAGGCATCTCATGTGTGCAAGATCTTTGATCACGGCATGAACGGCATCTTCAATGTTCGATTCGTCCGACTTGATATCATACACACTCTGCTGGCCCGTCCAGACCAGCTTGCGGCTCTCCACATCGTATAAACTCGTTTCCAGCACATACTCCTGGAACTGGTCGACATAGCCGGAGCTTTCGAGACCATGTGAATAATATCCGTAATAGCTGTCGTAGTACTCCGGTAGCGAGCCTGTCGGCACGAACTGGGTGTGGTCCTGCTCGGAGACCACCCGTGTAACAATGACCGATTCAAACTCCTCCTTGTCGAGCAGATCGACCAGGGCTTCCTCCGTGATGGCGTTGGTGGGGCTCATGTGTTCATAGGAGGGATCCGCCAGGCACCCCTCGTCACGCAGCTGTTCGACAAAATGATCCTCATACTGACGGGCCACCGACGCGTCATCCAGAAGTCCGATCACCATCACCCGGCCCACCGGCCTTCCATCGAAAGCCGGATCCGACCAGGTGTCTATCCGCGTTGAGGTGCATCCTGCCAGCAGCCCGGCAAGAACTATTCCACCAATGATGTTCGATTTTTTCATGCCCGACCGTCCCTTCTCTCGATCTCCACGGGTTCAAGGATGTCAGCTTCCGCACCGGTTTTCAATCCATTCCGCATTTCAAAACCGCCGGCCCAAATGAAAGGAAAAGGGCACATCCCACCCCGGATTGGGCAGATACAGATTTCCATTCGAAAGGTGGCGCCAGCTGTATTTGAATTCCCACTGATCTTCATCCCCCCAGGCGGCTCCGACACTGAAGAAATCATTGAAGATAAAGTGCGATCCCTGCTCCCGGGATCCCAGAAACCGCTCCGACGAGTAGGAGGGACCGATGGTGACTTCAAGAAAAGGATGGAACTGGCCGCGGGTTTTCAGATATTGGCGCATGGACGGCAGCACCGAAAACACATGAACCTCTTCATTGAGGGATACATCCGTGAATATGTAGGTATAGCCGGATCCACAGAGCCACTGCAGCCCCCTGTCGGTCGGCTCGGTTTCCCAGAAGAAATAACTCACATCAACGATGCCGTTGTACTGCCCCTCCAGGCGCATCAACGACTGCGGGGCATACCCGCCGCCGACATATGCCGTTCCCGCTTCAACGGACAAACCAGGCATACCGCATACCAGTCCTGCTAATATAATCTTTCGAAACATCTGTATTGGCTCCTGTTACTCACTGGAATGACCTCAGAACGCCTGCCCCACCATCAGGATTATGCTGAATCCTTCCTCCGATACCATTGCATCTGCACGCCCGATCGACTTATCAAACATCATCCGTATCCCCAGCCCGAAGTCCACTTTCATATCGCGGTGGAGTAAATCCGTATTCATGGAAGGCGCCACACGCCCCGCTTCCACCAGTCCGACAAGCTGCCACCATCGTATCTTCAGGGGATCCAGCAGCTCCACCTCATCCAGCGGCTGCCAATCCGGCATGACGCGATATTCCGCCGAATAATGGATGGCGGTCCGGTCGTGAAAGCGGAAGCTCGGATAACCCCGCAGCCGATAGAAGCCGCCCAGCGAAGGCCGGGCATAGTACGGCACGTTTTTACCGCTGAGGGTATAGGCACTCCAGGCGGAAAGCGCAAGGGTCTGCTGGCGGACGCCGGCGGTTGCCGGCAGCGGCACGTAGCCGTTTATCTCACCCTCCGCCACGGTCCAGCGACCCGCCCGGGCCATCCAGTCCGGATCGTGGCGCACGGCCGCCTTCCACAGGAATCCCCGGTGCGGATTGGGCACGAAGTCGCGGTTATCGTGCTCAACCTGCAGTTCAAAGTAGAGCGTCTCATACGACTCATCCGTTCCCACATCGGTAAACTGCCTGCGGTAATGGGGGTTCAAGATGATCGAACTCCTGCCGCTCGTGAAGGGATTCCATGATTCGGCGCCGGATGGCCGGTCGTACAGAATACCGTTCCGGGTGATGTAGGTGTGAATGGCCGCGTCCCTGAAATGCCCGATCGGCAGGATGTAGCGCATTTCCAGATCGGACTGCAGATCGACCGCATCCACCTCGATGAAATTACCCGCGCTGGATTCATTCGATCCCGAACGCTCATCGGGATAGCCGGGATTTCCATCCACATAAACCCGCATATGCGTATAGTGAGCCCCGATGCTGTAGAACCGGACAAAGAACCGGTCCACGCCCGGTATCTGCAGGTCTGTGGCACCGATCAGCCCGAGAGCGGACCCGTTATCCGTGGCGAAGGCGCTGCCGAAGTAGAGGCTTTCCGGAGCCGAGGCCGGGCTGTGCGTGCCTACGCCACCCACACCGATTCCCAGTGTTTCCGTCGAGAAGGCATATGGAAGGAGCAGTGAACGGGCCATGGGCTCCTCCGACCCGGCTCCGTCACGGACGATCTGGTATTGTGCACGCAGATCCAGCGGGAAAAGACAGCCGACAGCGAACCAGGCAAACAGACCGATGCGAGCCAGCCCGATAAGATATCGCGTTGGAACATCCCTCATCATCGGTTGGAATTTCCTGATTCTCCCGCAGCCTCCTCGGCTTTTTGCCAACTGCCACTCCACATCAAGACCCTTTGCCCGCTCTACATCCAACTGCTTCCGAAGGTGAGATAAAACGCGGTATCTTCCGGGCCGCGTGCCACATCAAAACCGGTGCGCAGATTAAACTTCCGTGCGATCAGATAGCGCACACCGGCACCGCCGGCGGCATACGCAGTGCTGTCCTTGAAATCCTCCAGGCGGTGATCAGCAACCCAGCCCGAACCGGCGAATCCGACCAGGCTCCACCGATCCGTAAAATCCCAGCGGGCCTCGGCTTCCGCGACGGCCGTATGTGCGCCCTGGTAGCGCATGGCCGGAATTCCGCGCAGGTTGATAAAGGGAAGCATGTAGAACGGGATCGATCCGCTGCTGAACTGCGCATCAAACCGCAGCCCCAGCACCACGCGCTCATGCACAGGAATCCAGTTCAGCGTCGTGAACTGGCTCTTGTTGTAGTCGGTTTCACTGCCTATGGCTTCATCATAGCGGTTGAGGTGCAGCTCTGTCTTGCTGCCGGAGTTGGGCGTAAAGGTGTTGTCCCTCGTGTCATACAGGAGCACGATTCCCAAACCGCTTTCCGTCACGCTGTCCCGCTGCGTCGGCCATCCCTCGATCGGCAGGTCCAGTCTTGTGTCGGTATTCGCCAGCAGATATTCAGCGCCGGCAAAAAAGTCACTGTCCCCCAGCCTGAGCAGCAGCTGGTGAAACATCATATCGCTCTTGAGGTTGTAGCGGATCTGAGGAATTTCCGCGTCCGGCCGTCCGTAGAACCCCAGATTGACATCCGCATGAAGCAGCGCGCCCATGTAGCGCAGGTCATCGTTCAGGTAGTGCCCCATGTGAAACGCGCCGGCACCCCATGTACCGTTTTGCGTCCCGAATCCGGTGGCGCCGCTGATGCTGGGCGGAACCACCCGGGCCTTTTTCCCAAGGCGTTCAGCCTCCTGCTTCTGCTGCTCGGCATCCGCAATGGAACCATGAAAGAACAGAAGCGCTCCCCCGCCGCCGTAGCCTACGGCCGGCTCGGTTATGATGAATGGAATGGGAAAGAAACCGGCCGTCGTGGCCAGCATGTTTGAGAGATCGAGCTTGCCGTCCTCTTCGTCAAAAAGGAGATTGGAGAATCCGTGATCATCTACGGCTCCGACCACATGCAACGTGAGCAGCAGTATGCAAAGCACGTACCCTATGGATTTCATCAGCGCCCCCTGTTCTCACCAAGTCATCCGTTTAAGAACCTCCGGCGAAATCATTATGCATGTATGGAGCGGTCCGTCAATACACGGTCCAGGGACGAAAAGCAGGAAGGACCGTACGCTGCAGCTCGTGCAGGACCGGCCTATTCCGTCAGCGGCGCCCCCAAAGAAGGATCCTTCGTGAAGATCATATCCACCAGCGTGAGCGGATAGGCCTTCTCCAGTTCCGCGCAGACCTTGTGCCTGTATGCATCCAGCTCCTCCACACGCAGGTCGGCCTCCCTGGCCAGAACCACATGCACCATCACCATGCGGGCCCGCCCGGGCTGCAGTACACGAACCGTGATTTGTTCACTGGCCAGCTCGGCAAGGGCGCGCGCAATGCATTGAGCCGCATCATTCCGGACACTCGCCGGCGGTGCCCGGTTAATCAGAGCCATCAGCGCCTGCCAGGCAATCCTGACCGGTACATTGAGCGTGATTCCGCCGATCAGGATAACCAGCAGCGGATCGACATACGATACTACGCCCTTCCACTCGGTTCGGCTCATCAGTGCGATAGCGATAAAGGTGACCAGAACGGCGCTCGAAATCGCGGCATTTACGATCCAGCTTTCCGCATCGGCCCGCAGCAGCGGACTCGATGAGGATCGGGACTGTTTCTTCAGGAGCAGAGCGACCGACCAGCAGGTAACCGCCGCAAACGCTCCGTATATCGAGGCCATGCCGGGAGCGATGCTGCGTCCACCCGAAAAGAGCGCGATCACGGCATCGATCAACGCCATGGAACTGATGCCCAGGATCAGCACCCCTTTGACGCCATTGATCAGCGGCTCAAAGAAGGAGTATCCCGCAGGGAAACGGACATCATCGCCGCGAAAAACCAGGCGGGCCACTTTCATGGTCAGAAGACTGATCACGAAATAGACCAGGTTGAAGGCGCCATCCAGCAGAATAGCCTGGGAACCGGTAAGCTGTGAAAACACCATGCCGATGCATCCGACGATCAACGCACCGGCGGCGGAGATCTTCAGGCCTTTCATTTCCCCGGCATCGGTCTCCGGCTGATCAGGTTTCATGGTTTTGTCCTTCGGTCGATCCGGTTCGGCATACCTGACCGTTTGGGAGGTGCAAACGTGATGTGCGGCCAGACTGTTTGCCGGAACTCATTCCGGGCATTCGGGAACGGTTGAGGAAGACGATCAGATTCCGCTCTCCAGTTCAGCCCGGAAGCTCCCTACGATCACCTTGCTCTTCAGCAGCACCGGAACATGACGGTGGTCGGCGGTACACCAGATCTCCATCTTGGCATCCTTGCTCTTCTCAAAAACGCCGCCCACATCCTGAAGATCCGGGATCAGCTTGAGGGCATCATATTTCTTTCCATTCACCTTGATTCTTTTGCGTTGCACCACCTCAATGCGGGCGACCTTGCAACGTTTCCCATCCGTCATCGGCCCTTTGATCACGGTTCCGACCTCCAGCTTCTGGTTGCGGACAAAGTAGAACGCAGACAGCGGATCGAGCGTATTTTCAAGGATCGGGGTTTCACGCTTATCGCCGCCCAGGGATTCGTGATAATGGGCAATCAGGTTGTCCCAGTCAAAGTCGATCGTCACATCACGCCGCGTGCTTCCTTCACGCTGAATCTTTTCAAATCCCAGCGAGCGGCTGACTGCATAATCCGAGTGCGCGGCCATCGTGTCGCGCACCTTGTAAAGGGGATCCGCAACCTTGGAGGTTCTGGCTTTCATCCGGAAGCTGCGTGCCTTTATCCCATCGATCTCGGTATCGGGTAATACTTCAAGCGTGGCATGCCCGGCCACGATGAACTGCCAGCCGAGACTGTAGGTCAGTTTTTCGCCGGGCTCGAAGGCCGGCAGGTCCTGGCTCACCGATTCCGCGGCACGACCTATCCTGCCGAACAGCGGCAGCGAGAATAACCCCATAAGAAACGGACGTCGTTTTATCATAGATGTAATCCCTAATGTGTCCCTTTAAGTTTAGTCAGCTGATCTTTTACGGGCAAGCCTTCTTGCAGATCGAGTGTTCATGCCTTTCCGTGAACGTCATACCGTCATGTCAGAGAAGGTTGGGCGAGTTTCGAATCAGACCCTTGGTCATCTCGCCCACATCGAACCAGTCGGCAGGGTCCAGTTTGCCGGCCGCCATGTTCTGGTGCGCCCGCACCCAGGCCAGCATGATGATGCGCATCTGGCTCACCCGGTTTATGGCCTGCTGCACAATCCGGTTGAGTTCGGCATGCGTGTCGACATATTCCTGCCAGTCGGGCGCAATTTCATTCTGGACCGTATGTAGCGCTTCAAGCCGGGTCTCCAGATGTTTCACAATCCCCTGCAGCTCAGCCCGGGTCGGGCGTCCATCGGGAATGAGGTCCGGCATCCAGATGATACTGCCTTCCTTCAGCGCGGAGATATCCGGTTCCTCCGAGCTGTAGGCGTCGTAAATGATTTCAAACCCCCTCAGAATCTGGAACTTTTCGTCCTCCAGCTTCTGGCGGTAGCGGATAATATCATCAAACTCGGTGTCGATACGCCGATCAATCATGTCTGCCACCACATTGATCTGGGCAATGATTTCATCCATGTCCACAGCCGCATTGATCACGGCGGCATTCAGCATGGGCTGCGCCGCACGCATCGCCCCCAGCAGATCCTCTGCTTCACGGATTTCCGCGATGGTCGAGTCAAAATAGGCCACGGCTTCATCGCTGCTCTGCTTCATATCCTTCCGAAAGCCTTCGATGTAATCTGCATAGAGGCTAACCATGACCTCCTCGTCTTTGCCGGATTCCGCAATATTCACCATATCGATGGAATAGCGCACAATAATCTGGATATCGCGTTCCATCTGCAGGGTAAGCACCTTCAGCCGTTGCTCCTCTTCGGTATCCCCTTGCAGAAAACGGCGGAGCAGGAGGGTTTCATCACGCGACAATCCCATATCCACCTGGCTGAGCATGGTGACGGTGTGATCGGCAAACAGACCGATGTTCACGACTTTCCGGCTTCTGAACTTGGCACACCCGCCAAGCATCAGCAGGCTACTGAACAGAACCACCCATCTCAAACCAGTCATAAACCAGCACTCCTATCCTCAATGACTGTCCGCCGTCGGACGAATCAATCTGCCGTCTCCTCGAATCGAGGACGAGGCAACGTTAGTATGTATCAATCGCCTTTCGGATTGATCATTCTTATCATAGGACACAAGCTCAAGAATTTATCGCTATTTTTTGCCGACTTCACGAAGCATTGGATATAGTTTCGCAGCAACACAACGGAGTTGCTCATGACCAGATCACGCACGACTTTTTGGATCGCACTGTTCAGCATGGCATTTCAGACCTATGCGTTCAATGTAGACCCCAACGAGGATGTGACCGAAGCCGGTGATATTCTGCAGTTTGCCCTGCCCATCACCGCCGGTGCCGCCACCCTCTTCGAGAAAGACTGGGAAGGGAGCAAACAGTTTGCCTACGCCTTCGGCTCGGCGGCGCTGATCAATACTTCCGCAAAGGGGGTTATCGGCAAGCTGCGCCCCAACGAGAGCAACACCTACTCCTATCCCTCCGGCCACAGCATGGCCGCCTTTTCCGGGGCCGGCTTTCTCAATCAGCGCTACGGCCCCTGGGTCGGGGTTCCCGCTCTGGGAGCGGCCGGATTTGTCGGATACAGCCGCGTGCAGTCCGACAACCATTTTGCCGACGACGTGATCGCCGGTGCCAGCATCGGCCTGATGGCCAACTGGGTATTTGTTACCCCCTATAAAGAAAACGGCGTACAGCTGATGCCGGCGATGATCAACGGGCGCACCCCCGGAATCATGCTGACCATGCCCACCGACAAACCGCTCCGTCCATGGGGCGCCTCCGGCCCGGAAGAGATCGATACCCGCTCTCCCCGGGATATGCGTTTCAGCTACATCTGGGATTTCGGGCCGGTATGGAATACCAGGAACTCCGCGCGAACGCCCCTTAACGGGGAAAGCATCGACCTCACGCAGTTCGATTCATTCAGCAGCGAAACCATGGCCTCACGATTGTTTCTGGTTTGGAAGATCTCACCGCGCCATTATACGGCCTTTGAATGGGCGCCCTACGAAGCACGGAACAAAGAGACCGTCACCACGCCCGTCAACTTCCAGAACACCGCCTTCGCCGGATCCGTACGCTACGCCTACCGGCTCTATGAATACCGGTTTAAATATGCCTACACCTGGATCGACGACCCCTCAGGGTGGTTCCGCACGGGGGCCGCGGCCAGCTATATCTACAACTCGCTCGAGCTCGTCGATGACGCCGGCGACTATGCCCGCAACCGCACGGAAACCGTACTGCCTCAGCTTTATGCCTCGGCGGGTTGGCGGTTTGCCTCCAGGCTCTCCCTGTTCGGCGAGGGATCCTGGGGACAGTTGTCGGGTGAGCGCGCCCAGGATTTTACCGGAGGCATCGCCTGGCAGGTCGATCCGCAATGGATCTGCTCCGCCGGTTATCGCTATTATGACCGGCTGGTCGAAAAAGATGACTGGTCCAACCACCTGACCCAGCACCAACCCTTCCTTTCGCTGACTTACAGCTGGTAGGCCTGCGGCCAAGCCATCGGCATCAAAGACCACAAAATCCGCCCCGCATCCGCGGAACGGCTTTTTGGAGGGACGCCGGCCTCGGCGTCCGGGCAGCGAGGCCGCTGCCCCTCCAATTCATGAATCGGTGAATCACAAAATTCAATCGCTCGGGCAAGAGCGTGAATTGGCGCATGCCCCCGAAAAGGCGGCACGAGCCTCTTCTACATGATATCGTAGGTCAGACCCGCCAGAACGGTCACGTCATTGTATTCGGTGGTCGGGGTATCCGGAATGTTGTCGTACTCATCGCGCAACTCGACGAACAGGGACAGCTTGCCGTTCACCTTGCTCTTCAAGCCCGTTACCAGGAGCCCGTTTCCGTCATCCTCGTTCTCCAGGTTGGCACTGTATTCCACATTCAGGTAATAGTTGGCCATCTCGGAGATATCCCACAGATAGTTGGCGGCCACGCGCCACTCCCCGTAGTCCCGCTCACCGGCTGAGGTCCGCTCATACACATAGTTGACACCCACGCTGGTATCAAACTTCATCGTTTCCTGTTGAATCCAGTAATAACCCAGGTTTGGACCGACCTTGACACGGGCGTTAATGTCCTTGATCGCATCATGGTAGGCCTCGCTGAATACACCGCCGAAAAATTTCTTCCCGCCGAACTTATGCCGGTAGTCCGACTGACCGCGCAACTGGCCTTCCGTCTGGTCGCCCTCGGTCTTGCCGTACTCTCCGTAAAGGCTGTTCAGCCAGTCGTTTTCCGGTGCAAAGCGATCCGCCTTGAAGTTCATGGTATACAGCGTCTTCTCCGTATTGCCGTCCTTATAGGTCGCCCCCAGCGCGATGCTGCTCTTCCAGGTCGTGTTGGTGACCTCCTCGGCAAATCCGGCCAGCGGAACCAACGCGGCAAGTAAAATCCCCTTGAATAAGTCCATCTTCATCTCCTTGTTTTTTTATCGCTGAAGCGACCTTAGGAAATGCCCTCTTTACGGGCAATCCATTTGAGACGCCATTTCCTCGATCGGATAATAGCGGGGATCGGAACAGCCTCCACCTCCAGGATGCACCACGGAAATCCGGCTTTTGACAACCAGCCCGCCCCGCACCGGAGGCTAACCGTCTCCACATGACCACATGCCGGAATGCATGAGCAAGACGATCGTATTAGGACTAAATTGATACGATTTATGACATATCCTCTTGAGAAATGTCCTACTAGTCGGTATGGTTTTCCCGCAGGCGCGAAAAGAGCCGGGTCCCGATTGGACCAACTTCCGATCATGGACAAAATAGGCCAAACGCCGGATGCCGCATCTGCAGGTACAGCGAGAAACGATGATTCGGGAACGCGTACGGACCAGGACACCCTCCGCTCCGTGTGCGTTCCTCCATCAAGGAGATGAAACGCATGAAGTTCAGCCCTGTAGTCGAAACCCTTGCACTGCCCTTTCCAGCAGGTTGCATGTCCAGATCAACGAAGGAGACTCCCCATGAGAAAAAATAGAATACTTACAAGCACTTTTTGGCCGGCGTGGCTGACACTCTGCGCAGCCGCAACCCTGCTCCTGCTGGCGGGCTGCACATCGAATGAGCAGCAATCCGGTGGCGCCAAACAAGCGGACCAGGTTGTGACAAATGGAAAGATCTATACGGTCAATGATACCGAGCCCTGGGCCGAAGCCATGGCCATACGGAATGGCGAGATCGTCTATGTGGGCGACACCGCAGGCGCACAGGCCTTTATCGGCAAGAAAACGAAGGTCGAGGATCTCGGCGGCAAATTCGTCATGCCGGGCGTTGTCTCAACGCACGAGCACAGCATTTTCTTCGCTGCCGTCAGCTCGGGTCTGGTGATTGAGGAATTGTCGCACGATAAAGACAAGATGCTCGCAGAGTTGAAGGCCTACCTCGAAAAGAATCCGGACGGACCTTACATGTCGTATGGAGGGGGGTATGAAAACACGGTCAAAATCCATCGAAAGGAGATTGATGCGATTACGGGACCTGACACACCGTTTTTTATGATGTCGAAAACCGGACATGCGGGATGGGCTAATACGAAAGCGCTGGAAAATGCGGGTGTTACAAAAGATACCGAACCCATCGATTTCTTTGGCAAGGATCCGGACGGCACGCGTAACGGTTATGTCGGAACTGCGGCTGCTGCCTATTACATGATGGGCGTAGCCGGTCTGCAAAAGGATGCGGTGGTTAAGAGCGCCCCGGGAGTCTTAAAAGGTATAGCAAGGGTGGGCGTTACGCACATGTGGGAGGTCGGCCAGCCTCCGGGTCATGAAGGCCCCCTGTTCGAAGCCATGGCCCAGCTTGAGAAGGAAGGAAAACTAACCACGCGGTACAGTGTTGCCATGATGGTACAGCGTGAGAATCAGCTTGCCGGCGCAGTGGAAGGCCTGAAGAAATACAGCAAGATGTACCATTCCCAGTTCTTCAATGTGAACTCATTGAAGATACATGGCGATGGATCTATCGAGGGACACACTGCACATGTGCTCGAACCCTATGCCGATGCCCCCGAGGAAACAGGAATTCTTTCTGTTCCAGAGGAGAAGAGTACGGGAGCCATCCTTGAAGCAGCCAAACACGGATTCAATATTCATACCCATGCCATCGGCGATGCCGCCAACCGCTCCTTCCTGAACATTTTTCAGAAAGTCAGGGAAGCCGGTTACGACGAAGCGCGGTTAACCATGGGACATACCGTGCTCGTCGATGATGCCGACCTGCAGCGGTTCAAGGATTACGATGTGACCGCAAACTTCTATACCTGGGAGTGTGCGCAGCCGAGTAAGGCCTATCTGGAGAAGTTTGGTCCTGAACGGTACAACAAGCTGGCCCGGCTCGGGACGATGCGTGATCTGGGTATCCGGATAGCGCTCTCGGCAGATTACCCGTCGGCGCCGCTCAATCCGTTCGCCCAAATTCACGCTGCGGTCACACGCAGTCATATTGGTGACACAGAAATCCTTGGTTCGGAAAAGGAGAAACTGACGGTTGCCGAAGCCATCCGTGCCTACACACTGGATGCGGCCTATACCGTGGACGCGGAGACCTTCAGCGGTTCCCTGGAAGTCGGTAAACGGGCTGATTTCATCGTTCTTGACCGCAATCTTTTTGAAATCCCCGAGGATGAAATCGCAGAGACCAAGGTGCTGAAGACGGTGCTGGACGGACGTGTCGTTTTTGACCGTGCGGAAGAAGAGGGCAAGCTGAAAGTAGTTAAAGTGAAGGTAACCAACCCGGATCTGCAGAGTGCCATCGATATCAAGGATCTGAACCTTCTGGTAAGCGAGGAAATGCTGGGACCGGATGTATGTGAAGATATCAGCACGTTCGAAGAGGACGCCGGACCGGGTTCATCTTTCGCGCCGGAGAACGTAGAAGCGGCTTTTTCCGCGATTCCACAAGAGGAATACTATTTTCTCGCTCCGGCCCGGGCCATCTACTGGCCAAAGGATAAAGAATACTACTGGATTCAGTGGACAAAGAAGGATGATGTAGCCGTTTTGTGGGCCTACGACCCTGAAGCCGACAAAGCAGTGGAAATACTACAGGTAACAGAAAAATAACAATTCACGAGAAATAGGAGACAGCATTATGAAGAGAAAAAATAAAATCCTTCCTGGGCTGATGGCAGCCCTTATGTTTACAGCCTACATTGGATACGCATGTTCGCGTATTCTCTGGAACGACAACGGCGTGGCCGTTGTAACAGCGCGCACCATGGACTGGGCACACAGCTTTGATGATATTCTGCTGGCCATTCCACGTGGCCAAACCCTGAACGGTGGATTCGAAAACAGCCCAGAATGGACATCGAAATACGGCTGTGTTGTCAGCAGCATCATTGAATATGCCGGACAGTACGGTTTCGACCCGGTCGATGACTGCGCCATTGACGGCATCAACGAGAAAGGGTTCGCTGTGCATGGCCTCTACCTTGGAGGCACGGTATACCCTGATGATTCAAGCGATCTTCCTCCCGTGAGCTATTTTCGCTGGGCCCGCTACCTGCTCGATAATTGCGCCACGGTCGAGGAAGCGGTTGTTCTGATGAAGAAGGTGCGGATTGCACCGGTGAACATGGGCGATAAGGTGCTGGGAGCCCACTTTGCCGTTGAGGACCCGAGTGGAGATTCCGCGATCTTCGAATTCATCGACGGCAACCTGGTCATTCACCACGGAAAGAAGTACTGCGTTATGACCAACGATCCTTCCTACCCCGTACATGTGAACAACCTCATGGCATACAAGGATTTTGGGGGTACGCATGAGAAACTTCCCGGTACGACGGATGCCGACGATCGTTTTATCCGGGCGGCAACGTACCTTCACCGTCTCAAAAAACCTGTAAATGCGGATGAAGCGCTAGGCAAAATCATGGCCGTGGCACGAGCGGTTACGGTTCCTTTCGATGCCGATGAATACGGACCGACCTGGTGGACCTCGCTGACTGATGTCAGCAACCGGGTCTATTATTTTGACTGGGCGTTGACCCCCAACATCGTGTGGGTGGAACTCGATAAAATGAACTTCGATAAGGACCAGCCGGTAAGGAAAATTAATCCGCGTCAGCCGAATCTGGTCGGAGAAGTGTCCGCGTCATTCGAGGTTGTTAACGATTAGGGATAGGAGCGGATATGAAGACAACATTAATTAAATGCATAGTGCTGCTTGCCGTGGGAAGTGCATGGGCAGCCGAAGAGACGATTGACGCCTCGGATCCGACCAAGGTCTACACCTTTGCCGGCGCGGGCGTTAAGTATACGGACTACACCAACGGCGATTCCATGACGGAACTCCGGGCGACCGGCAACTGGGGCATCTCCCCGATGGACATGCTCCTTTTTGAACTGGGTTACGGATTCCACGATGGGGATGCCGCACCGGGCGGAAAAGACGAGGACGTGACCAACGGCCGTTTGCGTTATTTTCATCTGTTTGAAATGGATTATACAAAGATGGGTTACCGGGGATTGGCCTCGCAGATCGACCTGCAGCTGGCCGGCAACCTCAAAGGCACCGATGGACAGCATGTCGTGGCGCTGGGAGCCATGGGGGCATGGGGCCTGACGGAAACACTCAACCTCTTCGCCGGGCCGATCATTCCAAACTCGTTCGATAAGGAGTTCCAGCACTATAACGGAACCGCCCTGGGTGCGACGGCCCTGCTGGTGTATACGCCGGATCTGTGGCCGGGCAGCTATTTTCAGGTATGGCCCAGCTACAACTATTTCCTGAACGAAACCCTCAAAGATGAAGGGTCCGGTAACCTGGATCTGATCACGGGCGGCAACATTACGGAGACCCTGACATGGAGCGTGACGTTCCAGAAAAACCTGGATGTCGATCTTAATGCGTTCCGGCGCGGCCGGGATACCGGCCTGAAGAACGACTGGAACCTGTTCCTGAATGCGACGGCTTATTTTTAATTTTTACCGATGAGGCGGGTGAATATTGATGTGTCAATCTGGAGGGACGCCGGCCTCGGCGTCCGGGCAGCGGGGCCGCTGCCCCTCCAACGCGCTGAACAGGCACTCATAAATATGTCGCATCGCAAGGCAGGGCCATAGCCGAGCGGGCCGGGACCAACGGCCACGCCATCGTATGTTGTTATAAGCTCTACAGGAATGAAGAGTCATGAACCCGATCACATCGGAACAGGAAGCAAAGGCCGTTTCTATTCTGGCAACGGCCTTTGCTGACGACCCATTCATGAAATGGTTTTCTCCGCGGCCTCAATTCCTGCGTGCGGTGATGACCTTGCTGCTGCCAGTTTTCCGGCAGGATGGATTGGCTTACATGACCGAAGGTAACGATGCCGTAGCGCTGTGGGTCTGTCCGGAAAAGCCGCTAAAGTTACCGAAGTCTCCGAGAGCGGTGTTTTTGTTGATACGGACAGGCGGGTGGTCTGCGATGAAGCGCCTCAAGCGGCTCTTCCATTCGGAAGGGGCGGTTTGCCCCGATGAACCGTATTATGATCTGTTTATGATCGGTCGGCTGCCGGGACCGGAGCACCGCGGTGCCGGCTCGAGGCTTCTGATCCCGTTTCTTGAAAAAGCGGATGAAGAAGGGATACCGGTTAATCTGGAAACGTCGAATGAAGGGAATATTTCGTATTACCGGCGGTTGGGATTCGAATTGACCGGCAATCGGGAGGCAGATCATAACGGGCCGACGGCGTGGTTTATGCTCCGGCCTGTTGGGGCATGATGAGTAAGCATTTACGGAGGTGTGGATGATCTCCGGGAAAGTGGAACGACTCGATGAATAGAAGAAATCTGATTTTGATCTTCAGTGGGTGCTGTCTGTCTCTCATGGCGGGCGGTCCAGCGATGCCCCCCGTCAATCCGTATGCGGAGCAGACGGAACTGCCCGGAAAGTTTATCTGGTTTGATCTCGTCACAGATGACGTGGATAGAGCCCGGCACTTCTACCGGGAGCTGTTTGGCTGGGAGTTCGAGACGCTCGGCACGGGCACAGCGGCCTACACGGTCATTCGACATAAACAGCGCGCCATCGGCGGGATGGTGTTCGATGAGCGCACCGACCCTAACCGTAACGAGAGTCAATGGATCGGTTTCATTTCGGTCCCTGACGTCACGAAGGTCGTAAAGGGCATGAAAAGCGGCTCCGGCGAAGTCCTGGTTGCGCCCACGAAACTGTCCGGTCGAGGAATGTATGCGATCCTTACCGATGCCGAAGGCGCGGTGTTTGGCGTATGCCGTTCATCCTCAGGCGATCCGCCGGATTATCAGCCGCAGCAGAACGAATGGCTGTGGGCCGAATGCTGGTCTGGTGATCCGGAGGGTGCCGCAGGGTTTTACAAAGCCATCGGCGGTTATACGGTTAAGCCGTTCGCCGGCGACACGGATCATGTCGCGCTGCACCTGAAATCGCAGGGCTTCAGTCGCGCCGGGCTCGTGAAAATTCCTGATCCGCAGATCCGATCCGGCTGGCTGTACTACGTGCGGGCAGCAAATCTGGCACAGACGCTTGAGCAGGTCCGGTCTCTGGGTGGACAGGTGCTGGTTGCTCCTGAGAACACCACCGGCTGGGAACGGGTTGCCATCATTGAAGACCCGACCGGTGCGCCATTGGGTCTGGCCGAATGGAATCCTGTTGTGAAAGAAAAGGAGTGAGAGGATGAAGAAGCGCATATCAGTATCGCTTGCCGTCGTCTCCTGTGCTGCGGTTTTAACGGGGCTGTCGGGATCAGGCTGCGCGAGCAGCGGAAATGGATACGGCCGGGTGCACTACGGCATCGGAGTGGGTACCTGGTGGCCGCACCACTACCATTGGGACCGCGGCCCGATCTATGTGGGCCCGCCGATTGAACCCGATTATCCTGAGCCGGAGCTTCCGATCGAGCCGCCGCCGGAGTTTATTGCTGTCCCCTATTTCGAATAACTGATCCTGCCCCACACGATTCATGCGGATACTGCCGCGCAGGAATATAGAAACGCGCGGCGATGTCCTCTGAAAAACGTCATCATGCTGACTGGGCAGGTGAGCCTAGTTTACCAGCTTTCGGGACTTGAGTTCTCCGGCCAGCCAGTCTGATAACCGCTTGATACCTTCCGGCCCGATATCCGACTCCCTTGAAGCGGTGGTGGCACTCCAGATCGGATCAAACGACTCCGCATCGAACAGCCCGATATCGAGCACATGCTGGGCGGCCGCACTTTGATCTGCATAACCGCCCAAACGCGTAAACGTGCCCTCCGAACCGAGGAGGCGAACGAAGGCATACAAGGTTTGATGTGCTTCATAGTCGAACTGTTTGCCCCCTTCCAGGGTTGCCATCGTGAGGATCGCGTCATACCCCTTACCTTCCACCGCTGTTTGAATCGATTCGTAATCGGCACCCAGATCGGGAAGCAGCATATAGCTCGGGCTCGCTTTGACACCCTTTTCCGTGAGCTGCGAGGCCAGCACACTTTCGACCGAGACACGGACCGTGCGATCTTCATAGAAGCCCACCACGAGCAGACTCTTCCGGGGTTGACCGTCCCAGGCACTTCCCATCTTTTCATGGTCGATATCATGCCGCGTGCTCGTGCATGCCGTACACATTCCAAAGCAGACTAGAACGGCAATGAATTTAATCATGCCGGATCCGGAAACCAGAACGAAATGCCACGCTGAAAGGAGTAAATCATTAATCGTTTTCATGTAAAAATGATGGTAGCTGGCGCAGATCTTGTCAATCTTTTGCGGGTGGCGCAGATCTGTTTGATAGCGCTCCTGCTGAGTGCATTGTGCGCGGAAGGATTCAATCACATTCTTGCGGCGATATCGCCCTCACGGGCTCCCTGATCGCCCCCGAGCATATCGGCAAACAATCCGCTGTGAACCGGAGATTCACTCTGGTATCAATGATGGATCGTATTTGATCGGCACACATTCGGAGAGAACCATGAGCGAATATAGCTATACCCCCATCATCCAGCACAGCGGCGAAAAGGAAACCCCCTACCGCCTGGTCACCACCGAAGGCATCCGCGTCGAGCAGTTCAACGGGAAGGATGTCTTGATCGTTGAACCGGAGGTGTTGGAGCGTCTCGCCTACGAAGCCATTCATGAAGTTTCTTTTTTCCTGAGACCCACCCACATGAAACAGGTCGCCTCCATACTTGATGACCCCGAAGCCAGCGAGAATGACCGGTTTGTTGCCAAAGCTTTTTTGGAAAACTCGATCATAGCCGCCTATGGCGAGCTGCCCACCTGCCAGGACACCGGCACGGCCATCGCCGTGGGCACCCGGGGGGCGCAGGTCTGGACCGACTATGATGAAAAGGCCGCTTTTTCGCAGGGGATCTACCGCGCCTTCCAGGACTACAACCTGCGCTATTCCCAGATCGCCCCGCTTTCCATGTTCGAGGAAAAGAACACCGGCAACAACCTGCCCGCGCAGATCGATATCTACAACGGCACAGGCATGGAATACCATCTCACCTTTGTCACCAAAGGCGGCGGGTCAGCCAACAAGTCCTACCTCTACCAGAAAACAAAATCCCTGCTGACCGAGGATAACCTGGAGGAATTCATCAAGTCGGAATTCTTCAACGTCGGAACCGCCGCCTGCCCGCCCTACCACTATGCGGTCGTCATCGGCGGAACATCGGCCGAGGCCACCATGAAATATGTCAAGCTCGCCTCCATCGGAGAGCTCGACGACCTGCCCACATCCGGCGATGACACCGGCCGCGCCTTCCGCGATCTTGAATGGGAAAAGAAGGTGCTCGAATGGAGCCGCGACTCCAGAATCGGCGCGCAGTTCGGCGGCAAATATTTCTGCCACGACGTTCGCGTCATCCGCATGCCGCGTCACGCCGCCTCCTGCCCCGTCGGCATCGGGGTCTCCTGCTCCGCCGACCGCAACATCAAAGCGAAGATCACCGCCGAGGGCGCCTTCCTCGAACAGCTGGAACATGATCCCGCGAAATATGCCCCCGCCAACCTCGGCAAAGAGGCCGACGATGCGCCGGTCATCGATCTCAACCGGCCCATGGATGAGGTGCTGGCCGACCTCTCGCAATATCCCGTCACCACCCGTCTGCGGCTCAACGGCACGCTGATCGTGGCGCGCGATATCGCCCACGCCAAAATCAAACAGATGCTCGACCGTGGTGAACCGATGCCCGACTACTTCAAGAACCATCCCGTCTACTATGCCGGCCCGGCCAAGACGCCCAAGGGCAAGCCCTCGGGATCGTTCGGCCCCACCACCGCCCAGCGCATGGATCCCTATGTCGAGGAGTTTCAGGCGCACCGCGGTTCCATGATCATGCTGGCCAAGGGCAACCGCTCGCAGGGCGTTACCGACGCCTGCAGTAAACACGGAGGCTTTTACCTTGGCTCCATCGGCGGGCCGGCGGCATTGCTCGCCGAAAAAAACATCAAGGCCGTCGAAGTTGTCGATTTCGATGAGCTCGGCATGGAAGCGGTCCGCAGGATCGAAGTCGTCGACTTCCCGGCTATCATCCTGGTCGACGATAAGGGTAACAATTTCTTCGCCGACATCCTGAAGGGGAAGTAGTTTTCACAGCCCGCAGATTTCGCGAATCAACGCAGATGATAATTGGAGGGTCGGCGGCCTCGCCGACCGGGCATCGCGGCTTGTGCATCGCAGCTCCCTTTCAGGTAGTCGAGAGCACAGCCAACGGAATTTCTCATGGTTCAGAAAGAACACCTCTGGATATATCAAAATAGGCCCATCTTGGCCCGCATGATGCTGCTTTGTGCTTCATCCTTCCCGAACAGGGACTCTTTGTTTTCGTGAATATATATAGAAAAACGGCCTGGAAAGGAGATCGTTCAATGAAGTATGTATCCGCAAGTATCCTGGCAATCCTGATTGGACTTGCTGCCAACAGCGAGGCCCAGCCGAAGCAACGCGAAGGGTTTGGAATCGGTGTCATCGTCGGGGAACCGACGGGGCTCAGCATAAAAAAGTGGATTAATGAAACTCAGGCCATAGACGCCGGCCTGGGATGGTCCTTCTCAGAAAACAACTCGTTTCACATCCATGCCGACTTTCTGGTGCAAATTACAGATCTACTGCAGGCCCCCGAGGCAAAGGGCGAGCTGCCGTTGTATGTCGGAATCGGTGGCCGTATCAAAATGAAAGAAGACAACAATGGGAACAATGGGCGCAATGATCATGATGATTTGGTTGGCGTCCGTGCTCCGGTAGGAATTTGCTACCTCTTCGAGGATGCTCCGGTTGAAGTATTCGGCGAGATCGTTCCCATACTCGATATCGTTCCGGACACTCATTTCGACCTGAATGCCGCTATCGGCGCCCGAGTCTACTTTTAATCCCGTCTACTATGCCGGCCCGGCCAAGACGCCCAAGGGCAAGCCCTCCCGATCGTTCGGCCCCACCACCGCCCAGCGGATGGATCCCTATGTCGAGGAGTTTCAGGCCCACCGCGGTTCCATGATCATGCTGGCCAAGGGCAACCGCTCGCAGGGCGTCACCGACGCCTGCAGTAAACACGGAGGCTTTTACCTCGGCTCCATCGGCGGGCCGGCCGTATTGCTCGCCGAAAAAAACATCAAGGCCGTCGAAGTTGTCGATTTCGAAGAGCTCGGTATGGAAGCGGCCCGCAGGATCGAAGTCGTCCACTTCCCGGCCATCATCCTGGTCGACGATAAGGGCAACAACTACTGCGTCGACATCCTGATGGGGAAGTAGTTTTCACAGCCAGCAGATTTCGCGGATAAACGCAGATGATAATTGGAGGGTCGGCGGCCTCGCCGACCGGGTATCGCGGCCGATGCCCCTCCACTGATCCTCTTAACTAAAGAGGAAACCCGCTGCTCACGTCGAAACGGCCGAACGGAACGTTGCCGGAATGCTTTCCTTCGCGGAGCCTTATGCCCACTGCTTGCCCAGCTCCTCCAAACCCGCCTTGGCCAGATCATCGGGATTCATCGCAACACCGAACTGGACATCGGCATTGAACAGTAGAAACCAGGGTTCGGCCAGAGCCGGCACACCGGATGGATCGGCCAGGTCCACCACCAGTACGGCACAACGTTGTCCGTCGCGTTCCGTAAAATAGGTCGCCTCCGGCTGCAGGGCTTCCAGAATGCGGTGCATCTTGTCTCCTACCGAACCATCCTTCACCGCGGCATTGAACTCCGCATGGGGCATTTTGACTGTCATCATTATTCTCATGGTATCTGCCTTTCTCTTGTATAACCTCGCTTCATCGCCTGAGGGCTCTTATACACCCTGCACTCCATATGGCAAAGCTTTTGGGCGCGTCTCCTGAAAAAGGCGGAACATGCTGCTGAAGGAGTCCGGAAAGATAAGGATTGAAATGCACGATACCGACTGCAGAATGTCGCCCGGAGTTTTAATCATGCAACGCGTAGTGGTACTGGGAGCCAGTCCGAAACCGGAGCGCTATTCAAACAGGGCCGTGAAGCTTCTGCTTGAACACGGCCATTCCGTGATCCCGGTTCATCCGGCTGCGCAGGAGATCGAAGGATTAACGGTCGTACCCCGCCTGGAATCCGTCCAGGGCCGGGTGGACAGCCTGACGGTTTATCTTTCACCCGTTCATACGGACTCGATGGTGGATAGCCTGATCGCACTAAGACCCGGCCGTGTGATTTTCAACCCGGGAACCGAGAACCCCATGGTCAAAGACGCGTTGGCAAAGGCGGGTATACGCACCGAAGAGGCCTGCACCCTGGTGCTTCTCAACACCGGACAATTCTGATGCAGATGCGATCAGACAGTCTCATGGATCCACGATGGGTAAAATAAAATCTCTCCGGGCTGCCATGCCGAATGTTCGCCTGCTGGTTTTCCCTCTTTGCTGGGCCGGACCCCTGGTGGTCTGGTTCATTGCGCTCTGTCTGTTCCCCGATCCCCGGCCGCTTGGTGCACCGCAATGGGCAATCATGGGCATGCAAAAGCTGCTGGGGACGTCCGAACCGGCAGCCCGCACGGTCGCTGCGGTACTCCTCCGCGGAATCGAAGCCGCTGGTCTCGGGGTTCTGCTTGTGCAGGTTTTTATTCGGCTGGAAAACCGCTGGGCGGGGTTGGCTCCCCTGGGCATTGCGCCACTGCTGGCGCTCTCGGGCATGTGGATCAATTATGGCTATTTCCCCATAGACCAGCAGATCTGGATTGGTGTAACGGGAGCTCTACTCGGCGTGCTGGCCGGCCTGGCCGTCCGCCGTAACCGGAAGGCACTCATTGCGCTGGTTGTAAGCGTGGCCGGAATTTTTATGTGGGGCACGGCGACCAGCATCAGCGATGACCTTAATAACGATGCCGGTGCAACGGGATTGTATGTTCTTCAGAAAGCCGACACCATCCCGGACGGTGATGCCGGATTCGAACAACTCATGAAAATCGCGTTCTCCTATGCGGCGGACAACTCCCGCCGGAGAAATGCTGCGCACGCCAACCGTGCCGCCATTCTGGCTCTGGGCACGATTCTGGGAGAGGAAAAGGTGGCCGAGGTGGCCCGACGCTCGATAGACCTGTCGCGCCTGTCGGAAGTCCAGGCACTCCGCCACCGTATTACTCTGTACGGGCGGAACGATCTTTCCAGGCATTTCTGGGTCAGCGCCGCGCTCACCGTGCTGTCAGACGAAACCCGGTCCATCACCGTCGGCCTGACCAAAGAACTGATGGATGCGAACGGGGGTTCCGGATTTTCGTTCGTAGACCTGACCGCGGATCGTGCCGGAACGCTGTTCACGCTGGCGGCTGCACGCAATGCACGCAGTGCCCGCGCCCTGCAGGAAACTATCCGGAACGGCGCAAGGATCACAGACTTCATGCCGAATGTACTGGACCTGCCCGAAGGGATCAGCCGTGACGATTTTCATGCCCTATATGGCGGACTCGGTGGAGAGGAAACGGGCAGAATCGTCAAGGATATCGAGGCGCGCCTCAATCAATGCCCGGGACTCGCCCGCTGATGAGAGACCAAAGAGGCGCACTTATATGGCCATTCCCATGCTCTCCAGAGTAGGAAGTCTGATGGGCATACTCGACATCGACTCGGACACCCCGATGCCTTCGACCCTAGCGCCCTCGGCGGACTATTGCCGCTTCTGCTATCGGAACAGCGCCGTCACCGTACCGAATATCATCATGGATGAAATGATCGACAAGTGGGTGAAGAGCATGGTTGAGCTAGGCATCATGCCCGAGCAAAAGGCCCGGAAAATCACACTCCGCTACCACCCCCATCTGAAGCGCTGGCAGGCACAATAAGAACCGGCCGTGCTCCGCAAAGGTTAACAGCCGAGCATGACGCGGATGACGTCGGCAGCGGAATAGTCGAGCTGGCCGGGTTTGCAGAAGCGTCCGATATCGACGAGATCGTCGCCCATGGTGACGAGACATTTTTCGTAGGTGCCATCGGGCAGGCGCTGCGGCATACCGATATTGGCGGCTAACGCATTGCACAGGCATTTTCGGCCCACAGTATCCTCTTCGCGTCCGCCCTTGGCGACATAGGCAACGACGGGCTCGGCGGGACAGCGATAGCCGATTTTCCCATCGGGCCGGCGATAAGGCTGACGGAGAAAACCGATATCGCAGATTCGGCGGCGCTGCTGATAGACGGCTTCTTCGGAAAGGCTTCCGGCCAGGTTGGCCACCTTGAAGGGAAAGCCGGTGGGCGAAGCCTGTGAATCGGTAAATATGTGCGCCTTTCCGGCCAGCGCTTCACGGACCAGTTCACGGCGGAGATCGGCTAGGAGTCCGGACTCTTTGCAGAGTGCGAAAGCTGTTCCAGCCTGCACACCGGCGGCACCTTCATCCAGTGCGCACTGCATTCCTTCGGGCGATCCATACATCCCCGCCAACCAGAACGGAAGGCCTAGTTCGCGGAAGGAAGAGAGCTTGGCCTCGTCGCGCAATCCGTAAACCGGCTCGTTTTCAGCACTCATGGTCAACTTGCCGCGCGGTGGCGCGTTATGTCCGCCCGCTACGTTTCCTTCGACAATAAAACCCTCGATGCTTCCGGAAGCCCTGCGCAGGAGAATCGAAGCCAACGACTCGGAGGAGACGATCGGCAGGAAATCGGGACGGTTGAGCGGGGCCGGTGGAGATGAGTCTTCTATGAAGACGGAGGGATCGAAGGTTAGGTTGAGAATTTCGTTGTCACCCTCCGCGCCGGTCACATTGACGGGATAGGTAACCGACTGATGGAATGCCAGTGCGTCGAGAATGCCCGGAATGGCCAATGGGATACCCGCACCCATGATGACTACCGCCGCACCTGCCAGCATGGCGCCGTAGATGGAAGGCAGGTGCGGAATCTGGATTTTTTCGAGATAGTTGATGCCAACGGGATTGGCATGCCCTTCCCTCGCCAGAAAGACCTCAACAAAGTTACCCACAATGCAGAGCTCCTGAGGTTCTCTATGCCCTTCAAGGTCATGCATCGGTATCTTGCGGAACGGTTCATTATCCGTCAGACCGCCGGGCACGAAAAAGGCATCCATCACGCGCCGGGCGATACCGGGAAACGGAAAGTGTTCTAGCGCGCGGCGGACATAGCCACCGGGATCCCCGCCTTGAAGCTTACGGGCAACCACCACATCGAGGGCTGTACCGGACACAACGCCCAGCTGTCCGAGTTCCGATACCGCACGCGCCAGACGCCAATCGGAAATCCCGAAGCCCATGCCGCCCTGAATGATTTTTGGAGGATCTATGTTCATGAAGTTCCAACTATGCGGCTATCTAGTAAAAAAACTACAACAATCTCATGCAACGTCGCCTGCCGGAGTGAAACAGCGCAAAAGACCATGGTGCGACATACCGCTTGCGTTCCGTGTCCCTGCCCCGCACTATCCCGCACCTGCATTCGGACCAACCATCCCAACAACAGGACGGCGCATTTATGAATCCATGGATATTACTCGACGAAGTCAACGTGCCCGGCGATGGCGGCATCATGAAACTGTATCAGCGCGCGTTTGAGTTTTCGATCTCGGTCAAGAACGAGGAGCTGATGAACAGCCGCATGCATGGATCGGAAGATGCGCTGGCTGCACTGGCCTGCCAACGCGTGGCCCATCGGGAAAGCCCGTGGATATTGATTGGCGGACTGGGAATGGGCTTTACGCTGGGCGCGGCACTGGCCAATCTGGGACCGAGCGCCACGGTGGTCGTGGCTGAGCTGGTTTCAGCCGTCGTGCAATGGAACCACACCCATCTGGCGGAACTGGCGGGACGACCGCTGGACGATCCGCGCGTGACGGTTCGCGAGTCGGACGTGCGGCTGGTGATTAAGGAAGCAAAGGAAACCTACGATGCCATCCTGCTGGATGTCGACAACGGCCCCGACGGACTCACGCACGAGGGCAACGACCGTCTCTACACTCATGGCGGTCTGGCAGCCGCCAAAGCGGCTCTTAAGCCGGGCGGCATCCTGGCCGTATGGTCAGCTGAGCGGGACCAATCGTTTTCCAAGCGGCTGCGCGGCTCCGGATTCAAGATGGAAGAGGTTAGCGTGCGCGCCCGCGGCAAGCGCGGTGGACGACGGCACACCATTTGGCTGGCAGAGAAATAGATCCGCCGGCATCGATAACAAACAGAGGAAACTGGGCAAATATACGACAAACGGCAAGGCTGCTTGAATGAATACACAGACCTCCTATGAACAGCTTTTCAGCCAGCTGAACGCATTGTGCGCGGACGAGACGGATGAAACCGCAATCATGGCGACCATCGCCTGCGAGTTGTACCACACCTTCGACCATTTCAACTGGGTGGGCTTTTACCGGAACATGGATGATACCACGCTTAAGGTCGGCCCCTACCAGGGAATGCATGGCTGTCTGGTGATCCCTTTCTCCAGAGGTGTCTGCGGTGCATGCGCCCGTACCAAAGAGCTGCAGCATGTGCCGGATGTGGACGCGGTGACCGACCATATCGCCTGTTCATCCACGACACGATCGGAGTTGGTCATCCCCATGCTCGCCCGGGACGGCACCCTGCTGAGCGTACTGGACATCGACTCGGATACGCCCGATGCGTTTGGCCCCGTCGATCTCGAGGAGCTGCCTAAGATCAACCGATATTTTCAATAGCGTGCCCCCGAATCCGGTCGCGGCTTCCTGGATCCGTCTTCTCTGTGTATCCGCCGATCCATCCCTTACTGCCGGACTGAATTCGGCGTGCGGTATATTCAGGTTCGTCCTGACTTTCATGGCAGAGTACGGGCATTTGCTTCGCGCTCAGGGGCTTTTATACGACGGCATATAAATCAGGCAGGTTATGCAGCGATCCTTTCGACCGCACACTCGATTATCGAACCCCGTCAGCAAACCCATCGGTCAGGACCAGCCCACAAAACAAACAGTAAATCCACACCCCTGAAACGGCCTATCTTCCGATGAGAACGTCAGTTTTTCATGCGTATTCGGGTTTTAATCTTGCTTGTTCCGCGCAATGGCGCTATTTAGACGTAGTCTAATTTACGAGGAGGTTACGATGAACAGGTTCTTGCTCGTTTTCACATGCGCCGTACTTGTGGCGGCCACCATTCTGTCCTGCCGGGCGGAGGTTATCGACGATTGGTCTCCTCAACATCCCAAGCCTTACTTCTGGGACTATTTTAATGCTGCCTACGGCAATGGTGTATACGTGTTCGTCGGAAGAGGCGGCGTGATTACAACCACAAGTGACCTGCAGAACTGGCATACCCGAAACCACCCCGAACCGTTGGAAAACGTCGTTTTCGGCAATGGTCTGTTTGTGGCCACAGGATATCTGGGGGATATGCTCACGTCAACGGACGGCACCAACTGGACCACCCACTCCACCGGAACCACACTCTCCTTCAGCGGCGTGACGTATTCCAATGGACTGTATGTCGCCGCCGGAGAAAGAGGCGCTTCAGCCGTATCCAGTAACGGCATGGACTGGACTATCGGAGACACCGGAGACACCAATTTCTGGTACTGGGGTGTGACGTACGGCGAAGGTCTTTATGTGGCGGCAGCCACCCATTGGGATTATGACGGTCCGGTCAGAATTGTTACCTCATCCAACGGCATGGATTGGACAGCGGCCACACTTCCGGCCCTCCCCGCCTATGCGGAGCTGTGGGATGTCCGTTACGCCGACGGCCGGTTTACCGCGGTCGGATATTTCTGGGAGGATTTTTTCCCCAACAACGAAGGTGTGCTCATCTTAACCTCTCTCGATGGAACCACCTGGACTCGCGTTACCGATCCGGATATTCCGGATGAGGGTGACGTCGGATTCAACAATCAATACTGGCTGGATGAGGTGCGGCATGACGGCACCCAATGGATTGCCGGCGGGGATGCCGAACTGCTGATGACTTCGCCCGACGGACTGGATTGGACGGTCCTGCCGAGACCCACGGGCACCAGCTATGACATTAAAGCCATAGCGTTTGGACCAGGTAATACAACCGCGCTCGCAACGCGCAGGGGCCGCGTCTATTCCACCTCCAATCTGACAACCTGGACCGACCACTTTTCCGGTACGTATGGCCTCCTGTGGAAGATCGGTGCGGCCAACGGCCAGATTCTCGCGACCTCGGCAGGCAACAGCTATCTCTCCAACGATGACGGCGAAACCTGGCCCTACTATTTCAACACGCTGAATGGACGCAACACAGGCATCGCATACGGACTGGGGCATTGGATTGTAAGCAGCGACAGCGTATCCGCGTCACCCCACAATCCATTGAGTATTTCTCCCGACGGCATCAACTGGTCAAACCCCAACACCTCTGCCGCGTTCGATGACTGCCGAGGCGTGGCGTTCGCGAATGGCATATTCGTGGCCATCCCCAAATCAGGAACCGACAGCCTGGCCTATTCCACGGATGCCACGAACTGGACCGAGGTTGCCCACCCCTGGTTCACCGCGGTTCAGGATCGCGACTACATTGCCGCCAGTGATGATCATTTTCTGGCCTGGGGGTATTCGAATGCCACCATCGAAGTAGCTGAATCCAGCGACGGCATGAACTGGACCACCCATGATACGGGAATAGCCACTCCGGTTCCCGTGGCGGGGGCCTACGGAGATGGAAGGTGGGTATTGGTAGGCTCCGGCGGACAGGTGCTGACCTCGACAAACAGGGTTGATTGGAGCGAGCAGTTTATTCAGTTCGACGGCGGCTACTACTACCTCAGAGGCGTCGCATATGGCAACGGTCACTGGGTGATTGTCGGAAATGACATGCACGTCTGGAGCTCCAGCGACGGTGTGAATTGGGATGAAGCCTTTATGGTGAAATATTCAGGATATGATTTTCTGGGTGTAGCCTTCGACGGCTCCTCGTTTTGGATCGCCGGAGATCAGGGCGCCATCTACCAGTCAAAATTTATGTCCGGCATGCTTGTGCCAACACTCGGCATTCAATACGCCGGAACCCCCTCGGAAGTGGAATTGCTGATCGGCGGCGTCGCCGGGCAGATGTGGAATGTCGATTATAAATCCGCCCTGACCAATGCCTCGTGGATTTTCCAGAACACGGTCACCCTGACCAACGATAATCACACAGCGGTGCAGATCCTACCGGGCAGCCCGCAGGGATTCTTCCGCCTCAGCGAACCCTGATCAGAATAGTCTTCCAACAGAAGGGCCGGCCGTTTTGCAAGTGGAACCGGGGTCCGATGAACTCAAATAATCGATTCCATGCCTCAGACCGGGCTCGGATACTTCGGCAGCATCAGGTTTTCGTCGGGCGCGCTCTAAGCTTCAGTACCAGAATTGAGCCGGCAAGAAACAGTACCGTGCAGTTGGCCGTTGCGATCGGCCAGTCTTTGACCAGCAGTCCATACGCGGACCAAAGGGCCACCCCGATAACAAAAATCACATACATGGCGAGCGAGATGCCCGATGTATCCCTCGTTTTCCACGTCTTGACCACCTGCGGTACAAACGAAAAGGTTGTGCAGAATGCCGCCGCAAATCCAATCCACTCCATCCCTGACTCCTTTGAGAAATGAACGCGGATAAAACCTGAAAGCCGCGGGAATGGAAAGGTCATTCAGCCCCCAATCTAAATAGGAGGTATTTGCTCCTTTTTTTAAGTGGACACCTTCCATCCCGGCGGTAAGATTCGTTCTGTTAAGAGCACCATGCGAATCATTTGCGTCACCTTTTAATTAAAGGAGATGGATCATGTCTGAATCACTGTACGAGCGGCTGGGCGGAACGGAAAAAATCACTAAGATTGCCAACGACCTGGTCGACAATCATGCATCCAACCCACGCATTGGCACCCGGTTTGCCGAGTCCGACCTGGCCGCCGCCAAGCAGGCCGCGGCGGAATTCATCATTACCGGCACCGGCGGCCCGGAAGTCTATACCGGGAAGAGTATGACGGAAGTCCATGCCGGGATGAACATCGACGAAGCCGAATACGTGGCTGCACTGAGCGACGTGATGAACGCGCTCGACAAAAACGGAATCGGCCAGCGCGAAAAGGAAGAGGTGCTTTTCATCCTCTTCAGCATGAAAGATGAAATACTGTTTGGTTGAATCCACCCGAACTTAAACACAACGAAAGCCTGACGTTTAAGCCCGTGGGTTCTCCGGAAAGGAGTGCGATCATGCACAAGATCTCCGCGTTCGTGTATGGCGTCATCTGCTATGCTGTATTCTTCATTTCCTTTCTGTACGCCATTGGATTCGTTGGGAATCTGGTTGTGCCGAAAGGGATCGATTCAGGCATCGAAGTCTCGCTAACTGAATCCCTGCTTGTGAACATCGTCCTGCTCGGCCTGTTTGCCGTGCAGCACACCATCATGGCCCGGCCGGCCTTCAAGCGATGGTGGACTAAAATTATTCCCGAGGAACTCGAGCGCAGCACCTTTGTTCTCGTCGCGAGCCTGCTCCTGCTTCTGCTCTACTGGCAGTGGCGGCCCATGACGGACGTCGTTTGGAGCGTGGAAAACACGGCCGGAAAGATGGCACTGCATGGTCTCTTCTGGCTGGGCTGGATCGTGGTACTGCTGGCAACCTTCATGATTGACCACTTCGACCTCTTTGGCTTGCGTCAGGTCTATCTGCCCCTCGTGAACAGAGAGTATACCCATGTGCAGTTCAAGCAGATCATGTTTTACCGGTTTGTGCGTCATCCGATCATGCTGGGATTCATCATCGCCTTCTGGGCCACACCGCACATGACCACAGGACACCTGCTCTTTGCGGCAGCCACCACGGCATACATCCTCATCGGGCTGCAGTTCGAGGAACACGACCTGAAATGCTTTATCGGGCAGGACTACGAGGCATATCGACAACGCGTGCCCATGCTCATTCCCTGCATGAAGAGATCCCGTAAACACTAGTATCAGAATCACTCGTCACCCCCAACCAACAGGAGAGTATATGGAATCCACCGACACCTTGCCGGCCGACCAGCCGCGATCAGAACAAGCGATTTTACAAGCCTGCCGGCGGTACTTCTTTTCAGGATCCGCTACCCTCCTGTTTCTCTTTATGCTCTGGGGATTTTATCTGTTTTACGTTCACGGGCAGGCCTATCCCGGCCGGCCGCTTACCCCGCCGATTCGATCCATCCTGATTGCACACGGCGCAGCCATGACAGCGTGGATGATTCTGTTTATTATCCAGCCCCTGCTGATCGCCAAGGCCAACTACCGGCTACACATGAAGCTCGGCCTTTTCGGGGCGGGACTGGCCGTGGCTGCCGCCATTCTAGGCATTGCCGTGGCCATCGGCGCCGCCCGTGTAAATCCTCCGGTGCTGAAGCTCTGGGGCCTAGCTCCTCAGCAATTCATGCTGGTGTCCCTCTCGGCCATCGTACTCTTTGCCGTTTTTGTATCCATCGGGATCCTGAACCGCCGAAAACGGGATGTGCACCGCCCTATGATGCTGCTGGCCTCGCTCTCGATTCTCCCGCCCTCACTGGACCGCATTGCGGTCATTCACAATGTGTTTGAAGGCACGCTGCCGGGAACACTCTTTGGCGCGTATACCAGTTCGCTGCTCGTCGGACTGCTTCTCATAGGCCTGCATGCGGTGCTTCACGGAAAGCTCAGCCGAAGCCTTGCGATCGGGTATGCGGCCATGGTTGCCGTCGCCTTCGCCACGATGCAGCTGGCGCCGACGGCGGCATGGGCCAGCGTCGCCAACCTGCTTACTCATTGATGATCGCAGCCGAAACGCTATTGGCTTCACCACTCAGGTGACGCTGCCTGCTGCACTGGTCGCGGAAATACCTCACAGGCGACGGTGCAGGTCCTGCTGCAACACGATAACCGGAAAAAGCAGTCAAGCGGGGGGATGTCTCTGGAACTCGGCGACGATGCGGTCGATGGCCGGCAGCAGCTGCGCGCGTGCATGTCCGCAGTTGACGCGGAACCAGCCCTCGCCCGCCGGCCCGAAAAACTTACCGCCGGAAAGCGCAACGCCGGCAT
>JBNKVA010000041.1:0-62109 GCA_050298955.1 Pontiella sp.
CCACCGCCATGCCGCGGCTCGATTGCTGCGTCCGGGGCGGGGGAAGGTGGCTGTCCGCCATCAGTTGAGCAATTTCACGCGGGTCGATCATCAGTCGGAGACCCAGATAAGGTTTCTCCGGGTCGGCCTCGATGATCTGAAACATGGTGGGCAGGTGAACGGAGGTAATCAGGTAGCGCTCGGCATTATACACCAGCGACTCCGTACCGAGTTTTACACGCTTTGCGCCCTGCACGACCATGCAGATGCTCGGGTCATACATGCCGCTGACCGGTTCGCTCGGCTCGTCGCTCCGATAGAGCGATAGTCCGGGTATGGCCGATGTGTGTAAGTCTCCATGCTCGGTAAAACGGGCAATATTCGAAATGAGTGTGTTCAGAGTATTTTCCATGCTTTTGATCATAATATATCCATATAGCTATAAAATATTCTCTGTTAAGTTCGGGGTTAAAGTTCCTTATTAATTCGGGGGTGGCAATATTATTATTGTATGTCGTATAAATAGGCAATGAATCGACAGGATCGTTCTACCGCTTCGGAAGCGTTTGGGTGTAGGTTGTTTTGCATCGACAGCAAAAAGCGTCTCAGACGAAAGGAGCAAAAAAATGATGATTACGCACAATGGCTCAAACGCTTCCTTGCCGGGGCCGGCCGACTGGTTTACCGGAACCGTTTGCATTGATCCGCTGTTTCCGGCCACCGAACCGGCGCGGGCTTCGGGGGCTTATGTCACCTTTGAGCCGGGGGCCCGGACCGCCTGGCATACTCATCCGCTTGGACAGACCCTGATCGTGACCAATGGTCTGGGTTATGTACAGCGCGAAGGCGGCCCGATCGAAACCATTCGCCTGGGTGACGTGGTGTGGTTCCGGCCGGGAGAAAAGCACTGGCACGGAGTTTCATCCACCACATCCATGACCCATGTCGCCATCCAGGAGGAGTTGGACGGATCGGCCGTGGAGAGTGGATGGAGCAGGTCCGTGACGAACAATACAACAACAATACAGCGGCTAGTTAAACACGAAGGCACGAAGGTCACAAAGCTTGGTGTTCTTCGTGCCTTGAGCGAAGCGGGTGTTTAAACCGTGCACTTATAACAAGAACGTGTAGAAGGCGATTGGAAATGAGCAAAAACATCGAAGGAAAAGTCATTGTAATCACCGGTGCCAGCAGCGGCTCGTCGATACCGCCGTTGAAGCATTCGGGCGCATCGATGTCATGCTCAACAATACAGGGCTGATGTGATCGCAATGGATTTCATACGCTGTGTTCCGCGGCCTGCGTGCCTGCGAGATGTATCGCCGTTCGGGTACCGCTGAATTATTTTTCACAAATTTATGAGGGGTTTAGCTAGTGGATAACGCTCTATATGAATAAGGAGGGATGAATAGATACATTGGTGGTGCACCATATACAGCTGTGCGCCCCAATCCGCCCGTCAACCCGGTTCAAGCCGATGTTGCGGACGAAATGGATGCTTAAACTGTAACCCGGTTATCATTCTGTAAACTATGGAAAAGCAACAACGGTATATTCAAATCGGCAATCTCATATGCCTATTGATTGTGGGTGCTCTCGTGGCCGTGTTCTGGCCCGGTCGCAAGGACACCGAGCCTGACCGGAAGATTGTCACGCCTGTTCAGGACCACCGGCATGCGCCGGAAGTCGCCACCCTGCATGAGATGGCCCCTGAGGGCCAGGCGGTCGTTGTCGCAGATGCCTTATAGCATTCCGCGGATCAGCGCATCAATCGGGGAGGGGCGGTCTCCACCGCCGAGTTGATCTCTATCGGCCTTTCCTGCGGCAAGCCTTGCGGTTCATGGGGCGGATCGGTATGCTCCTGAAAAACTCAGCAGGAGGAACCAACCATGCAGGGAATTATCTGTATCTCAGGGACGAGCCGTCCCGAAAACTATACCTCACGAGCGCTTCAGGTCGTCATGGATGAGCTGCGCGCTCAGGATGCCGAACCCATTGTCTTTGATGCGCGCGATCTTTCATTTGGCTTTCCCGGGGAGCCGGAGACGGAGGACGCCAGGACATTGCGCGAAGCCGTGGCGACTGCGCCGGCCGTTGTCCTGGCAACCCCGGAATACCATGGCAGCTTTTCGGCCATGACCAAACTGATTATTGAAAACCTGGGATTCCCCTCGGCCCTGGAGGGCAAACCGGTGGCCCTGCTCGGCGTGGCAGCCGGCCGGATCGGAGCAATCAAATCGATCGAGCACCTGAAGGGAGTCTGTTCGCATATCGGTGCTATCGTCGTTCCCGGTGCGGTATCCATCGCCGGTGTTCAAAACGCGTTCGACGACGATGGACACTGCACCGATGCCGATACGGAGTCCGCGCTGCGCGGCCTGCCGAAATCGCTGCTGGATTTCCTGGCGGAATATGTCTGCCCGAAGCATGCGCTGGAAACCATGGTGCGGAGCGAAGGCCCTGCCTGGTCCACCAACGTGTGAAACAGAATCAGATCTCACGCCGAGCCTGTGGCGTCAGCAGAACAGAAAGTATCTCCCTCCGTTCGCTCTCTGATCTACGTGTGAGGTTTAAGTCCGCACGGTTCTTGGAGTGATGGGAAGGGGCGCCGGTCAGAGCATGGCCATCCGGCGCAGGGTGTTTCGGATACGACTGATCTGCATCGGCAGCCGCCGGCGGCGGTAGCTGCGGGGGAGGCGTTTCGGGGCGATGGAATCGAGCGGGATGCTCCGGAAAACCATGGTGTCTGAAAGGCGGGATCCCGCCCTCATTTCATTGGCGCTTTCAACTATACGGTTGTAGCTCTCCGGGTCTGCCGGGTTGTAGCTGACATAGTTGGTTTCGTACTCCGCGGCTTCCGGCCAGCCGTCGTCTATGAATAGGTGTCCAATTGTTCTTTTCATGACGGTACTACACCCCCGCACCGTTAGGATTGTATGAGCACCGGGTAAATCTTCCGTGTGAAGCAGTCGATACGAAGCGGAAGTCTTCTTCTCCTCGGAGGGCACACAGACGGCAGGGATAGGGCGGCAACGCCGAGACCAAGGAGTCGGCGGCGAGTTGATGCACGTCTTTTCCCGATGCAACTCTTGCGGCTCAACGGCTTGCAGATTATTCTCTGTTTCAATAACACATTAGGTTTGCAGGTATGCACGAGCGGTGAGTGGAGTGGAGAGATCCGTCGGATCAAAACAGTATGCCCAAACGAAATGAACGTGTTACATGAGCAGTGATTTATAGCAGGGTGTGTGTGCGGCGTACGGTAAGAAGCGCATGCTTTTTCATCCTCACGACCAAGTAATGAGGTTGTATTCGGAAAAGTATAACGATCCCGCGAACGGGAAATGAGAAGCCCATGAAGATTGAGTTCCATTATTTCGTTACGCATCTGATTGCGGCCCGGGCCGGATTTCGGGGAGATGACTTGCGGGTTCTGACGCATGCGAGTCAACTGACGGATGACAACGACACGGTCTTCAAGGTCAAGCATGGGCGCCGGATTGTCTACACCAACCGCATTTCACAAACGATGCAGCCCATAAAGCGCCGGGCTGCCCGACTGGAAGTCTATCCGCTGTTTCACTTCATACCCGGCGATCCAGATGCCCAATGCGCGAAGCGGAAGGATGGAAAGACCAATCCGTTCAACACGACACCTAACAGCACAAATGCCAACCGCATCATGGATGCCGCGCTGGCAACCGGAAATTTCTATCAAATCGGCATCGCATCACATGCCTATGCTGACACATGGGCCCATCAGAATTTTGTGGGCTATAAATCCGACTTCAACAAGTTCTCAGGATTCGTTGATAAGCTTATTCCAAACATTGGACACGCCGATGCCAAAACCATGCCTGATCAACCACGACTCATCTGGGATGATGAACGGTTGGTCCATTCAACCGTGAACAACAAGGAACGGTTTCTGGAGGCTGCCGGATGCCTGTTTGCAAAGTTCCGCTTAATGGCTGATCCCCACTGCAGCAGGAAATCATTGAATGCTGATCGCTCATCCTTATTGGCGGATTTGGATGCGGCCATCGGAAGCGATAGCCAGGAGGTGGCGCCGGGCAAGCGTCGGCTGGCCCGCTATTCCGACCTGGCGGTTACACCGGGGTATGGAGCCAGCGCCATCCCCCGGTATCGAAAGACTGCCTGGTTCACGGCCGCCGTCAAAAAAGGCGTTAGGTATGCCGGAAATCCGTCGCACGGCCGCCGGCGAACGATCGAAACATTCAGTGTGAAATCCGGGTTCGAAAAATCAGACTGGCTGAACTTTCAGGAAGCGGTCAAGACCTATGCGGATCGCACCAAAACAATCCTTTGCGAGAGTCCCGAGATCAAGTCCATGTACACCCGCTGAACGGTCGATAGCGCGACGATGCGCAGCGTCTGTTCATAAACGGCCTTTGCGTCCTCTGCTTCTCCGCGACAGGCATACTTCATCTATTACGGAAGGTAGGCGCCTCCGCAAACCGGGGTGTAGGTGCCGGTGATGTGACCGCTGGCTTCTCCGGCCAGAAACCGGATGGCATTCGCTACGTCTTCAGGTTCTGCAATCCGCTGGGTCGGCGTATGCTGCCGGATCATTTCCTTAAAGTCGTCCGGCGCGTCCTTGGTGGCATCGGTCAGCACCAGCCCGGGGGCAACAATGTTTGAAGTAATGCCCAATGGTCCCAGTTCCTGGGCGAGGTATTTGCTGAAGGTGTCGAGCGCGCCCTTGGCTGACCCGTGGGCAATAAAGCTGGGTGCCGGACTTTCAGACAAGGTGCTGGAGATGAAAATGAGTCGTCCAAACTGGTTCTGCTTCATGTGTTCCGCAGCCAGCTTGGCGGTCACGTAGGAGGCGTGCATTTCATCATTCAGCTTCTGGGCAAATTCGTCCCAGGTTTGTTCCATGAAGGGCTTGGTTGTAAAATGCATATTGGCGTTGGATACGAGGATATCCACGCCGCCGTGTTCCCGATTGATCTGCTCAAACATGGCTGAGACCTGGTCGTCGTTCCGGACATCGGCCTGTGCCGGGTACGCCTCGCCGCCGTTGTTTTTGATTTCCTCCGCCAGCTCGGTTGCGGCCTGGGTGCTGTTGACATAGTTAATGAACACCCGGTGTCCATCTTCCGCCAGTGCTCTGGCCGCGGCCGCTCCGATTCCGCGTGCTCCGCCGGTGATAAGGGCATTTCGTTTGGTCATATGGTCCTCCATTGTTTTGGATCGCGTTGTTTATCCTGTTAAACGGGGTTTAAAACCGTGAATGAACTGCAATGAACATGAATTCCAGTGCAGATGATGCTCCGGGGTTTTGAGTCGAAGCATTGCTGGTTGCATCTTTAGCAAGCCCTCTATTCGTGGCTATTTGCTTTCATTAACGGTTCCATTCCCAATACTCGTATTCTTTCTCTCTACTCAATGTTAGTCGGAGGGCAGGGGAACGGAATGCTCCGGCACCCTCAGGTTGGTAATGACGCGCGACAGCAGTGACCGAAAAAGCTGCATCTCGCCTTCGGTCATGTTCTGCTGCGCTTCTTCCAGGACGGTCCGGGCGATGGTCGCGCAATGCTCGGCCGTATCCACGACTTTAGGGGTTGGTATAACAAGTTTCTTTCGGCCATCCTGCTTGTCGACGTTGCGTTCGATCCATCCACGCCGTTCGAGTCCGTTGATCAAGCGGCTCACACTGGACTTTTCCAGGTCCAGCCGTTCGCCCAGCTCGCGCTGGGTCATGGGCTCGCTGTTGAGGAGTACGAGAATGGCGCCCCATTGCTCGGCCGTCATGTCAATGCCGGCGTACTGGAACCGCTGGGCCAGGGTGTTGTTCATAAGCCGGCTGGCCATCCCGGTCAGGAATCCGAGCGATTGATTATGATCACAGGAAAACATGATGTATGGTTGTATATACAACCAAATGCGGCGCGTCAAGCATCGGTTGCAGATTAGGCATGAAAAAGGGAGCCGCTGAGGGCCCCCTTGGATTTACAGGCTGTGGCTGGCTGCAACTAGTCCCGCAGGATTTCCGGCAGGCGCTCGGGGCGGACATTGTCGTAGCTGGCGAGCACGGCAAAGCGCTTCAGCGACGAGGGAATACCGACGGCGGTAAAGTGCGGGTGACCCGTTGCCGGGAAGGGGCCTCCGTGGTTCATGGCCGGACTGACCGCCACGCCGGTAGGCATCTTGTCGTTGATCAACCGTCCAACCTTGGGACGCAGAATGTCGGCGATTCGGTCATAGAACTGATCATCGCGACCATCCCTGGCGGAATAGATGCACCCGGTCAGGTTGCCTTCCAGTCCGGTCAGAACGGTTTCGATTTCCGAGAGGTCATCAGCGACAACGAACAGGGTGGTATTCCCGAATACCTCGGTCTGCAGCGCTTCGGCATGGGCGAGAAAATGCTTAGCATCGACCCGCAGCAGGGTATTGCTGTAGGCAAAACCTTCACGATCGGCTGCTTTGCCGCCGGTCACGAGCTGGGCGCCGTTGTCGCTTAGGATGTTGATGCCGGCGACGAGGCCTTCCTCCACACCCTTACTCAGCAGGGTGCCGCAGGGAGCGGCGTCGTAGCGCGCGGCCACATCAGCGATAAACGCTTCCGTCGCTTCGCCGGCTTCGACCAATACAAGGCCGGGGTTGGTGCAGAACTGGCCTGCGCCCATCAGGCCGCTCGTTGCCATTTCACCGGCCATTTCCTCGCCGCGTTCCTCCAGGGTGCCCTTGAGGATGACCACCGGGTTGATGCTGGACATTTCCAGATAGATGGGTTTGCCGACGGCATCGGCTGCCGCCTTGAGCGCCATTCCGCCCTTGCGGGAACCGGTGAAGGCGCTGGCCCCGATGCGCGGATCGCTGACCAGATGCAGTCCGTCTTCGTTGGCCATGGCATAGACCATTTGAACGGTGCCGGCCGGCAGTCCGACGGCTGCTGCCGCCTCGTTGGCGCATTCGGCCAGCAGTCGGGATGTGGTCGGATGGCTGGGATGCGCTTTGGCAATGACAGGATTGCCGGCCGCGATGGCCGCAGCAAAGTCGCCGCCGCTGATCCCGTTGAAGGCCAACGGAAAGTTGTTGGGGCCGAAGACCGCCACGGGACCGATCGGTTCCAGCACGGAACGAATGTTGTTGGCGGTGTCGATAACCGGTTCGCGCCATGCGCCGCTCTCGGCCGCATCGGCCGCCTGCCGCAGCTGGCCGCAGGTGCGGGGCAGTTCCACTTCACGCAGCCGCGGAGCGTAGGGAAGGCCGGTTTCTTCGGCGGCCTTGGCGCAGATGGTATCGCCGTTCTCCTCGATCAGGGCGGCATAGCGACGCAGGAAGTCGGCGATCCATGCGGAGGGAGCCTTACGCAGTACGCAAAAAGCTTCCGTTGCTGCGGTCAGCGCTTCGTCGATATCGGCCCAGGTGCTGGTGGGGTAGGTTTCGGGCAGTGCTGTTCCGGTTGCAGGATTCGTGGCGTTGAAGGTGGAGGCCGTCTGAGCGGGCTTCCAGCGTCCATTGATCAGGACTGGTGCGGTCTCGTTGCTATCCATATTAAAATCTCCATTCATTTGATTGTTTTCTTGGGTTGACATCGCAGGCAACCTAGTTGATATTGCGCTCAATATCAACCAAAAGATGTAACGTATTTTTTTGACGCAACATGACGATAGCCCAACAGATTGAAGCCGAGTTGCAGGGATGCGCGAGCCGCGGGGAAGATCCGGCCTACCGCTTGACCCTGACGGCGATTGCGGAACGCTTCAACGCGAGCATCCAGCCGGTACGGACAGCGGTGGATGCCTTGCTGCGGGAGGGTTGGCTGCTGCGCGACGCCAAGCGCCAGCTGGTGCTGAATCCTTCCAAGAAGGGTTGCGCGATTCGCTGCGAAGCGCCCGGACCGGAAGCGAGACCGGATGTGGAAACCGAAATGACGGAGCTGGTGATTCGGGCTTCGCTGCGCGGGGAGTCGATCTTCCTGCGCGAAGAGGAATCGGCCGAACAGCTGGGGGTGGGGCGGACCGTCGTCCGCTCCATACTCGGACGCCTGAGCGGTCGGGGCCTGGTGGAGCATGTGCCGCGCCGAGGCTGGAAGGTCAGTGCTTTCAGCGAAGCGCGCATGGGCGAATATCTCGAGGTGCGCGAGTTGCTGGAGTTGCGCGCCCTGGAACTGTCGGCCGGCCGGCTGGATGTGAAGCGGCTGGAACGCCTGATCGAGCGGAATTCGCCGACGGCAACCGGGCGGGTGCGGATTGATAACTCCCTGCACAGCTACTGGGTCGGGCAGGCGGGCAATCGCTATATCACGGAGTTCTTTGCGCTGCACGGGCAGTATTACAGCTCGCTGTTTGACTATGCCTCGCTGGAGAGTTCCGTGGTGGCCGAGATGGCGGAGCAGCACCGGGATATACTTAAGGCCCTGCTGGAAGGAAACCTGTCCGTTGCCAAGCGGGTATTGCGCGGGCATATCCGGTCGCAGCGCCCCAACGTAGCGTATTTGATGGAACAAAACTCTGTTGAAATAAAATAAAAGGAAATGGATGCGGGAATTATTTGGCCACGAAAGGGCACAAAGAGGCACAAGGGAAAGGTTTTGAGTGTTTTTGTGTTTTTTGTGGCGATGAATCCGCCCGTTCAGAATCTCAGGTCTTAGTTGCCGGAACCATAGTGTGAAAGGATGAAAAAATGACAACGGATAAGACAGAAGTATTTCGCGGATGCATGCCGGCCCTGATGACCCCGTGCTCCGAAGACGGAACCCCCGACTATGCCGCGTTGGTGAAGAAGGGCAAGGAGCTGATCGCGCTCGGCATGCGCGCCGTGGTGTATTGCGGTTCGATGGGCGAATGGCCATTGCTCTCAGATGAAGAACGCCAGGAAGGCGTGCGCCACCTGGTGGAAGCGGGTATCCCGACCATCGTTGGAACTGGCGCCCAGAACACGAAGCTGGCCTGCGAACACGCGGCCCATGCAAAAAAAGTTGGAGCCGCCGGCCTGATGCTGATTCCTCGCGTACTCTCGCGCGGTACGTCGGTAGCTGCTCAGCGGTCCCATTTCTCGGCCTTGCTTGAAGCGGGCGGCGATCTGCCTTCCGTCATCTATAACAGTCCCTATTACGGCTACGAAACCAAGGCCGATCTGTTTTTCGATCTGCACCGGGAATTTCCCTCGCTCGTCGGCTTCAAGGAGTTCGGTGGAGCCGAGTCCCTGAGCTATGCGGCGGAAAGCATCACGGCTGGAAATGACAACCTGGTTCTGATGGTGGGTGTGGATACGCAGGTCTACCACGGTTACATGAACTGCAACGCGGCCGGTTCGATCACGGGCGTCGGCAACGCGCTTCCGCGCGAAATCCTGCGCTATGTCGAGCTGTGCGAAAAGGCGGCGGCCGGCGATCCGCAGGCGCGGCGATATGCGAAGGAACTCAGCGAGGCGCTGACCGTACTTTCCATCTTTGACGAAGGCGCGGATCTGGTGCTTTACTACAAGCATCTGATGGTGCTGGAAGGCAATCCCGAGTATGAATATACGGTCCAGCAGAGCGACAAGCTGTCGCCGAGCCAGAAGGCGTTTCTGGAAGAGCAGTGGAAACTGTTCCGTACGTGGTGGAGCAACTGGGACGGTGCAAAGGACTAACCATGGCCAAGCCGATTCGAATTATCGATTCGCACACTGAAGGCGAACCCACCCGCGTGGTGATCGCCGGCGGCCCCGATCTGGGGTCGGGGAGCCTGATGGAACGCCGCAAGCGTTTTGCCCAAGAGTTCGACGACGTGCGTACCGCCGTTATTCTCGAGCCGCGCGGTTCGGATGCGGTCGTCGGTGCGCTGCTCTGCGAGCCGGTTGATAAAACCTGCACCGCGGGCGTCATCTTTTTCAACAATCGCGGCTATCTGAACATGTGCGGGCACGGGACGATCGGCCTGGCTGTGACGCTCGCGCACATGGGCAGCATCCAACCGGGGCGCCATCGGATTGAAACCCCGGTGGGCGTCGTGGAGGTTGATCTGATCAATCCCCACGAGGCGGCCGTTGCAAATGTGCCGAGCTACCGCTACCGCACCGGTGTTGAGGTCGAGGTATCGGAGCTGGGCATCGTCACCGGCGACATTGCCTGGGGCGGCAACTGGTTCTTCCTCGTGGGTCAATCGCCTTATCCGCTGGAGTTGCGCTATGCGCATGAGCTGACGCGCGCCGCCGCCAGGGTGATGGATGCCCTGCAAGAACAGGGGATCACCGGCGAAGCCGGCGGGGAGATTGATCATATCGAATTCTTTGGTCCGGCGGTTTCGGAATCGGCCCACAGTCGTAATTTTGTCTATTGCCCCGGCGGGGCCTATGACCGGTCGCCGTGCGGAACGGGTACCAGTGCCAAGGTGGCCTGCCTCGCGGCAGACGGTAAGCTGAAGCCCGGCGAGGAGTGGGTGCAGGAAAGTATTATCGGAAGCTCCTTCCGGGCAGCCTACCGTCAAGGCCCGATGGGACGTATCATTCCAACCATCCGCGGAGGGGCGTTCGTATGCGGCGAAGGAACGCTGATCCGTCACGAAGACGATCCATATAGAAACGGAATCAAATGACAACAAAACCTTCAGGTGAACACGTTGTAATCGTGGGGGCCGGCATTGTCGGTATCGCCTGCGCGCATTATCTGTCCAGGGCAGGCATGAAGGTCACGGTCCTGGATCAGGGTGCCGTGGCCAACGCCTGTTCGCACGGAAACTGCGGCTACATCTGTCCAAGCCACGTGCTGCCGCTCACCGAGCCCGAGTCATTATGGCTGGGGGCAAAGTCGCTCCTCAATCCGCATGCTCCCTTCCGTATCCGGCCGTCCACCCGGCCCGAGCTGTGGCACTGGATGATGCAGTTTGCCAAACGCTGCAATCATAAGCAGATGCTGGCGGCAGCGGGACCGTTAAAGGCGATGCTTGATTCCTCGCTGAGCGAATACAAAAGGCTGATCCGGGATGAACAGCTGGAGTGCGAGTGGAGGGAAAACGGGCTGCTCTATGTTTTCCAGACGGCGTCCAGCCTTAAAAAATTTGCGGAGAGCGACCGGTTTCTAACGGAACATTTCGGGGTTTCCGCAAAACGCATCGAGGGGGAGCAACTGCCCTCATTCGAACCGGCGCTCAAACCCGGGCTGGCCGGAGCATACCACTATCCGGGCGACACTTCGGTCCGTCCGGATCTGCTCAACCGGTCCTGGGTGGAACGCCTGCGGGCCGCGGACGTTGAGTTTATCGAACAGTGCAGCCTGAAGGGTATCCGTAAAAGCCATGGTGTCATCAAGGAGCTCGAAACCTCTCAGGGTGCCTACGAGGCGGACCGGTTTGTGTTTGCGGTGGGGGCGTGGAGCTCCAAGCTGGAACCCGAGCTGGGCTGCCGTATTCCGGTCGAACCAGGTAAGGGCTACTCAATCACCATGAAGCGCCCCAGGATATCCCCGATCTATCCCATGCTGTTTCCGGAGCACAAGGTGGGCGTATCGCCATTTGAAGAGGGTATGCGGCTGGGCTCGATGATGGAGTTTGCCGGCTTCGACGACTCCATTCCTCCGGCGCGCATACGTCAGTTGCGTGAATCGGCCAAGCCCTATCTGGTGGATCAGCCTGTTCCCGGCGAAGGTGATGAAATCTGGTATGGGTGGCGGCCCATGACGTGGGACAGTCTTCCGATCGTGGGGCAGGTGCCTCAGCTGGAAAACGGCTATCTGGCCACGGGGCACAACATGCTCGGCCTCACGCTGGCACCGGTCACCGGCCTGCTGTTGTGCGAGCTGATTCAGGGCAGAACCCCGCATATTGATCCGGAACCCTATTCGCCGAATCGTTTCATCTGATCCCGTGACGCCGGCCTGCGGTACGTATCTCAGCCGTCCCGGCTGCACCATTGCCGGGGTTATGGCAGCTGGTCGGGCTGGTTTTTGTTCAGCTTGATGAATGGAATGACCAGTAGAAACGCGAGGCCGAACAGGCTGTCGACCTGCAGCACCTGCCAGAGGGTCCAGTTCCATGCTTCAACGTCGATGGCCTGTCCCTGCCAAAAGTAGGTAAAACTGATGACGATGTTGGTCATGGCCATCAGCGCCGTAAAGTGTGTGGCGGCTATCTTCGGGTTTACGATGTCCATAAAGAATGCGATGCGAATGCCATACTTCAGCCCATCGAATACCGAAAAAGCAAACGACGCGATCCACCAGAGCGTGATCAGTGCCGCCGCAGGGGAGCAGGGCGAGCACCAGGCCGAGCAGTCCGTTTCGTGAACCGAAAATCGATTTGCCCGCCGTGATCACATAATCGCGTATCTGCTCCATCGCGGTAGCAAGGCCGTGTTTCCCGGGATCCGGTGCCGCCAGCTCGCCTTCAGCCATTTCCCGTTCCGCGGTTTTTCACAGATCAAAGTAATTACGCCGGTCATTATTAAAACCAGCAGCAGCGGAATGATGAGGCTGGCAAGCTCAAAGCTGCCCGTCACCTTTTTCAGGGTAATGACACCTACGCCGCCGATCCACTGACCGACCTGATAGGCGCCGAACATAATGCCGTTAGCAAAGCCCCGCTCATCGCGTTTCAGAACCTGACAGGCGAGGGCGTCGATGGCTACGTCCTGCGTTGCGCAAAAGACGTTCATCATAAGCATCAAGCCCGTGAACAAACCGAATCCGACAGCACCTCCTTCGGTGAAGGTGGGCATGTTCATCAGGGCGGCGGTAACCATCAAAAGCATGCCCATCTGGGCCAGGACAATCCACTGCATGCGGGCACCGAAACGTCTCAGGTGCAGATTGTCCACGAGAGGTCCCACCAGGAACTTCCATGACCATGGAAGAAGGATCAGGCCGGAGAAGGTTCCACTGGCGGCATCGTCCATGCCGCGTCGCTTAAACTCGAGGGTCAGTGCCACGGTTGCAAAGCCCACGGGAAAACCTTCCGTCAGATACAGGCCCCGAATGCCGTCAACCGCCCCGCTTTGGATCGTAGTAAATTAATGTCTCTGAGCTGAATTATAAGCATCGGTCGTCGTTATATGCCTGCATCCGGCACCTTTACGATACAAATCTACAGCCTGAAAACGAACATGCCGGATTACTAACATAAAGCGGATTGTTTTCGGCAGATTGGCCAAAAATGTCGGAAAAGCTAAAACGCAAGCCGTATTTGCAGTGGTCAGGTGTGTTTTGAATATTCAATTGAACCTTAGGGGTTGACAACCGGCAGCGGTATAATATCTAAAGGTTCAACCATTAAACCAAAAGGTGGTGCAGTAGGATGTTTGCAACCGTGAAAACGAACCGTGTGTATCAGGAAGTCGTGGATCAGGTTCAGGGTGCCATATTGAATGGTGAATTGAATCCCGGGGAAAAACTGCCGCCCGAGCGGGAGCTCAAGCAACAGTTCGGCGTAAGCCGGGGAGCCTTGCGCGAAGCGTTGCGTGTATTGGAGCAGAAGGGTCTGATCGATATTCAGCTGGGAGCCGGCGGCGGAGCCATTGTGCGTGAGATTACAGCGGAGCTGGTTACGGATTCCCTTTCACTGCTGCTGCGCAATCAGCAAGTGCCCGTCGATCAATTGCAGGAATTCCGTATGGATATAGAAAGCAATATTGCACGTCTGGCTGCCGCACGAGCCACTGTTGAAGATGTGCAGCATCTGCGCGTCATTCTTCAGGAAGCCAAGTCCAGTCTGGACGACAGGAAAGGATGGGAGGCGTACGTTGAAGCCGATGCCCATCTGCACATGGCGTTGGCCGGGATCACCGGCAATACCGTCTACGCTTTCATTCAGCGGGCTATTCACGAAAACATCAACTTGTATTATGCGGAATTTCTCGAACGGGATGAAAGTGAACTGCGAAAGCACTACATGGATTTATGTGCCCTGGTGGATGCCGTCGCCGATGGGGACGCCGAAGCGGCATGCCAGTTTATGCGGGTTCATCTGGAGCGGCTGAGGAGCTAAAACTACATTCAACAGGGGTGGGAAATGACGAATCAGGAACTGGATAGAATTACACAGGAGGCAGCGGAGCTCGCCGCAGCATGGCAGGTCAAGGCCAACGAGCAGATGACGCCATCCGAGCAAAAAGTACAGGGCCGCATGGCGAAATTGCTGACCCATCCGACGGACAAGGTTTTCCTTGCGGCGATGGTTGACCAGAGTTTCCGCACCACCAACAAGAAGCGGATCGCGAGCCAGCTGAATGACCTGTTGGAAGAATACGGCATACCGAGCTTTCTTTCGACCGGGGAATACTCGCTGTTTGAGTTGTTTATGCATGCCGGACGGCATGTGCCCAAAGTCTCCGTTCCGGCGGTGATTCATCGTATCCGCAAGGACAGTCGCAGAACGATTGTGCCGGGTGAAGAAGCTCCTTTCGCAGCGCATCTGGCCAAGCGCAAAGCCGAAGGTGTCCGGATGAACATCAATCATCTGGGTGAAGCCGTGTTGGGCGAAGATGAAGCAGTCCACCGGCTGGAAACCTACCTTAAGGATCTACAGAACCCCGACATTGAACAGATTTCGATCAAGATTTCCACGATCTTCTCGCAGATCCAGCCGCTGGCTTTTGAGGATACCGTGAACGAACTGGTCCGACGCCTGACAACCGTATATCGCGTCGCCCGCGACAATACCTATACCCGGGCAGACGGGAGCACGCATGCCAAGTGTGTCAATCTCGACATGGAAGAATACCGTGATCTCGATATCACTGTGGCCGCCTTCCTCAGGGCCCTGAGCCAGGAAGAGTTCAAGAATCTGACTGCCGGGATTGTACTGCAGGCCTATGTTCCGGATTCCTATGACAAGATGAAGGAAATCATCGAATGGGCCCGCAAGCGCATGGAAGAGGGCGGTGCACAGATCGGCATCCGCATCGTGAAAGGGGCCAACATGGAGATGGAGCAGGTCGAAGCTTCGCTCATGAACTGGCCGCTCGCTCCGTACGACAATAAACGCGAAGTGGATGCAAACTACAAGCGCATGGTTCTCTTCGGGATGCAGCCGGACAACATTCGTGCCGTGCATCTGGGTATCGCATCGCACAACCTTTTTGAACAGGCCTTTGCCAGCATAGTGGCCCGGCATTATGGCGTCACCGATCACATAACGTACGAGCTGCTCGAAGGTATGGGCGATCATATACGCCGGACCATCCAGGAGGATACCGGAGGCGATGTGCTGCTCTACGCGCCGGCCGCCACTCGCGATCAGTTTATCAATGCCATTGCCTATCTCATCCGCCGCCTGAACGAGAATACATCGGAAGAGAACTTTCTGCGCTACGCCTGCGATCTGAAGCCGGGCGATGATAAATGGAAGTTCCTTCACCAGCAGTACCTCGACGCTGTCGCGACCATTGATACGGCCCGTTCTGCGCCGAACCGTACGCAGGATCGCTCGAACGAAACGTTCCCGGAAAAGATGGGAACCTTCCATGAAGGGCACTTCGTAAACGAACCCGATACCGACTGGTGCCGTCCCGGCAATCGCATATGGGCCGAAGCCATCCGGGACAAGTGGATGAATATATCCCGGAACGGTCCGTTATGCGTTCCGGCAGTCATCGATGGGGAAGAGGTGTTTGATGGCCGAAAGATTCGGAGCACCATCGATCCGAACCGGTCTGCAGAAAAAATTGCGGCTTACGACCTGGCCATGGCTAACATCAAGGATGCCGAGCGCGCCATCGCCACGGCAGTCGCCGATCCTGATGGATGGCGCGCGAAGACCTACCGTGAGCGCAATGCAGTTTTATCCAACGTGGCCATGGAACTGCGCAGGCAGCGAGGTGACCTTATGGGAGCGGCGGCCCTCGATACCGGCAAGGTGTTCAGCGAATCCGACGTCGAGGTTTCGGAAGCGATTGATTTCGCTGAATTCTATCCCTTCACGGCGCAGACGTTCGACGATATGGACAACGTCGAGGTCAGGCCGGAGGGGGTCGGTGTGGTGATCTCGCCGTGGAATTTCCCGATCGCAATTCCATGCGGCGGCATACTCTCCATGCTCGCCGCAGGCAACACCGTCATATTTAAGCCGGCGTCGGATTCGGCGCTGGTGGCCTATGAAATGTGCAAATGCATCTGGAATGCCGGCGTTTCCAAAAAGGTGCTCCAGTTTATTCCGTGCTCCGGTGCCAGCGTCGGGCCGGTGCTGACCCGGCATCAATCTGTCAACAGTGTTATCCTTACCGGCAGTACTGAGACCGGCATGGAAATGCTGCGGACACGCCCCGATATCCAGCTGGCGGCCGAAACCGGCGGCAAGAATTCGACGATCGTAACCAAGATGTCCGACCGCGATCAGGCCATCAAAAACGTCGTTCATTCCGCCTTCAGCAACTGCGGACAGAAATGCTCGGCAACCTCGCTGCTGATTCTCGATAAAGAGCTCTACCATGATCCGCTTTTCCGTCAACAGCTAGTGGATGCGGCAAAAAGCATGGCGGTAGGATCGGCCTGGGATTTCAGGAGCAGGCTGGCCACACTCATCAAACCACCCTCCGGCGACCTGCTGAAAGGGCTGACGGAGCTCGAGCAGAATGAAGAATGGGCGCTCAAACCCGAGTGCATCGACGGCAATCCCTTCATCTGGAGTCCGGGGATCAAGTGGGGCGTGCAACGCGGAAGCTATACGCACATGACCGAGTTTTTCGGTCCGTTACTTGGTGTGATGTGTGCGGAAGATCTGGATGAAGCCATCGACATGGCCAATGAGCCCGGCTATGGCCTTACTTCCGGCCTTGAAACTCTCGACCATCGTGAGCAGGAAACCTGGCGGGAGCGGATTATAGCCGGGAACCTGTACATCAACCGCGGCACCACCGGAGCGATCGTATTGCGGCAGCCATTCGGCGGAATGCGCAAGTCCGCCATTGGAGCAGGCATCAAAGCCGGCGGGCCCAACTATGTGGCCCAGTTCATGGTATGTGTTGATCAGGCCCTTCCGCCTGACCTGGGGATCCTGAAGGAACATCGTCTGCTGCGCGTCGTGCAGGACTGGCAGTCCAAAGTGCAGTGGGGTGCGTTGGTTGAACATGCCGACGAGCTGGAGAAGGCCGTGCGCGCCACGTTGAGCTACCTGCATCACTACGAACAGGAATTCGGCGTGGAGAAGGACTATTTCCATCTGCGGGGACAGGACAACATTGTTCGTTATAAGCCGATCGGCAAAGTGCTGGTCAGGATGCATGCCGACGATTCGCTCTTCGACGTGCTGGGCCGCTGCACGGCCGTTCTGGCTTCCCGCTGCGAGCTGATCCTCAGCCTGCCGCAAGGTCTGGACAACGCGGTCGTACGCTTTATCCGCAGCAAGGACTGCGCAGAGCTGTTGAAGCATTCCGAACTGGTCTGCGAAGACGATGCCGCGGTTGTTGCGCGAATCGGGTCGGTCCAGGGTATTCGCTATGCCGCCGCCGATCGCGTGCCGGACGAGGTTTACCGCCGCGCGGCCGAAATCGGATTTTATATCGCCCGCAAGCCGGTCCTGATGGAGGGCCGTATCGAGCTGCTGCAGTATTTCCATGAACAGGCGGTCTGCTCCAACTATCACCGCTACGGCAACCTCGGCGACCGTGCGCTCTAAAGCATGACATCGGCCGCCTTGGTGTTTTCTAGACTAAATTGGTTGAAAATGTTTGGCCGTGCATCAAAGTGGGATTGCGCTTGGTAGTGCTAAAGAGTAAGGAGTTTTCATGTCAAACGATACTGTTGCCAGTCGTGTAGAACGCCTGCGGGCACTCATGAAAGAAAATCAGGTAGATGCGTATGTGGTCCCCAGTGCCGATCCGCACCAGAGTGAATATGTGGCCGATCACTGGAAGTGCCGGGAATGGATCAGCGGTTTTACGGGTTCCGCCGGCACGGCAGCCGTACTACACGAAAATGCCGGACTCTGGGCCGACGGACGATATTTTATCCAGGCGGAGCAGGAGTTGCGGGGCAGCGGAATCGATCTGTTTAAGATGCAGATGCCCGGCGTTCCGGAGCTGATTGACTGGCTGGTGGAACAGGTGCCGGAGGGCGGAATCGTCGCGGTTGACGGACGCCAGCTGACCGCTGAAGCAGCCGATAGCTGGCGCAGCAAGCTGGATAAAAAGAAGATTGCATTAAAACTCGATCTCGACCTGATTTCCGGATTGTGGACGGATCGTCCCGACAAGCCCTCGGCCCCGATGCAACGTCATGATGAGGCATATGCCGGCCGATCCGCGACAGACAAGCTGTCGGAAATCCGGCAATTCATGCAGGACAAGGGAGCCGCCTGCTACCTGATCTCGTCTCTTGATGATATCGCCTGGCTTTTCAACATTCGTGGTGGCGATATCCTGCACTGCCCGGTTGTCATGTCTTACGCGTTGGTCTTTGCTGACCGCGCAACCCTCTTTGTGGATGAATTCAAGGTGGATGCCGATACCCGCGCTTTATTGGAAGCGGAAGGAATCGATGTTGCACCCTACGAATCGATCATTGCTGCACTGAAAGCATTGGAGCCGGATGCTGTAGTTCTGATGGATGACCGGCGGGTCAGCGCCCTGCTGCGCGAAACCATTCCGGCGGAATGCAGCGCTGTCTACGAAAAAGAGCCGACCGCACTGCCTAAGGCGCGCAAGAATGCAACCGAACTCGAGCAGTGGGCCAAGGTCCAGGAACTCGATGGGGCCGCTATGGTCCGGTTCTGGAAATGGATCGAGGAACATGTGCCGGACGGCGGTGTGACCGAATGCTCGGCGGCGGATCAGCTGGAAAAGGTCCGCCGCTCCTGTCCCGACTGCGTGGACCTTGGTTTTGTTTCCATATCGGGATATGGACCGAATGCTGCAATGATGCACTATTTTCCAAAGCCCGAAACCTGTGCAACCCTTGAGCCGCGGGGATTCTATCTGATTGATTCCGGCGGGCAGTACTTTGGAGGAACGACGGATATTACCCGTACTTTTGCGCTGGGTGAGCTGACGGATGAACAGAAAACAGATTACACGCTGGTCCTTAAAGGGGTGATCAATCTGACCCGGGCACGGTTCCTGAAGGGTGCGGCCGGGAACAATCTTGATATCCTGGCGCGCCAGCCGCTGTGGGAACAGGGACTCGACTATAAGTGCGGAACGGGTCACGGAGTGGGCTGCTATCTGAATGTACATGAGGGACCTCAGAATTTCAGCCAGCACAAGAAGAGTGATACACCCTTCGAACCCGGGATGATCCTGACCATCGAACCTGGCGTCTACAAGGAGGGCCGTCACGGCATCCGCACCGAGAATATGGTGGTGGTCGAGGAAGACCGTGAAACCGAATCAGGTACCTTCTATCGCTTTCGGACCATGACGTTCTGCCCGATCGATACGACACCGCTGAAGCTCGAGCTGCTGAGCCCGGCGGATATTGAATGGCTGAACAGCTATCACGCCGAGGTGCTGCAGAAGCTTTCACCGCATCTTTCAGCGGAAGAAAGCGCGTGGCTTTCGGCCAGGACGAGTCCGGTTGCATGCGAATCGTCCGTGAGCTAGGGAAACCTTACCCGTTTATGCGGTTTTAGCCTATCGCACAAAACCGGTCCTTTTTTCCTGACTCATATGGACGCTTTGAGAAGGCTGTTTAGCTTTATTGTATGATGAGTGGTTTGGATTTCCGGTCGTCACGGTTCCATCCTGTCGTTACATCCAGCTGGATTTACAACGTAATATTGGAATAAGTAGCAAAAAAATACAATTTGAGAAACAATATGAAGCATATACAGATCCTGATTTTACTATTTTTTTGTTCGGCGCTAACCGGAGCTGTCCGGGTACATGGTGCAGGCGAATACGAGTTGTCGGCATACAGCCCGACGGTGGCTTATGACTTCCGTGATGAATATCCCAGCATTGAGCTGCCGACACAGGTGCTTCCCGGGGTTGCCGGAGTGGAGGGAACATATACCATCGAATGGTGGTGCTTCATCCGGGGATCCAATACGCACCCCTCGGTAACCGAGGCCGCATGGGCGCTGAATCCAACCGTCACTTCAAGCTCGATGTGCAGCGGCAGTAAGACCTGACCCTTGCCGCTTCCCCGGAGAAATGACGAACAAGAAATAGAATTTGGAATGGATCATCAAAACATGCAATCGAAGTCAGAAAGAATCTCCTTCAAGCATATTCATGGAAGCGTCGCTCTGCTATGGTTACTCGTCATGACCGTGCTTACGACGCATACTGCCAAAGCGGAAGGCGATCAGTTTCTTGACGGGATCGGGGAAACTGCCCTCATAGCCCGCTATGTGTTTGATGGAAACCTGGACGACTGGTCCCGCAACGCGCTGCACGCCGACATGACGAACGGTGATGCCGGATTTGTTGAGGATGATCAGTTCGGCGAGGTGCTGAGGCTTTCCGGTGCGGCCATGCGACTGCCTGGACAGACGCTGAATTCGCAGCAGTCGCTCAGCATTGCCGGTTGGATCAGGCTGGATAACCTGGAGCGCGGACAGCTCTTTTTTGATCTGGGAACCGATAGAAACCATCGCTTCAGCTGCACACCCGTGCTGGGCGATGATGGAGCCGGACTGTCTGTGGTTTTGCTGGACGGAAACCGTAAAGTTCAGTTGGATGCACCGGATTCCAGGCTCCAGGCAAACGAGTGGACGCACCTGGCTGTCGTGCTCGACAGTGCAAAACGGACGATGTCCCTCTATCTGAATGCTGAACGGGTTGAGCGCCGGGATGACGTGCGGATCGACATGGAGGATGTCTTAAACGCATCCCGCCCCAAATCAAACCAGCTCCTCATTGGCGGCTCACTTTCAGGGGACTCAATGTTAAATGGAGGTCTCCACGACGTCCGCTTCTACAGGATTGCTCTCTCCGAAAAGCAGGTCGCGGTCATTCACCACAATGCGATTTCGGATGCCAAATGGGGCGACGAAAACAGTGCAGACGAATCAGACGGGGATTACCGCAAAGACAATGCGCGCCAGCTGACCGCCGGATTAACCGGTGTGCAGGATGTTCGGATTGAAACACATGTCGGACAGCTCCCGCATCTTCCGTACTATCTTGACGGCATCTATCAGGATGGTGCCAAAGGGCCTAAGGTGCGCGTCATCTGGCCCGCACCAAAGGCTGATGATCAGGTCCGCAAGGCCGGCTCCTATCGTGTAACCGGGCAGGTGCCGGGAACAGATTTCAAGCCGGTGGCAACGGTCGTGAACACGGAATCAAAGCCCGTCGCCCCTCCATGCGAAAGGGTGCTGGAATCCTTTCCCCTGGGGCAGGTGCTGCTGAATCCCTATCCCGATGGAACACCTACGCCATTCATGGAACATCGCGACAAGTTTATCAACGGGCTGACCGAAACGGATCCCAATTCCTTTCTCTATAACTTCCGGGATGCCTTTGGTCAGCCGCAGCCGGACGACACCGAGCCCTTGTACGTCTGGGACAGCCAGACCTGCCGACTGCGCGGCCATGCCAGCGGTCACTATCTCACCGCCATAGCCCAGGCCTACGCGAGCACGTCTTACGATCCGGAGCTGCAGGCCCTGTTCAGACAGAAGATGGAAACCATGGTCGATGTGCTGCATGAGCTGTCTCAAATGTCCGGCAAACCGACCCGGCCGGGAAGGGCCTGCACCGCGGATCCAACCCGCGTTCCACCCGGTCCGAAGAGAGACGGCTATGATTCCGACCTGAGCAAGGAAGGCATCCGGACTGACTACTGGAACTGGGGTGAAGGCTTTATCAGCGCCTATCCGCCGGACCAGTTTATCATGCTGGAACAGGGCGCCAGCTACGGGACCGGTAATGACCAGGTCTGGGCTCCTTATTATACGCTGCACAAGATCCTGGCCGGCCTGATGGACTGCTACGAACTCGGCGATAGTCCCAAGGCACTGGAGGTGGCCAGAGGCATGGGCCTCTGGGTCTATAAGCGCCTGAGCGAGGTGTCGCCGGAAACCCGCATCCGGATGTGGAACAGCTACATCGCAGGCGAATACGGCGGCATGAACGAGGCCATGGCCCGCCTGAGCCGACTCACCGAAGACGAGCGGTTCCTGGAGTGTGCGAAGCTGTTTGACAACACCGAGTTTTTCTTTGGCGATGCCGATCATGACGGAGGTCTGGTTTGCAACATAGACACGATTCGCGGTAAGCATGCCAACCAGCATATTCCGCAGATTACCGGGGCGCTGGAAACTTATCGCGATACGAATGATCCCGACTATTACCGGGTGGCGCGGAACTTCTGGGAGATGTGCACCCACAGCTATATGTATTCCATTGGCGGCGTAGCCGGTGCGCGCAATCCAAACAATGCCGAATGCTTTACGGCCGAACCGGACACCCTGTTCCGGAACGGACTGGCCGATGGCGGCCAGAACGAAACCTGCGCCACCTACAACCTGCTCAAGCTCGGGCGCGGATTGTTTATGTATGAGACGGATGCGGGTTTCATGGATTACTACGAGCAGGCGCTCTACAACCACATCCTCGCCTCGGTGGCCGAGCACGACGCGGGCAATACCTACCATGTCCCGCTTAATCCCGGCGCCGTAAAACACTTCGGCAATGCGGAGATGAATGGGTTTACCTGCTGCAACGGCACCGCCATCGAGAGTGCCACCAAACTACAGAATACCAGCTATCTGAAAACCGTCGATAATACAGCGCTCTACGTCAACCTCTACATGCCGTCCACGCTGGACTGGAAGGCGCGCGGCGTCCGAATTACCCAGGACACCGGATTTCCCTATTCCAACACGATCAACCTGACCGTCAGTGGAAAAGGCGAATTTGCCCTCAACCTGCGTGTGCCCGGTTGGGCTACTCATGGATTCCGGGTTTTGATCAATGAGGAGGAACAGTCGGTTGAGGCACAGCCCGGCAGCTATCTGGCACTGGCGCGGAGTTGGAGCGACGGCGATACGGTTACCGTTAAAATACCCATGGGCTTCCATCTGATGCCGCTGATGGACCAGCCGAACATTGCCAGTATTTTTTACGGACCCGTCCTGCTGGCGGCCGAAGAAGAGGGCGCGCGGACCGACTGGCGCAGGATTCATATCGATCCCGCTTATCCGGACCTTTCGTTCAGCGGTGATCCGGCGACCCTGCACTTCGAAGCCGACGACGCTCATTTCAAGCCCTTCTTCGAAATGTACGGGCACCATTCCGTCTATCTTGACATTGTTCCCAAAAGAAAAGCAGGAGCCTATCCTTCCATCCGTGTGATCGACCCGCCCGAAAAAGCATTCTTTGCCAAGCAGCTTGATTTTCACGGTATACCGATCAAGTCGTCAGCGGCGGTGGACGACCGGGCGCTGCATGCAGCCTTCGACCGGCTCTCCATGATGCTGGAGCATCTGCCCGATGCACGTGAGCGGCTTGCCCGAAAAGGTGCGGAACTGCATATTATCGGGCGCAATGAGGTGACAACCGACCTGCCGGAATTCCGCGACATGAAGGGGGTAAAGATTCCGGAATACGGGGGGCAGACGTACGATGAGCGCACCCGCGGGCTCGGCGGTCTCCGCACGTCCTGCGGTGAGGAAAACCTGTTGAAACTGCCGAACGACCGCTACCGGGGATCGGACATCTGCGTGCACGAATTTGCACACAATATTATGAACTATGGTTCGGGGCCTGAAGTGACCGAACAATTCGAAGCCCAGCGGAAGCGCTCGTTGGAAAAAGGGCGTTGGGTCGAATCCTATGCAGGTTCAAATGCAGGCGAATTTTTTGCAGAGTTGGCCATGTGGTATTTCGGTACCCGCGGCGATGTGCGAATGATAGGGCTGGCACCCGCTGCCGGACCGGAAGGGCTGAAAGACTACGATCCGGAAGCCTACAAGCTGGTCGACGATTTCTGGTCGGGACGACTGACACATTAGAGGAGTTTAAATGCTTACAACGACAAGGAGAATGAATGAAAAAACATCTGTTCCAGATTCTAGTTGGCTTTTGCGCTGCGACGACCATGGCTGCTGATGACGCGGCCAACATGGCGTTGGTGGCCAGTCCGTCAACGTCCTTCCATTCCGGCGACACCAAGGTTGAGGCGCTGAACGACGGAATCGAGCCGCGCCGCTCTGATTTCCGGGAAGAAGGCTGCTATGGCAACTGGCCGCAGACTGACACCCAATGGGTGCAGTATGACTGGAGCAAGCCCATCAGCACGGATGTAGTCAAAGTATACTGGTGGGATGACCATCAGGGCGTTCGGCTGCCGTCGGCGGCCCGTCTGCTGTACTGGAATGGTGATAAATTTGTTCCGGTCAAGAGTACTGAAAAACTCGGTGTGGAGCGGGATCAGTACAACACCCTGACGTTCAAGGAAGTCACCACCGACAAGCTGCGTCTGGAAATTGAAGGTTCGGATGATTTCTCCACCGGCATTCTGGAGTGGAAGGTTTCTGATTCGGGTAACTCTCCTGATTTTGCGCCCCGTGTAAAAGCCGGCATTGATCGCTCTGTGGTGCTTGACGGCAAGACCCACCTCAGCGGCGAGATCAAGACCCTGAAGGGGGAAAGCAAGGTGGTCTGGAGTAAACTTTCAGGGCCGGGCGAGGTCACGTTCGATGATCCGTCCAGAATTGATACGGCAGCTTCATTCAGTGAGCCGGGCGACTATGTGCTGCAGCTGACCGGGGTGGGTAATGACGACCAGACGTCGGACTCCTTGAGCGTATCCGTCGTGCAGGGACCGCCGTCCGAAAACCTGCACCCGGTCGACACCATGCCCTATACCATTAACAGTAAGCTCTGGAACGACTGGGCCAAGCGCATCATAGTGAACTGGATCCCTCACTGTATCGACAAGATCAACGATCCGGATCTGCCGGAGGGCGGAATCAATAACTTCATTGAGGCGGCGAAGAAACTTGAAGGCAAGTCGCATGGCAATCACCGTGGCTATGTGTTTGCGAATGCATGGGTGTACAACACCATGGAATCGATCTGCGTGGCCCTGATGGTGGATCCGCATGGGGATGAGGAAATCATCAAGTCCCAGAAAGCCATGCGCAAGACGCTGGACGAGTGGATCCCGCTGATCCTGGCCGCGCAGGAACCGGACGGCTATCTACAAACCGTCTTTACGCTCTCCGATCGCGAACGCTGGTCTGAAAACCACCGTCAAGATCATGAAGGCTATGTGGCCGGCTATTTCCTGGAAGCGGCGGTTTCACATTACATGCTGACCGGCGGCAAGGATCTGCGCCTCTACAACGCGGCCAAAAAACTGGCGGACTGCTGGGTCGCAAACATTGGACCGGAACCCGGTAAGCGGGAGTGGTGGGACGAACATCAGGCGATGGAGATGGCGCTGGTGCGTTTCGGCCGGTTCGTGAGCACTGTAGAGGGGGATGACAAGGGCGAAAAATACATCCAGCTCGCCAAGTTCCTGCTGGATTGCCGGAGTGAAGGTAGCGAGTATTCACAGAGTCATGTGCATGTCATTGAACAATACGAGGCCGTCGGCCATGCCGTTCGCGCATCCTACAACTATGCGGCCATGTCGGATGTGGCGATGGAAACGCATGATACGGATTACCAGAGCGCCGTCATGAGCCTGTTCGACAACATGATCAATCGTAAGTATTATGTTACGGGCGGCATCGGCAGCGGGGAAACTTCGGAAGGCTTCGGGCCGGACTACTCCCTGCCGCACTCCGCGTATGCTGAGTCCTGCTCGAGCTGCGGTCTGATCTTCTTCGAGCACAAGCTCAACATGGCCTATCATGATTCCCGCTATGCGGATCTTTACGAAGAGACCATCTACAATGCGTTGCTCGGTTCGCTCGACCTGAACGGGGAAAACTTCTACTACCAGAATCCGCTGACCGCCTACGGCGCGCGCTATCCCTGGCATGTCTGCCCCTGCTGCATCGGCAATATTCCGCGAGTGCTGCTGATGCTGCCGACCTGGACCTATGTCAAGGATGCCGACAACCTCTATGTCAATATGTTCCTCGGCAGCCGGATTACCGTTTCCGACATTGGCGGGACCGATGTCGAGATGGTTCAGGAAACCGAATATCCGTGGGACGGTAAGGTTTCGATTACGGTCAATCCTGAAAAGGAAAGTGACTTTGGGATCCGTATCCGCGTGCCGAATCGCGAAGTCAGTGAACTCTACACGGCCGAGCCGAAGGCCAACGGCATCCTCTGGATAAAGGTCAATGGCGAGACCGTCGAGCCGGCGATTGAAAACGGCTATGCGGTTCTCAATCGTACCTGGAAAAAGGGCGACAAGATTGACTTCGATCTGCCAATGAAGATTCAGAAGATCCATGCCAGCGATAAGATTGCTGCCACGGAAGGCCAGATCGCCTTGCGGTATGGTCCGTTGATCTACACCTTCGAGTCCGCCGATCAGAGTCTGGATAAGACGTTAGATCCCGATGCTGAACTCAACATCGAGTGGATGCCCAAGATGCTCGACGGGATCATGGCGATCCGGGGTGAATGGAGCGATGGATCCGATCTTATCGCCATTCCATACTATGCCCGCAGCAACCGTATAGGCGGCAGCAATAACGATCGGGCCGGCTTCGGAGGACCGGGGGCCATGGGTGGCGGAGACGCGCACCGTACCGGCGGTCCTACTTCTAAGGTCTGGGTAGAGGAAAAATAAAAGGAGTTTTCCAATGAAAGGATCGGCCATGACACTGATTGCATCAACTGCGCTAATAGCTGCGGTAGGTTCGGATGCGGAGCAGGTCAGGCCGCATCCTGTGCCATGCCGCATCGAGGATGGAGTCAACACCGAGCTGATGGTAGCCACGCTGGGTACGGTGGATACCCCGCTGGCTCAGGGGATGTTTGATCCGACATCCGATAAGGTTACCCTTAAAGACGGCACGAAGCTGAAAAACTACTATCGCGACCGGCTTGGGATAAAAAACTACACCGCGCTGGACAAGACGTATTTCCCGCTGCCGCCATCCGGTTGGTGCACCTTGGTACTACTATAACCGCATCACGGAAGTAGAGGTCATGCGCAATGCCAAATGGATTGCCGACAACCTCATGGATTATGGCGCCCAATACGTACAGATCGATGACGGCTGGCAGGGGGATGGTGATCCGAAAACCGGCAAGCGCGATTGGTCGGTCGTGCACCCCGGAGACTTTCCGAAAGGTATGGATCAGCTGGCAAGGTACATCAAGTCGCTGATATCAGCATTTCTGCATGATAAATCCCGTAGTCAGAGTCAGGGATTCTGCTTATTATCGCAAATGGTTTGTCCGCTTCAAATGGGGTTTTGCGCATATATATATGCGTGAGAAAGGGTAAAAAGGATACGGATGCTATACGAGAGACTTGAGCAAGGGATAAAAAGCGGGGGCACGATGATTATTTCGCGTGCTTCATACCGCATAAAGGCTTCCCTGTACTGGACCCATCTGAATGCCCAGATTTCCGGGAATACCGAAAATACCTTGCCTGGATGGTGTAGCCGGTCAGCGGGTAGGCACCGCCATCTAGGCAGGCGATATCATTACTGTTGGTTATTGGGCCACGATCGACTGGGCGGACAGTCCATGCGATATCTCCGCTACAGTTATCTGGGATGTGCGCAACTCTTTACCTAATGAAATCGGGTCCCATTCTGCCTCCGACCTGACCGGAAGCTAGGCGCATTATGAATTCTCTGTTACCGCAACGACTGCGTCGGGCGGGCATGAACTCGGCATTCAATTCGAGAACTGGCAAGCCGACAGGGCGGCGTATCATTCACGTTCACCATGGATGACGTTACAGAGTCCTCTCATACCTATGATCCGGCGGCGAACGTAGTGAGCAGCGCCAGCTTCTAGGCAAAGACATAATTGCAAAAGGAACGGCGCGTGGCGGTCAATTCGCCACGCGCGGTTTTGTGTGCAGGATGCCGCAATACAGCCAAGCGTGCATCAGTGTGCAGACGACAGGTAATCCGGGGCGAAATCGAGGCTGCTCAAATCGTGTGAGTTCGGCGAGCAATGGCGAGGGTCAAAGCATTGCTGCAACGGGTACTTTGTCTGGACAAGAAAAACCGCCTAACCTTATAGGATTAAGCGGTTTAAAGTGGTGGCTGAGGGGGGACTTGAACCCTCGACACCCGGATTATGATTCCGGTGCTCTGACCAACTGAGCTACTCAGCCTTTTGTTCAAAAAGAGATGCAGAAGATAGATAAACGCCCCCGTCATGGCAAGGGCAATATTTACTCTTTTTGAGCCGCCAGTTCACGGAGTGACTGCCCCTCTGCAAACACATCCTCTATGACGGCTTTGCCGTCCATTATACGGACTTCGGCCCAGCAGTTAGTGGTTCGCGAGGAATCCCTTGCCAGCGCTTCCGCGTGGGGCGCTTTGGCCTCATCCATGTAGAATCGATCAAACGGAATATCGATCCTCATCCCCTTGTAGACCGAGCTCTTTGTCTCCGAATTCCATCGCTGGTATGGTCCCCGGTAGCGGGTTTCCAGATAGTTTCCTTGGGCCGGTTTCTCCTGGCTCCATCCTGTAAAGCGCGCAAAACCGTCATCCCCGGTTTCGATGAGCGCATAGATTTTGGCTTTGTACCCCAGGTCGACACTATCCGTTTCCGACCATGGAATATGATCGTGCTTGAAACCCAATCGCACGTACCGGCCCTGAAACGGATCGGCGGGATCGATCGGTCGCGTAAGGAAGCGGAAAACTTTACCATCCCGCAGAATGTGCTCCTTGCGCTGTATCAATGAGAACGGAACCGCAAATTGTGCGGCGACAAGAATGAGCAGAAGTATTAGAGAAAGCTTCTTCATACGACGACCTCCGTTCGGTTCCTGCGGCGTACCATGATCAGGTTGACGCTGAGAAAAACTGCTCCCAGTACGATGAAAACAATGCCGCGGGCAAGATAACCGAAATCCTGGTCGAAGAATCGGCTTACCAGAAGCAGCGCGAGTATACCCATGCCGCCGTTTAGTTGTCGCAGCTGTTCACTCCGGCATCCCAGCACGATATACAGGATACCCAGAAACAGCATGAAGGCGTTAAAAATGAGGGCATTGAGTATATTCGTGTGTTCTGTCAGCGATCCGATGATAAAGCAAAGTCCTGCTATAATAGGGAACATTCCCGTGGTTACGGTTTCGACGGAATGCCGATGGTACGACTTGATCGCTGCAGCGATCCAACCCGTTGTGCACAGCAAAGTAATACCTCCGTCCAACCATGCTCCCCAGGTCTGATAACGCCATCCTGAGTGCGCATGGCCCCAGCCAATCCCGTGCCATGCATCTTCCCAGGTCAGGATATAGGTGATCAGGACAATCCCGATGGTACCGAGGGTGGTTGGTATATTGTTCCATCCCCGGCGGTCGCCATAAAGTCTAACGCCCATCAGGCTGATTCCGGACAACAGAGTGGAGTAGGTGACGATCCAGAGCCCTGGAATAGAATGCTCGAGTGCAATGCCGAGCGATACGCACAGGGCAACGATCATGCCGACGAAACATATCGAGGTTTCCGCCGCGTACCGCTCGTTCCGAACCAGTTTAATCAAATGCACAAGGGCAGGAATGATCAGGATCCAGAAACCGGCCGCATGCCCGTATGTATCCTGAGCGACACCGCTCCATCCACACGTAAGCGCCAGATAAATCAAGTACACGCCGGTTGAGCGAAGCAGAAATATCAGCGGCAGGGCCAGCAAGGACCAGCTCAGCAGAAAGCCGGGTACATTGCTGGGCAGGTGATAGGTCTGGCCGATCAGAGAGATCGTTGCACCAATCGCGAGCGAATGGAATAGGCCGGCGGATTCGCGCAGGGCGGTACCTCCATTCCTGCTCAGCGCCACCGTGCTTAGAACTGCACCGATCGCCAGTGGGCAGAATGAGAGCACGGCTCGCACAGGTCTCGTTAAATCTTCCCAGTTGTGGGCGAAGAGAAGTATAATCCCCGATCCGATCAGCAGGGAGCCGAGGACGGAGAACGCAATGACGGCCCAATGGATTCCCTTTTGCGTGCGGGTCTCATAGTAGGTAGCGATTCGACCTGCGATTTCCGGTGAGAGCACACCTTCGTTTTCCAGCAGGGGGATTTCTTTCATCAGCCACTGTCGGTGTCTGTCGGATACTTTTCTCATAACCCCTCCTCAATGAGGATCATGCACATTTTTGGTCTGTTGCACAATTTTTCGTTCTGCTTCTTAAATTCTTCCTGAAGGTGTCTCTACGCCGTTTCGTGAACGTGTCGGAGTAGAGTTTCACGGCCAGCTGATGAAAGCCCGTCCGGAGCTCCTCGGCGGTCATGCCTTCGGGACGGATGTTGAGGTCGAACAAGGTGCATTTTTTCCAGTTGGTCGGTTCAAGCAGCCGCCCGCTTCGTTTTAATCGTTTGTAGAGATCCGTACCCGGGAAGGCCGTCAGAATTGTGATCTGGACTTCGTACAGTTCCGCATCACGAACGAACGCATAGATCTGGTCAAAGACCGCGGATGTTTGGCCGTCGAGGCCGACGATAAAACAGCCGTTGACGGTGATGCCATGTGCTTGAATCGTTCGGATAGCCTCCTTATAATGGTCGAATCGATTGCGCTTCCAGTTGCTCCGTTCCTCAAGCCCATCCAGCGGTGCGACGGTTGGGCTTTCCAGCCCGATGAGAACCTGTGCACATCCCGCATCACGCATCATGCAGAGCAGTTCCGGATCCTCGGATACCGAGAGGTCGGTTTCTGTAAACCATTTGACATTCCGCTTTTTCAACTCCGGCAGCAGTTCTTTCCAGTACGCTTTGTTTACGAAGCTGTTGTCATCGGCAAATTCGATAAACGGATGAGGCCATATGTCGCAGATGCGATCGATCTCTGCCAGAACCTTTTCGACCGGTTTCTGTTTGTAGCACGAGGAGATCAGGTTGGAACCTGCGCAGAATTCACAGTTGTGCGGACAGCCTCTGCTGGTTTGAACCGTCAGTCGATTATACTTGGAAATGTCGAGCAGCTCAAACGCCGGCATCGGTGCATCCGCCAGATCATAATGGCACGCGCGCGCATCGTAGATCAGCTTGAGCCGATTGTTTTCGGCATCCTTGAGGAGGTCCTGCCAAACCGGTTCGCCTTCACCGACCACAACGGCGGTTGCATATTTCTGAGCTTCCCGGGGCAGGGCGGTTACGTGCGGACCGCCCAGAACAACCGGCACGCCACAAGCCCGATATCGCATAGACAGCTCATAGGCTTCATTGATCTGGGCACTGTAGCTGGAAATCGCCACCAGATCAAAGAGCTCGGGCTGACCCTTTTCAGCAGCGAGATCCGGTATCTCAATGTAGTGGCATTCGTGGTTCTTCGGTGTCATGCCGGCCAGCGTAAGCAGTCCGAGGCTGGGCAGTGACGCAATCTGCTTGCTGCGTTCGACGAATCCCGGAAGCGTTAGTCCGAGTTCCAGTAGTTCGGTATCGCATGCGCGGATTCCGCTCATGGCTATTAATCCAATTTTCATGATTACACCATCCTTTCTATGAACAATATGATCGACAGGATTACCGATCCCGCCGGGATGAAAAACAGGTGGCGAAAAATCGGTTTAAAGGCACTCAGGTAGCACAGCAGGGGCATCGTAATGGCTCCGACAATCATCAAGGCTGAAGCGAATGGAGAAGCTATGTTCAGCACTAAAACAGTCAGTCCCATGCCCAGGTTAAGAAATCCAATTCCGAAGAATGCGATGTGCCCGAGCCGGATCATGCGGCGCGGCCACGAGGTGTATCCACCCAGCCAGTCATAACGATAGAAAAACAGGCCGGGAATCGCTCCGGAAATGCCTCCGAATAGAAATCCGATCCAGGCTGCGATAATGTTAATCATGGCAAACCTCCGTATATTCCGGCCGTGGAATCAAAGCCCGTTTGATGATTTCAAGAGCACGTTCATTTATTTCCCTGTCCTTAACGGCTATCCGAATGGCACGGTCGCCCATGTCCGTTCCCATTTCCGAGGCATCCCGTATATACAATCCGTGCTGTCGACACCGGGAAATGACGGTGGATCCCGAAGGGCTGTCGTCCGGCAGATGGAACAGGATAAAATTGGCTATGCCGGGAACGATTTCGTGTATGCCCAGTTCCCTCAACCCGGCTTCGAGTTCAGTGCGCAACCGCTTTGTCTCCGCATATCGTATCGAATAATAGTCATCCGCGCGGAGCGCATGGACGGCGGCGATCTGGGCAGGAAGACTCACGGACCAAGGCGGGATAAGTTCCCGCAACGTTTCCAGCATCGCGGGTGATGCGCATAGATACCCAACACGCAATCCGCTCAATCCGTAGACCTTCGACATGGATTTGCAGACCACAACATGATCTTTCCCGGCGGCATAGGTTTCGAGCGATTGTCCCGCACCGGCATATTCGACATAGGTTTCATCGATCCATACCCGGGTGCGACCCTGACATTGGTCCAATATCGCTTCGACCACTGCACGGTCCACATGCCGACCGGTCGGGCTGTTAGGGTTGACCCAGACAAACAGGTCGTAACCTTGGGCCAGCTTGTCAGCCAAGGCACTCAAGTTCAGCCGGTAGCCATCTGTGCGGCTCAAGGTGAACCGTTCCACCCTGCATTTCACGACCTTTTCGAGTACGTGTAGATATTCGCCATAGGTTGGGTCGAGCAGCAGCACGCGTGATGAAGGCTTCAGCCAACGACGAAATGCCGTAAAAATCAACGGCGATGAACCGCCACCCGTCAGTATGTTGTCGGTGTCGACACCACGCACCTGTGCGATCACCTCAGCCAACCCTTCTGCATGATTGGGCGGGGATGTCCGCATGATCCATCCAAGGTGTTCATGCAGCGCTCGTTGTGCTTTCAGACAGGGGGGGAACCAAGCATCAAGCACATCGGCATTAATGATTTCGTTGCGCCGTTCCAACCGATCAAACTCGGTTCCAATTGCTTTAAAGAAGGCACCGCCGTGGTAGCATTCGGATGGAGGCCTGAAGGCCACCTCCAATTGCCAGTCAACCTGTTTTTCGAGGCGGTCGAGCCGGGCCGCGAATCGTGTCAATTCCTGCTGAATGGTTTCTGTATGAGCCGCCAGGATGTCATACTGCAGCTTTCCGCAGGAAAAACGGATGCCGAGTGAACGCATGCCCAGCCGTTCATACATCGGACGGACCCGGGTATGACCGATTGCAATGATTCGTTTTCCCCCATGCGCCTGGATCCAGCGGAAGGCGGCATACATTAAGACCGGGGCAGCGACTGATCCGCGGGCGGTACCCACGACCGTCAGTGCTCGAATCTCATACAGATGTGCATCAAAGACAGTCGATACCTGGTTCCGGTCAATGTAATGGTCGATGGAATATTGTGGACTGGAGGGCGGTGTTATCCCGACAAAGCCAATCAATTCCCCCTCGCATTCGCATTTGATGTAGGTGCTGATCACTTCGGGACGGTCCGGCAGCGAGCCGGACTCCAGTAAGTCGAACTGCTCTAATTCGGAGGCATAGACATCATGCCGGATTCGGTTGACTGCAGTCTGGTCGCTTTTCGAGACCTGAGCGATGGTTAGTCTGGTATTCATGTTGATTCTCCTGGTGATACAACGGGTATTTGTTCTTCATGTTTGAATGTACCGTACCGCAGGAAATATACGGTTTGGCTGATCACCTTGCGGTTCCACATCATACAGGCGTGGGTGACGTGCATCTGAAGGTAGTCTGAATACGTCGCGGGTTTGACGCGTTTAAGGGCAACCTTCCCGTCATCCGGACCGGGAATCAGCATGGAGAGAATCGGGTTGATCGAACGGTCACCCGCTATGATACCCAACTCAAACACCGGTTCATCAAGCCGGAGCGGGAGGCTGTTTTTTCCGGTGCCCAGCTGATTCCCGGCCGGCCCGTTTATCCATTTGTATAAGAGAGTGGTTCCAAGTTTGTCGGCCACTTCGCTGCCGCGGCTTGGCGGCGCGAGCATGATCACGCGTCCAAGGTTGGGCAGTTCGTTTTTCTGCAGATATTGCCGCAGGATTATGCCGCCCATGGAATGGGTCACAAAGTGCACTGTGCCCACTTCCGCAAGCTGCGGCTGCAGGTTCCTGAAAACCTGTTGAGTGAGTTTTTCGATAGAAGCAGACGTCGAGGGGTAGTCGACATTGATCACATGATACCCCTCCTTTCGCAGTTCTTTCGCCATTCTGTTCATGGCCATGCTGGAGCGGGCCAGGCCATGTATTAAGACGACCGATTCCTTTCCGGCTTCCGAAAGCTGCACTTCTTCGCTGCCAACCCGGTTGGGCATCAGACCAACGAGTCCAATCAGACTGATCAAGAACACTATAAACATAGTTTTCATGCTGTCCTCACAATGTTCTGAAGCGCGCACAGATCGAGTTTGCCTGTACCCAGTGTGGGCAGTTGAGGGATGTGGAAAAAGTTGGCCGCACGTGGAATCCATAGATTGGGGAGCCCAAGACCGCGCAGCCTGGAAATGAGACTTTCCGGATCACCAGCCTGTTCAGTGTAGCAAACCGCCAGTTGTTCGCCCTTGGTTTCATCTGCGATACTGACAACGGCGATGCATTGCTCCTCCTTCCCGGTGGCCCGTTGTAGAGCATCCTCAATCGCGCCATGCGGCACCATTTCACCGCCAATCTTACTGAAGCGGGAGATTCGTCCGGTGATATATACAAACCCTTGGGTATCCATGCGGGCTATGTCACCGGTGTTATACCAACCCTCCCGCAACACATCCGCGGTTTGTTCGGGCTGTCCCAGATAGCCCTGCATCACGTTAGGACCCTTGATAAGCATAAGGCCTTCTTCACCATCAGTGAGGGTTTCCCGCGTCTCTGGATCAACAATCCGAACCGCAATGCCCGGAAGAGGCAGGCCGGCACTGCCTGTGCGGCAGCTGGACTTGAGGCTCAGAAATGCGACGGGCGCCAGTTCAGTGCAGCCATAGCCTTCAAATGGGCGAACACCGAATCGTTCCGCGAACCGGTCGGCGAGCTCCGGACGCAGTTTTTCGCCGCCGGTGATAACGGATGTCAGCGTCTTGAAATCATCCGGCTTCGCCTTGCGCATATAGCCTTGCAGAAAAGTAGGCGTGGCCAGCAGCACCGTCAACTTTGCTTCGCGAATCAGACGAATGATGCGATCGGTCTGGAGCGGGTTCGGATGATACGCCACGCGGATGTTTTTCAGCAGCGGCCACCAGAAAAGCCCCAGATAGCCGAAGGCATGGAACAGTGGAAGGATAGCGCACATCGAATCGGTCGTATGAAAATGCTGAACCGCCTGCGTGGCCTCGACATTGGAAAGTATGTTGGCATGACTCAGAACAACACCCTTGGGCGTACCCGTGGTTCCGGAAGAGAAGATGATCGTGGCCGTGTCTGTCGGCTGCGGTTCGCGGCCGCCGGCCAGGCGCTTCGGTGATGCAAACAAGGCGGCGGCTGCCGCTCGAAAGCGTTCCATACGCCCTAGCTGTTTCAGCTGATCTTCAATGTAGAGCCAACGGACAGGAAGATCCGGTTGTTGCGTTTTCTGCACAAAGCGTCGGGATGTGATGACATAGCTGATATGAGCCTGTCGGACTGCCGATTGCAGGAGTTCCGTCGTGGCCGTCCAGTTTAGGTTTACACTGGTCTTGCCGGAGAGCGTAACGGCCAGGTTGGCAATCACGCCGCCAAGCGAGGTCGGCATGTAGATACCAATATTACGCTGGTTCGAAACATAAGGCTTCAGGCGGTTTGTGAGCGCGATGCTGCCGATAAGCAGTTTGCCGTAGCCGGCCTTGCTACCCAGCGTGTCTGAGGCAATCGGCCGGAACCAGTAACGGCGCGCTTGCCGGATGAATTGATGGCTGAGCGTGCGGCCGGGCAGCAGGCTCTTTTCCGTGGCGTATTCCGCTCCCAGCTCGGCAATCACGCGTCGCGCCTCGTCGGCCTTGGTATCGGACGGCAGAGGCTTGCCGAAACGCACGGAGACCGGATAGGGAAACTTCAGCGGCCGTTTCAGCCCCGGTTTGCCGCGGTAAAAACTGAAGATGCTTCCCCATATGTCACCGATATAGGCGGGTATAATCGGGCATGTACTGTTCCTGGCAATCTTCTCAAAGCCCTTGTTGAACTGCATCAGACTGCCGTTACGGGTTAAGTGACCCTCCGGGAATATGGCAATAATGTCGCCGTTCTCCATGGCCCGCCGGGCTTCCTGGAGCGATTTTGCCAATGCTCGCGGACCGTCGGAGGTGTGGACTGGAATGCAGCTGGTCCAGTTGAATATTGGTTTGCACCAGGTCCACTTTTTGAACACATCGCGAGACATGACAAAGCGTACCGGGCGGGAGGTGGCGGCTTGCAGCAGCAGCGCATCCGCGTAGGCCGTATGGTTGCAGATCAGAAGTGCACCGCCTTCGCGAGGCAGGTTGTCTAGCCCCTGAAAGCGAATGCGGTAGAGGCGGTGAACCAGACGGGTCAGACCAAAACGGACCAGATGCCCGGTCAGCCGCCGGCAGGCGATGGCTGCCGGAATGGCTGCGATCAGCGCCGTGGTGAATATGCAGGTGCGGGCGCTGAAGTTGAACATACGTGTCATAAGCAGAAACAGGCCGGATGCCGCGACCATGGCGGTAAAGCTGAGGAAGCCTGAGGCCCCGAAAACTTCTCCGCGACGTTCAAGGGGGATGCGGTGCTGCAGAAAAGCATTGAGCGGCACGACATACATGCCGCAGCAGATGCCGAGAATAATGATCCATGAGCCGATAACGGCCGGATGTTTGACCAGGGCCAGTACGATGGCGGAAATCACTATACCCAGCGCCCCGGCAGGTATCAGACCGAGTTCAAGCGTGTGTTTCGATAGGCGGCCGGTCAGCAAGGCTCCAATACCGATGCCGACGGCTGCCAACGGGAAGAGCAGGGGACTCCGATCAATGGACATTCCGAGTGCCTCCTGCCCGAAAATGACCAGGATTTGCTGGAACAAAGCGGATACCGCACCGAACAGAACCAGTCCAAGTACGGCAAGACCGGCCCATCGATCAGAACGCAGATTTTTAACGGCTCGCACGACATCCGGGATGACCCAGATCGATGCGCGCTTGCGGGTTCCTGCGGCCGGCACCTTGGCAATGCGGTAAGCGGAAAAGATGCCGGTGGCGGAAAGCAGCGCGCACAGGCCGATTACCCAGAGTCCACTAAGGCCGAGATATCCGATCACCAGGGCCGGCAGAGCAGTACCCAGAATGATGGCGGTATAGGTGGCTGCTGTCAGAAAGCCGTTGGCTCGCGAAAGTTCATCAACCCGAACGAGCTCGGGGACAATACCGCGCTTGGCCGGGCCAAACAGGGCACTCTGTGAACAGAGTAGGAAGAGAAGGGCGTAAAGGTGCGTGGCGAATCCAGACGTCAGGCAGGGAATGGCCATGAGTAACAGTGCGACTTCCATCCATTTGCTGATAACAATAATCTCACGTTTACTAAACCGGTCAGCCAGCGTGCCGGCGGCATTCGAAAACAGCAGGAAAGGCAGAACAAACAGAATCGTGCAGATTGCAATGACCATCTCCTTGCTGCTATCCCCCAACAAGCTGACCAGTGCAATAATGGTGGTCATCTTGAAGGCATTGTCGTTGAAAGCCCCGCTAAACTGACTGATGTTCAGCCATTTGAATGTGTTCTTCATCATCCGCTCCTTGATGTTGAAAGTGTTGTGATAAACCGCACATTGCAGGGGGTATGCCATCAAAACACGATATTCCGCTAGTTGTTTATCATGAATGGTTAAGGCGATATCAGAAAACTGACTGCTACTATTGTGTCGACATATCATGAATTTGATGTATGCAATGAATGCATGGATATGGAATTCTTCAGGATGATCTCAAAGGCCGCGTTCAGCAATCCGTTCAGCGATGAACGGGTCGAGGTGGACCGGCGGATCGTGGGTGCTTCGGAAAATGCGGATTGGCACGCCATGCTTCCGCCGTTGTTACAGGCACTGAATGCCCACATCAGTAAATTCAAGGCGTCCAACCAAATTGATATTAAAACGGATGGTGATGAGGATGACCGGGCTTTAGCCGTCAGCATTCTGTTTCATATTTTCCATCGCTACATGGTTCAGTTTGACGACTTGATCGAAGAGCAGATTGTGGTCGGGGACGAGCCCTGTCGCGCGTCATTCGCCTTTAAATGTCTTGAAGATCTCGTCGATTTTGGCTTCAGCCGTTCGGAGGCATGTCGGTATGTGGGTATTTTTTACCAGATTCGCCGCGCCTATTTTTTCATCTCCCGCGAACTCGTTGGCGGCAGTCCCTGCATGAAGCAGCTTCGATCCCGCTTGTGGGACAATGTGTTCACCCATGAAATCCTCTGGTATGAACGCTGCCTATGGAATCGTATGGAGGATTTTTCAACCCTGTTGCTCGGTGAAACAGGAACCGGCAAGGGTGCCGCTGCCGCAGCAATCGGCCGATCAGGTTTCATTCCGTTCAATCCCAACACCCAGAAATTCGAGGAGAGCTTCACGCGGGCATTTGTCCGGCTCAACCTGTCTCAGTTTCCTGAGACCATAATCGAATCGGAGCTCTTTGGGCACCGGAAGGGTGCATTTACCGGAGCCATGGAAAAACACGAAGGGATCTTTTCCCGCTGCAGCCCGCATGGGGCTATTTTCCTGGACGAAATTGGTGATGTGAGCATACCGGTTCAGATCAAATTATTGCAGATTCTGCAGGAGCGGACTTTCTCACCGGTAGGCAGCCACGATAAACTCCGTTTCAAAGGCCGCGTCATTGCCGCCACCAATAAACCGCTTGAAACTCTGCGCCATGAAGGCCGGTTCCGCGACGACTTTTACTATCGTCTCTGTTCCGATGTGATCACCGTTCCGCCGCTGCGCCAGCGCCTTCGGGAATCGCCGCGCGAGATGGAGGCCTTGGTCGAGCATATTGTACAGCGCATCTGCGGGTCGGAACTGGGTGTCCCTGTACTTACCATACTGAAGCGGGACGTCGGAAAGAACTATGCCTGGTCGGGAAACGTCCGCGAGCTGGAGCAGGCTATCCGTCGAATTATCCTCACCGGAACCTACAAGGGCGATACGTCCGGTCAACCCAGTGAGGATGTCGCGCTGAGTCATGCCGTTGAACAGGGCAACCTCACCGCAAGGGAGCTGGTCGAAAAATATTGCTGTGATCTCTATGACCTTTACGGAAACTATGGCGAGGTTGCCCGCCGTACCGGCCTCGACTGGCGTACAGTAAAAAAGAATGTCCAGCAGGAGGGATAGGGAGCGACTGCCAGATTGTCCGATTGAGTATGCGGCGCACTCGGCTATCGCGCCCTGCCTAACGAAAAAAGCCCGCCATGATGACGGGCTTTTTTCGCGCTCAGGGAGTTCGGCCTAGATGCCGCCGAGCTGGAAGCGGACATAGCGCTTAACTGTCAGCGTATCGCCGAGTACCTTGCCCTTTTCAGCGAGGAGGTCGGTGATGGAAACCTTCTCTTCTTTCACAAAGCCCTGTTCGATGAAGCAGATCTGAGAGTAGAACTTATTGATCTTACCCTTCAGGATATTCTCCATGATGTTTTCGGGTTTTCCTTCGAGCTGCTTGCGGGCGATATCCTTTTCCTCTTCCACGAGCTCAGCAGGAACTTCGTCGCGATTGAGATACTGCGGCGCGGCCGCGGCTACATGCAGGGTCAAATCCTTTGACAGTTCCTGGAAAACAGGATTGTTGATGGTGTCGGCATTCTCGCATCCGACTTCAATCAACACGCCGACCTTGCCGCCCATATGGATGTAGGAGGTGATCGCGCCGGTGCCTTCAACCGTCCATTTAACATTGCGGCGGAACTGGATCTTTTCGCCGATGGCGGCCATTTGGGCTTCAACCTTGTCGTTGATGCCTTCAGCCATCTTATCTGTTTCGTAGTCCAGCGCTTCCTTGCGAAGTTCTTCAACAAACGCCTGGAAAGCTTCGTTGCGGGTAACGAAGTCGGTTTCGCAATTGACTTCGATCAGCGCTCCCTGCTGAGCATCGGAAGAAACGTTCGAGGCAATCATGCCTTCATTCGCTTCCTTGGAAGCACGCTTCGCAGCAACTGAAGCGCCCTTTTCACGAAGAATTTTAACCGCGGCATCGAAGTCGCCGTCTGTCTGCTCCAACGCTTTTTTGCAGTCGTTGATGCCCATGCTGGTGGCATCGCGGAGTTCCTTGATCATGCTTGTCGTAATCGCCATCGTAATGTGTCCTCTCTAAATTAGTCCTGTTTCTTCGTCTCTTCAGATTCTTCAGTCGCTTCTTCGGCCTTGGGTTCTTCGACCGCCGGCGCTTCTTCGGTTTTTTCCTCTACGGTTTCAGCAGGCGCAGCGGCCTCTTCCTTGACCTCTTCAGCGTCCGCTGCGGGTGCAGCCTCTACTACCACGGGAGCAGCTTCTTCAGCTTTGGGTTCCTCAGCAGCAGGCGCTTCCTCGGTCTTGGGCTCCTCCTTGGCGGCCGCAGCGGCTTCAGCCTTCTTCTTTTCGTCGGCCTTCTTCTTCTGTTCCTTGATCTTCTTCAGGACCTCTTCGCGCTTCTTCTTCTCTTCGGCTTCCTTCTTCTTGCGTTCTTCGCGGGCGGCCTTGGCCTTTTCGCGCTCTTCAGCCTCTGCCTTTTCGCGGGCTTCGCGCTCAGCCTTGGCTTTCGCGGTATATTCAGCGTCCGCCGCCTGGATCACTTCTCCGAGCACCTCGCAGATCAATCCGATGGAACGGAGTGAGTCGTCATTGCCGGGGATGGGGTATTCGACGAGGTCCGGGTCGGCATTGGTATCCACCAGAGCAACGACCGGAATGTTCAGGCGCTTGGCTTCAGCCAATGCCAGATGTTCACGCTTCAGGTCCACAACAAGGAGGGCGCCCGGTTTTTTGTCCATATTGGCAATACCGCTCAGGTTGCGTTCAAGCTTGGTCAGCTCGCGCCGCAGAACAGCCACTTCCTTCTTCGGCATCTTGTCCATGGAGCCGTCCTGCTGCATCTTCTGCAGCTCGCGCATGCGGGCTACGGAGGAACGAATGGTCTGGTTGTTGGTCAGCATGCCGCCGAGCCAGCGATGGATGACATAAGGCTGATTGGTATCATCCGCTGTCTTTTGGAAAATTTCGCGCGCCTGCTTCTTGGTACCTACGAACAGCACTTTTTCGCCGCGCAGTACCACTTCATTCAGGAAGGTTTTCGCCAGTTCAAGCTGCGAAAGGGTTTTGTTCAGGTCGATAATGTAAATCCCGTTTTTGGCGCCGTGGATGTAGCGCTTCATCTTGGGATTCCAGCGTTTGGTCTGGTGACCGAAATGCAGGCCTGCATCGAGCAGATCCTGTACAGTTACACTCTTGGTGGATGCTTCCGCCATGATACCTCTCCTTATAGTTTACTCTATTTATAAACAATCCGCTTTGACACACCACGAGGTCAGGTGGCCTTCGCTTCTGACCGGCACTTCCGGTCAATTAAGCCGCGCAATATACGTAGGTCGCTGGGCCTTCGCAAGTTCTATATCGTGAAAAAAGGGGGCAGCTGCCTAAAACAGACCGGTTACCTTGCCGGTCTCCACATCGACATCGATGCGGCGGAAACCGGGATTGGATCCGGTTCCCGGCAGCAGCTTGATATCGCCGGCGACGGGGACAACAAAGCCGGCCCCCTTGTAGATCAGAACATCGCGAATCGGGAGCCGCCATCCTCTGGGCGCACCTTTGAAGTCGGGATCGTGCGACAGGCTCAGGTGGGTTTTGACCATGCAGATACCCATGTTTGCCACGGCCGGATCATTCTGGAACTGTGCCATTTTCTGTTCTGCGGTCGGCGACCAGTCCACACCGGCCGCGCCGTAGAGTTCTGTTGCAATCCGTCCGACCCGGTCTTTCAGGGGCAGGTCAAGTTCGTAGAGATATGCAAAACGGCTTTCCTCCTCGCAGGCGTCCACCACGGCTTCAGCCAGCTCGATGGCGCCTTCGCCCCCTTTAAGCCAATGCTGGGATACGGCACAGCGTGCCCCGTGTTCTTCCGCAACCTCCTGGATAAGGGCATGTTCGGCCGGTGTATCGGTATGAAAACCATTGATGCACACAACCGGCTTGGAGCCGCTGCGCTCAACGGTTCGGATATGGGCAATCAGGTTGCTGCACCCGGCACGAAGAAGTTCCAGATTTTCCTCGGTGTAGGCCGGGTCGAGCGGTTTTCCCGGTTTTACGGTCGGGCCGCCGCCGTGCATCTTGAGTGCGCGGACCGTAGCCACAATGACTACCGCATCAGGCTTCAGGCCGGAACAGCGGCATTTCAGGTTCCAGAATTTTTCATATCCGATATCCGCGCCGAACCCGCTCTCCGTAACGAGATAATCACCCATCCGGACACCCAGCATATCAGCGATAACCGAGCTCTGACCGATGGCAATGTTGGCAAAGGGGCCGGCATGCACAAGCACTGGATTGCCCTCGATCGTCTGCACAAGATTGGGGTTGATGGCTTCGAGCATGATGGCAGCCATGGCTCCATCCACTTCAAGATCCGCCGTCGTGACCTCCTCTCCGCTGCGGTTATAGGCCACCACCATTTTACCGATGCGTTCGCGCATGTCCTTTAGGCTGCTTGCCACTGCGAGAATCGCCATCAGCTCGCTGGAGACGGATATCTGGAATCCCGATTCCATCTCATACCCATCCATTGGGCCGCCCTTGCCGATCGTAATATTTCGCAGCGCCTGCGCGCAGAAGTCGATGACCCATTTGATCTGGAGGCGATCCGGATCGATATCGAGACGTTTAATCCCAATGCGTTCGAGCCGTTCGTCGTCATAGTTTCGCTCATGCTGCATGCGGGCGGTGAGCGCAACCATGCAGAGATTGTGCGCATTGGTAATGGCATCGATGTCGCCTGTGAGGCCCAGAGAAAACGGAGCCAGCGGAATGCACTGAGCCAGCCCGCCGCCGGCTGCGGATCCTTTGATGTTGAAGGTGGGCCCGCCGCTCGGTTGACGAATGGCTCCGACCGGCCTTTTGCCGATCTTTCCCAGTCCCTCGACCAGGCCCATTGTTGTGGTGGTCTTGCCTTCACCGAGCGGGGTGGGGGTTATGGCCGTCACATCGACATACTTACCCGCGGGTAGCTCCTTCACCCGCTGCCAGGTTCGGGTATAATCGATTTTAGCAATGTTATTCCCTTTGATGATTAACTCACCGGACTGCAGGCCCAGTTTTTCGCCGATCTGTTCGATGGGGAGAATCGTCTGTTCCGCCGCCTCGGCAATCTGCCAGTCCGCCATAGTTGTCGGGTCAAGTTTCATTCGGATACATCCTTGTTCAGGTTTTCTGCAAAGACACACAGCGTAACAATCGCATATGCAGTAACCAATTAAAAATGCTGGTTTAGGATATCGACTTTGTTTGCAGAATCCGCTCCTGACGGTCACGCAGGATTTCCTTGTTGGTCCAGACGCCGTACGGATCGCGATAGGGCAGGCCGCGGGTGGTTTCGTGTATCATTTTCAATTCATGATCGGGGAGGGGGATTTCAATATCCTCCGTGCGCAATGCCGCAATAGTACCGCCACGCTGTCGACCGACCGGATTGGTTTCACCGACATGTAACCCGGCTTCCAGCAAGCCCGCCCGTACGGGTATGGCCGCGCAATAGGTCAGCAGTACGGCCTCCGGTTTCATGACCCGCTTCAATTGCCTGAAGAAATCGACCGTCCACAACTCGCTGTTGCGCTGCGTAGAAAATGCATCGAGCAAGACAAGGTCGTAGGATGCCGCGGGTAGATGCGTCACCGTGTAGCGGGCATCTCCCCAGTGCATCAGGCAAGAGGCACCAGGCACTCGACATGAGCGGTTGTCATGCAATTGCTGGAGGACCGTTTGCCAGTCGAAGCTGTCACTTTCAAGTGGCTGCATGTCCTTTGCCGCGGCACCCACGACACGGCGATCCATTTCAAGAGCGGTGATTTCAAGCGTTGGAGGGGCGCTGGCTTCAGCGCCCGCGGACAGCACCGCGCCTGGTCGCACAGCGCGCGACCCTCCACGCGCAATGTTCATTGCTGCCAGACTGTTGTAACCGAGGCCGAAGCATACATCCAGCAGACGGACATCACTCTTCGACAGCCGGTCCCGCAGTCTGCCGGGAACAAGATACTTTTTCTCCGCTTCCAGCCGGGCGCCGGCGGGGGTGTGATAGTGTTCCTTATACTCTTCGTTCCAGAAGGTGATTGAACCATCCGCTGTTTCGACCGTTTTCAAGCCGGTCCCGCTCTGCGGTTCCTGCTTAGACCCGCCCTCAAACAAGTCCCCCTGCCGCCACTCCCGGCAGCTCATCTGCTGGATCACATAGTCCTTAAACTGACCCTTGGCCATGTGCCACTTAGGAGCGATCAGTTCTTCGTCAAGTGTGTCGGTCGTAAGACGCATGATTGGAATGGCAGGCGGCATGCGGCGGATAAAGTCCATCAGGTGTTCGGCAAATTCGTATTCCATCAAAACGGGCAGGGGTGTCAAGGCATGCTCCAGCGCGAGTGTGGTTCCTTTTTCGATGTGGAGGTTGTGGATCTTGACCGCATCAATCGGCAGGGCGGCCAGTGTGTCCGCCGTCTGCTGGAAATCCTCGGCGCTTTCGCCCGGCAAACCGAGAATGGCGTGAACGGCTACCTTGATGCCCAGGCCATGCAGTTTGTTGATCGCCCGCTCGCTCGACGCCCAGTCGTGTCCACGGTTGATGCGCTCCAGCGTGCGGTCGTGCACCGTCTGTACGCCCAGTTCAACCCAGACTTCTATGTGTTTGTTCAGTTCGACCAGAAAATCGTAGGCCTGCGGCGTAAGGCAGTCGGGCCGCGTTCCAATGCTGACAGCGGTGAAATCGAACGCATCAAGCAGGTCCAGATACAGCGGTTGCTGGCGTTTGCCGAACGTGGCGGAAAAGGCCTGAATGTAGGCCATGAACTTTTTGGCCCCGTAGCGCTCCCTCGCAAACCGGATCGCTTCGCGCATCTGCTCTTCAACCGTTTCCGCGCCCAGCGTCTGTACCGCCGCCGAACCGCGCACATTGCAGAAGGTACAGCCGCCGGAGCCGTCGGATTCCCGATTCGGACAGCCCATGTTAAAGTCGATCGGCACGCGGAACAGGGGTTCGCCATACCGCGCTTTCATGTAGTCCTTGTACTGGAGATACGGGGTTTTCATGCGAGTCGAGTGATGCACCCTTCTTGACGAAAGGTCCAGGTTGCTAGCGATCAAAAAGGAGGCGCTGACCCCGAACAGTATCATTGACCGTTCCGTTGGAGTAGGCGGGCAGGCCGTTAACGATGGTGGCGGCAATAGAGGATTTAAAGGTCACGCCTTCGAAGGGCGACCAGCCGCATTTGTAGAGTATATTTTCTTTGGAGACCGTGTGCGGTTTTTCGGTGTCAATGAGCACCAGGTCGGCCCAGTAGCCTTCACGAATGAATCCGCGTTTTTCGATCTGAAAAATGCGTGCAGGATTGTGCGCTGTTTTTTCTGCGACCACTTCGACCGGAAGATATTCGAGAGCGGAGACCATCGCACTTTGAATGACCGGCATGCCGGAAGGTGCGGAACCATAGGGATTCTGTTTTTCCTCCCATAGATGAGGAGCATGGTCGGTTCCGATGGTGTCGATCACATTGTCGAGCAGGGCCTGCCGAAGGGCGGCGCGGTCGGATGCGGTTTTGATCGATGGGTTGCATTTGATCAGTGCGCCCTTGGATTCATAATCGTCGGAACAGAACCAGAGCATGTGCGGGCAGGCTTCAGCTGTGATTTTCTTTCCGTCAACGTCTCCGGCTTTGAACAGTTCCAGCTCCTTGGCGGTGGTGAGGTGCAGTACATGGATCTGCGTGCCGTATTTGGTGGCCAGTTCGGCTGCGAGGGAGGAGGACTGATAGCACGCGGCTTCGGAGCGGATGCGGTAATGTTCGGAAAAGGGAATATGCTCACCGAATTTTTCGCGGGCGGCTTTTTCGTTTTCGCGAATCATATTGGTGTCTTCGCAGTGCAGTGCAACCGGCGCTTTGATCTGCTCATAAATATCTTCAAGCTGTTTGCGCCGGTCAACCAGCAGGTTGCCGGTGGAGGCCCCCATGAAGAGTTTTACGCCGCAGACGGTTTTGGGATCCATAGCCAGCAGCTCGTCGAGGTTGCTGTTGGACGCGCCGAGGTAGAAGGAATAATTGGTCACGCATTTGGTGGAAGCGAGGGCAAACTTATCTTCAAGGATAGCGTTGGTGACTGCCGCCGGCTTAGTGTTGGGCATTTCCATTACCGAAGTAACGCCGCCGGCTACAGCCGCGCGCGACTCGGAGTGCATGTCTGCCTTCTGTTCCAGACCCGGCTCGCGGAAATGGACGTGACAGTCGATCATGCCGGGCAGAAGATGCCTGCCGGCCGCATCGATGACCGTATCGGCCTTCTGGTTGGGCAGGCTGGAATCAATCTTTTCAATCCGGCCCGCTTTAATGAATACGTCGGAAAGAGCGGTCTTGCCTTCGTTTACGAGATTGGCATTGGTAATCAGTATCGTTTGCATGCGGCATAACCTATGGAAAGCGGTATCCGGATGCAAAATAATTGTCGCGCTAGGTCATGATCACCAGGGCCAGCCATGGGGTTAGGCAGAACACGATCAGACACACCTTATACACGCCCAGATACCCATAAATAGCCACCTTGATGGCATCAGGAGAAATTCCGAACATCCTGCCGTGCATACGCCCGATCAGCCCTTTCAGCCCAATGCACAGGAAGGTCTGAAGCATCATGATGGCTATGTTCAGCACCGTCATCCACATGAAGAACTCCTTGAGAACCAGTATATCCATGATCCACCTCCATTGGTTTCGACAAGGTTGTGCAAAAGAAGTTGAACGCTCATGTGCGAAGCAGGTTGAACCGGCCCGGCTTGAGAAAACAGTCCAGCAGCTGATTCGCGTCAGCTGACCGAACATCACCTGTCGGGGTCTCTGCCAGCTGTTCATACAGGTCAATCAACCGGTTTCCATAGGCTGTGAGGCTGTATTTTTCGTTAACAATGCGACGGTTATGCTCAATCGGTTTTGCGTCCTGCGACAGTGCAAAGGCCGGGAGCCGCTTCCGGTCTTCCGGGTGTTCGATCAAATGCCTGATCACGTTTTGCTGCATGGACTCGTCCAGAATGCCGAAATCGACCATGCCATCGATGATCAGAGATGATGCAGCCTCCGCGAGAATCCCGGGATTCCATGGGCGGGCATAGGCTTCAAAACTATGTTTCAGCGCGTTCTCCAGGGTTTGCATAAACTGCGTCTCTCCGGCCCAGTCGACCGGCACAGGAAGACGATCATAAAGCGATTCCAGATCGAGCCCTTCCGCTTCAAAGTCGGTTGTGATCTCGGGAAGTTTTCGGCCGATCAGGCACTTGCCTTCCAGCCATGGTTCGAGAAAGGCGAGTCCAAAGCCCTCGGCTATGCTGGTGGTCATCAGCGCTGCCGCATTTTGCACCAGTTCTGAAAAGTCGTGTGTGCGGCCGGCATCGAATTCGACCGGGAGGTTCAGTTCGTTGGCGAATTCAACCCATTTGCTGTAGTAGCTCAGCCAGCGGGGATTTTGAGGTGCGAGGGTGCTTTGGAACAGATAGCCGTCGGGGGCCAACAGGCTCCATAGCAGAAATTCACCCAGATTCTTTCGTCGAATGGCACGCGCCGGATAGACGATGGTTTTGCAGCTATCGCCGGCAGTCGGCACTGCGGCGCTTTCGTGTGCGGTTACCGCATTGGGCAGCTCGTGAACCTGCGGCAATCCAATCTTCTCCAGGAACGATTTGTCTCGATAGTTAATGGGGGCATACCAAACGTGATCAGCCAGGGGATAGAGCACGTTGTTCAACGTGTCGCCAAGCTGCTCGCGGAGCAGGCGATAGTTTTCCGGGCGGCCGTCTTCGGCAAAGTCATGCGGCTGGAGCAGCAGCCGGCATCCTGCATTGGCCAGGTGCCAAACCAGATGCGGGGTAAAGCTGTTCTTGCCGAGCGAATGGTTATGAATGTGCCATACGTCAGGATCCCGACCGAACAGGCTTCGGGCAGTAAAACGAAGGTCCTCTGCAACGCTTTTAAAATCGGGCTGCCCGGCATCAGAATATCCAAGCGGCTCAAACGGCTCCATCAGCGGCGTCAGTGATGCAGATGGAGCAGGGGCCTCGCCGGTCAGGATCAGCAGATCAACCCGGTCGTCTAACGATTCAACGGCCCGTTCGATAACCCGCGTTACACCACCGGGGCGCAGGTGGTAATGAACGATTGCGACTGCCAGTTTTCCGGACATTATTTAATGCCGAACTTTTCCCGGTATTCCGGCACCTCGATCATCGGCTGCCGTTCTTCTTCGACGATTTCATAAACCACCTGTTCGAAGGTTTCATCCTTCGCCTGAAACTGGCGAAGCAGCGTGCTTAACTCCGGCAGCTTGCCGATTACGCCGAGCGCTTCAGCGCGGAAGAGAAAAGCGCGCAGAATCCCGAAGGCCATCTTCCCGAGGTCGCGGGTTTCCTGGTTTCGGTGCACACGCTGGTCGAGGTCGACCTGGGCGATCGCCTCCATGCCCCATTTTTCATAGATGTCAATCAGATGGGAGGTTTCCACGCCGTAACCGATCGGGAAGGGAATCTTATCGAGAACCTCGCGCCGTGCCGCATATTCCCCCGATAGCGGTTGGATCAGCCCCGTCAGGTCGGGGAAGAACAAAGAGAATAACGGCCGGGTCAGAATTTCCGTGACGCGCCCGCCGCCGGATGGGCGCACCCCTTGCGAAAAGGCGAGTGGACGGTCATAAAAGGCCTTTACATAGTGAACTTCAGGGCGATAAATGAGCGGGGCAACCAGGCCGTAAACAAAACGTGGATGGATATTCTTAATGTCGGCATCGACGTAGACAATGATATCTCCGGTCAACTCATATACCGCTTTCCAGAGGTTTTCCCCTTTGCCTTTTTTCTCGCCGTATTGAGGCAGAATCTCTGCCGACAGATAGACGTCGGCCCCAAAGGTGGATGCGATATCCCTGGTTGAATCGCTGGAGCCGGAATCGATGACCGCTATTTCATCCAGCAGCGGGTAGCGATCCATGAGCTCGGACTTAAACATGACGATCTCTTTGCCGATGGTCTTTTCCTCATTCAGCGTCGGCAGGCAGAGGGAGATTCTGAGATTCTGCTTTTCCTTTTCCAATACCAGTTTTTTCAGATCCCAAAACTGGGAGTGGTGCACCGTGTTATTTTTGATCCAGTCATTCAGGTTCATTGCAGAATCCTCCATCGATCGCCAGCAGCACGGCCACCAGCTGGGCCAGACCGGTATAGATCGGTTTAATGCGAATGGTTTCATTCAAGTCGTGCAGATTGCTCGCCTCGGTGATGCCCAGCGTAACCGATGGCAGGCCGCGGCTGATGAGTTCAGACACTTCCGACATGCTGGGCCGGATGGTGGGCTGAAGTTCCAGCGCTTCCATGATGCCGCGGCAGCTTTTTACCAACGGGTGTCCGATATCGATACCGCCCGGCTCCCGACGTGATACAATCGTAAAATCAAAGTCCGCTTTGTGGCTTGCCGTCGCATGCGCGATGATTTCATCGATCTTGTCCTTGATGCTCTGAACCATTTCAGAGCTTTCGCTTCGGACCTCGAAGCGCAGGCTCGATTGTGTGGCCATCACGTTATAGCTTTTTCCTCCGCGAATTGCACCGAGCACGATGGTGGTACGGGGACGACGTGGGATCGGTATTTCCAGAATACGGTTTACGACATCGTTAAGCGCGATAATCGCGCTGTGCTGACCGGCCATTTTCCAGTCGAGCTCTTCCGGAATGCTGCAGGTGATATGACCACGAAACATACCTTCCGCGCTGTAGCTGAGCCGGCCGAGCTGAGCTCCTTCAACACAGATGCCTGCGTCAAATGGAATTTTGTTGTTCTCCATAAAGAAACGAAGACCATCCAGGTTCCCGCGTCCGAGTCCCTTGGTGCTGCTCAGTAAAATAAGGTTTGATTTAAATTTCAGACCCAGGTGCTCGATAATATTCGGCAGCGAGGTCAACACGGCCATGCCCAGACTGTTGTCGGAGACCCCCGGTCCGATGATCTGATCGGTCAGGACCGATAGAGCGTGATCGGTTTTCTCGGTGTAAACGGAGTCGGCATGGGCTACAAGCAGGATATTCCGTATCGGGTCCGTTCCGCGAATGATACCAACGCCATTACCTGCTTCGTCCGTGGAAACGTTTTCCAGTCCGCATTCCACCAGGCGTTGAAGAAAGAGTTTGATGCGTGCATCCTCTTCAAAGGTGGGAGAGGGGATTTCGCCGAGCATGATCAGGTTGGCGATCAGCGTTTCCTGAACATTCATCAATTGGTCCGGCAGGGCCGGTAGCAACTTCAGAATTTCACTGAAATCCTTGAATTTTGTTTTCATATAAATTCCCGGTTGTTGTCGGTTCGAAGCAAACAGTATCCCACAGCGGACACCGATGGCAATCGGACTCGCGGGCAATATTGCCTCGTATTAAACGTAAAAAGGCTTCACATGGAGAACCGCCCCGCTATGCTTTCGAAAGATTAACGAGGCGGCTATGAGCGAAAATATCGGATTTGTTTCGACGAGGTTTGCGGGCACCGACGGCGTTTCTCTTGAAAGCGCCAAGTGGGCGAAGGTTCTGTGGGATTTTGAGCATCACAGCTTTTGGTATGCGGGACGCCTGGATCGTGCCGAGGAGGTCAGCTACTGCGTACCGGAGGCACACTTCGACCATCCGGAAAATATCTGGCTCAACGAACGCATCTGGGGCCGTTCCGATCGCGACCCGATCATCAGCCGCCGCATACGGGACATGGCGGAATACCTCAAGATCACACTGTACGAATTTGTGCAGCGGTTTGATCTGCAGATATTGGTCTTTCAGAATGCGCTCACGATCCCGATGCATGTTCCGCTGGGTGTCGCGATTACGGAATTCCTGGCAGAGACCCGCATGCCGGCCATCGCGCACCATCACGACTTTTACTGGGAACGGGTGCGCTTCTCGGTAAATGCTGTTCCGGACTACCTCGATCTCGCCTTTCCGCCACGCGATGACCTGCTCCAGCACGTGGTCATCAACCAGGCGGCCCGGGAGGAATTATCGTGGCGCAAGGGGCTTTCCTCAGAGCTGATTCCCAACGTGTTTGATTTTGAAACACCGGCGCCGGCGCCGGACGAATACACCAAAGATCTGCGCGCGGACCTGGGTTTTGATGAAGACGATATTCTGATCCTTCAGCCGACACGCATCGTTCCGCGCAAGGGGATTGAACACTCCATCAAGCTGGTTGAGTCGTTGGATGATCCCCGCATGAAACTCGTTATTTCGCATTCCGCAGGTGACGAAGGATATGAATACCAGTACATGCTTCAGGAACTGGCGCACGATTCCGGCGTGGATCTCAGAATCATTGATGACCGGATTGGAGAACTGAGACAGAAGAATGCGCTGGGACGGAAGATGTATACGCTTTGGGATCTCTATCCCTTTGTTGATTTTGTGACCTACCCGAGTCTCTACGAAGGGTTCGGTAATGCTTTCCTTGAGGCGATCTACTTTAAGCTGCCGATTCTGATCAACCGCTACTCCATCTTTGCGCGTGATATTGAACCCAAGGGATTTCGCGTCCCTCTGATGGATGGCTTCCTGACCAAACAGGTGGTAGACGATGTCCGGCGGTTATTGAGCGAAGAGGCTTATTGCCGGGCCACGGTAGAACATAATTATGCGGTCGCATCGCGCTTCTTCAGCTATGCCGTCCTGCGCCGCAGCCTGCGCACCCTCATCACCAACATCCGGGGATTGGAATCATGATCAAGAATCTCGACATCCACGCACTGGAACGGATGCGGTCACGCTTCAACCGGCTTTACGGCCCGAACGAAGTCGAGCATCTGATGGAACGAATGGTCTCGCTCGTCGGGCGCTACGGCATTGGACTGGAAGGATACAGCAAGAACGAGCTGTGGAATGAGCATACCGCCGTGCTGATCACCTACGGCGATACGGTTCACAACAAGCAGGAGCCGCCGCTTCGGGTGCTGAAGCGCTTTGCTGATCAGCATCTCGCCGGTGCAATCAACACGATTCATATTCTTCCGTTTTATCCCTACTCATCCGATGACGGATTTTCGGTGATCGACTACCGCTCCGTTAACCCGCAGCATGGCACGTGGGATGATGTGCAGGAGCTGGGCCGCGAATTCAGGCTTATGTTTGACCTCGTCCTGAACCACTGCTCCGCTAAAAGCAAATGGTTTAACGACTATGTCGCGAATATCGCACCCTATCGCAATTATTTCATTGAGACCGATCCGAAAACCGATCTGTCCGCTGTCACCCGACCGCGGGCTCTGCCGCTGCTGACCCCGTTCCATACCCGCCACGGCGATACGCATCTGTGGACGACATTCAGCGCCGACCAGATCGATCTGGACTTCGCGAACCCGGATGTGCTGTTCGAATTTCTTGATATACTCCTGCACTATATATCCAAGGGGGCGACCATTATCCGGCTGGATGCGATCGCCTACCTCTGGAAAAAGATCGGAACGAGCTGCATTCATCTCGAGCAGACGCACGAGGTGGTAAAGGTGATTCGGGATTTGCTGGAAATGGTCGCTCCGGAGGTCGTTATTTTAACTGAGACCAACGTCCCGCACGAAGAAAACATATCCTATTTCGGGGACGGCGACGAAGCTCACATGGTTTATCAGTTCAGCCTGCCGCCGCTGCTGCTGCACGGTTTGATCAACGGGAACGCATCCTATCTGACGCAATGGGCGGCTTCGCTTGGCGATATTCCGGAAACCTGCACCTTCTTCAACTTTACGGCCTCGCACGACGGCATCGGTGTTCGACCGCTGCACGGCATCGTGCCCGATGAGGAGCTGAACAAACTGGTGGCGCATGTCAAGAAACTGGGCGGCCACGTTTCCAGTAAAGCCAACAGTGATGGATCAGAAAGCCCGTATGAGCTTAACATTACCTATTTCGATGCGCTGGGTGATGATGCCCGCCAGGTCACCGATCAGCACGTTGCACGGTTCCTCTGTTCGCAAACGGTTGCTATGGAACTGCGCGGAGTACCGGCACTCTATTTCCACAGCCTGACGGCCACCCGCAACAATACCGAAGGCGTCGAGGAGACCGGACGGGCCCGTACGATCAACCGCAAAAAATGGGATGAGGAGGAGCTGAATGCCGTATTGGCCGACTCCCGTTCGCCGGCATACGGCGTCATGAAGGCGTGCCTGCAGCGGTTGCAGCTTCGATCCCAACATAAAGTATTCCATCCGAACGCAGCCCAGCAGGTGATCAATCTGGGGCCGGAATGGTTCGTGGTCATGCGCGAATGGGACGAGCTTAGGGTAATCTGCATCAGTAATTTTACGGAATCGTACCGGGAACTGAAGGTCGATGACCGACTGTACCGACTCAACCGCACCGATTCCTGTACCGATATCCTTACCGGCAACCGCTTTATGGGTGACGGCAAGGTCATCGCCTTTGATCCCTACCAAACCGTCTGGCTGCAGTTTTGACCGTGTCCCTGCAATTTTGCGCCGTAAAGAGTTCCCGCGCCTGATTTTTTTCTGCTAGGTTTCAGACCTTTTACACGCAGAAAGGTAGATGGAATGAACAAAGCGGATTTAATTGTGGCGCTGGATGTGCCGAATGCAGCGGCGATGGAGCAAAAACTCCAGGAAATGCCTGATTTTATTGAGTGGTATAAGGTGGGGTTGGAACTCTTCTGCGCGGAGGGGCCGGCGGTACTGGAACCGCTTAAAAAACGGGGAAAGAAGATCTTTCTCGATCTCAAGCTGCACGATATCCCGCGTACGGTCGGCAACGCGGTAAAAACCGCGGCCGAACACGGCGTCAACCTGATGACGGTTCACGCCATCGGTGGTCGAGCCATGCTGGAAGAAGCAGCAAAGGCGGCTGCCGAATGCGAAAATCCGCCCAAGCTGGTGGCCGTGACCACCCTGACCAGTCTGAGTCAGGACGATTTTAAGGACCTGGGCATCCAGCGAACGGTTTCAGAGCAGGCCCTTGAGCTCGGCCGCCTCGCGATTTCGTCCGGCATCGACGGCATGGTGACCAGTGCGCATGAAGCAAAGGTGTTGCGGGAAGCTTTTCCGGAAGCCATTCTGGTAACGCCGGGTATCCGCATGCCTGAAGGTGATGTGGGGGACCAGAAGCGTGTGGCCACGCCGTCGTTTGCCGTGGAGCAGGGGGCTACGCATCTGGTAATAGGCCGTCCGATTGTGCAGGCCGAAGATCCGGTTTCGGCTGCGACTGCGATGTTGGAAGATATAAATAAGTAGGGGCAACCATGAGTAAACCAAAGGTTTTAATTATTACAGGATACGGGGTGAACTGCGAAGCGGAGTCGGCGCATGCCTGGACGCTGGCCGGGGCCGAACCGAGCCTGGTTCACCTGAACGATCTGCTGGATCATCCCGGGCAGCTTGCCGACTTCCAGGCTATGATGTTTATCGGCGGATTTTCGTATGGCGACCACATGACCAGCGGGCACGTTTTTGCCCTGCGGGTAAAACACCACATGAAAAACGAGCTGCAGCAGTTTATTGATGACGGGAAGCTCATCATGGGCATCTGTAATGGGTTTCAGGTCATGACCAAGATGGGGCTTTTACCCGGACTGGACGGCAACTATTTTGAACCGACCGTATCCCTGATGCAGAATGACTGCGGTACCTTTCAGAATTTCTGGGTAGATGTGCGCTTCGAAGAAAAGTCGCCATGCGTTTTTACAAAAGGGCTCGGAACGCTTCCTTTACCCATCCGGCACGGTGAAGGGAAAATCTTCACACTGGATAACGCGTTGCTCGAGCGGGTGGAAGCTGAAGGTTGTGTGGCTGCGCGCTACGTGAACAAAAGCAATAAGCCGACGCAGGAATTTCCGGCCAATCCAAACGGTTCGCTCAACGCGATAGCCGGACTGACTGATCCGACCGGCCGCATCTTCGGAATGATGCCGCACCCGGAAGCGTATCTCTTCCCGGAAAATCACCCGAACTGGGACAAGCAGAAGCTCGACGGGAAACTTCCTGAACAAGGGCTCGGACTGAAGCTCTTCCAGAATGCAGTCGATCACATTCGGGGATAGCGGGAGATCTCAGGATCCCGTTGGTTAGCGCTCTCCGGAGAGCTGCATCGCTACGAGGCAAACATCATCCTCAAAAATGCCCTTTTCCGAAAAACTGCGGCTGCGCTCCACGATGCGGCCAAGCAGATCTGGAACAGGGGCCTGGATTAAGGTTTCTGCCGTATTCAGAAGTCGCTCCTCGCCAAACTCTTCTCCGTTGGCTCCGGTTACTTCGAAGATGCCGTCGGTAAACAATAGAATGCTGTCTCCAAAGTCGGCTTGGCATTTCAACGTTTCAAAGGTTATGTCGGGCAGAAGGCCCAACGCCGGTCCGGAGTTGCTGGATAAGTGCGGCAGTGGCGCCGCGCGCTGCTCCGATGTCATTAAATGAAGCGGATGCGGGTGTCCTGCATTTGCATAACTCACCTCGAGCGACTCAAGATCCACAACCATGAGGAAGGCTGTCGCAAACAGGGTTTCACCGGAAGATTCCAGAACCTTATGAAAGTCCTTGTTGATCACGGAGAGCATTCTGCCCGGATCCGGCCCAACGCTCTTGAGTTCTTCAATCTGTCCTCTCAGGATTGCGGATGTCAGTGCGGAGCGGACGCCGTGCCCCATGACGTCGCAAAAGAAAATCCCCGTTTTCCTGTCTGAAAATTGCAGGGGGTGATAGAAGTCACCACCAACCGCCCCGGATGGTTCGTAAAAATGAAACAGGCGCAAACTGCGCCCCTTACCTTTACCACCCCAGTAAAATTCCGGATCATAGTGGGGAAGCAGCGCAACCTGGAATTCGCGGGCCAGGTCGAGATCGGCTTCCAGTTCTTCGTGAGCCTTGACCAGTTCCTTATGAGAGCGGGACAGCTCCTTCCAGGCCTGCTGCAGCGATTCATTGGCATCCGCCAGCTCAGCCGTACGCTCCTTAACCCGAATCTCCAGTTCATCGTGTGCCTTTTGCAACTGCTCCTGAGCGATGCGTCTTTCGGCAATCTCGGCCAGCAGACTGTCACGCATGCCGGAGAATTCATGCACCAACCGGCTCCGGTCTTCCGCCGCCCGTTTTAGATCGCGGCTCTTCTGGTTTGCGGCATCCGACAGTTCCAGAATTCGTTGAAGGGTATCCAGCAAAGGACTGAGAATAGCCTTCAGGAACGGCTGGCATGCAACGGGGAGTGCCAGATAATAGATTCCGTCCCCCTGGTCTTTCCATGCCGATTCCTTATCTAAGAGAACAACGAGCCCGTGAACTTTTCCGCGAAGAGGCTGGAGAGCTGCTTCGGCCTGTTCCCGTGATTCGGCAAAAAGCACGAATGCGGAGCGACGCAACTCCCGTGACACCAATTCCCGCCGGAATTCAAACTCCGGCGGCGTCGGTTGTACAAGGGTTATCCATGCGTGCTTCATTAGTCCCCGAAAATACAGATGACAAAGGTAACGTTATGAAAAAAGGTCGGTGTGTACCGGCCATCTTCCTTGATGATGAAGGGGCCCATTTCGCCGAAGGATGGAAGTCCTGCGAGTGGAATTTGCCTTCCCACCGATGCCGTCACGCGCTCCACTTCCTCGCGGCTTCGTTCCTCCAGCAGCCATCGGCGGCCGGCACAGCTGACCACCAGCGCTCCAGCCGGCTCAAAGGGTACTTTCTGAATAACCGATACGGCTTCATCAACTCCGGTCAGCACTTCATCGAGCGTTGCCGAGCATGCCCGCACTTCGGTTCCAACGTCCAGACTTCCAAACATTGTGGCGGCGCCGGTTTCATCATCGATATGCGATGGCGTACGCAGCGCATAGTGTCCGGCACAGTCGGGCTGGTAGCTCGCGAGTGCGGCTATGCCCAAATCGGTTTCTCCCGGAAGCTTGCCCAGCTGATCGCGGAAAAACTGCCGGGAAGTTACTCCGCTGATCTTTTCCACCGTTGCGCCCGTGCATGCCTCGATGGTTCCCGCCTGACCGGTCGGGCTCCATCCGCTGGCGGAATTAATGGCATAGCGAATCGGTCCGCGCGCGGCGAGTACACCCACCGCATTTTCATACGTTTCACCATTCAGCAGCAGAAAACTGCGGGAAAACTTCCGGTCATCTCCTGTGAGTGCACCAATAAAGGGTCCTTTGAATACCGAGGATAAACCTTTGACGACCTGACTACCGTCGGCTTTGAGACCATCCGCGCAGGCAAAGGCAAAGTCGATATGTCCCTCCAGATTTGCTGAAATACGCTCGGCACATCGTTTCGATGTTCCGAAAGCATCCGCCTCGACACCCTCTTCAATTTCCGTGGTCCATTCCACTTTTCCTTCGGCATTCAAGCCGAGCGCGCTTACGCCATTGTCAACAACCCGCTCCGTTTCATATACGCCGTCGCTCGTCCCTCCGAAAATCACAACATCGGATCTGTTCAGCCCGTCGTAGAGCCCGTCAAATAAATCAGGGAATTGGTCTCCATACGTGATGGATGCAAAAATAATTACAACTTCCGGTTCTATTACGGATAGCTGCTCACCGAGCTCGAAGCCCGCCCGATAGCCATCGGCGTTGATGGAACTGCCCGATATACATTTCATCACTCGCCTCACCTTCGTTAGTGGTGCAACGTTACTGCTTACGATTCGCTTGCGCAATCGGCATCGCTTGCCGGAAAACCGCTCTCATCATGTCTCCGTTGGTTGTGGTGCAACATATGGTGCTTTTTCTTCATCACCGGTTCGGCATCCTTGTCCTCGCTGTGTGGTGCTTCCTTGTCCGTTGGGTTGTGGTGTTTCAAATGGTGCTCGTGATGATGGATCTGCATGCACTCCTCAACCGGAATTTCCATTGGGACCAGCGTTTCATCACAATCATTCTCCGGATGACGCCGATGTACGATGTGGTGATCGTGATCATGTCGATGCAACTGCTCTTCCACGTAATCAACATGTTCGGGGAGCGGAGAATGCATACTCATTTTCTGATTGTCTCTGTCCCATGCTGCCGGGCCCATTCCAGCCATGCCTGGTATTTTCATGTCTGTATTTAACCTCATGGCTCACCTCCTTAGCGGAACTCCGCATTTCCGCAGGAAAGTATGGAAGCAATGTTTTGCGGGAGCTTCCTTCCTTTCCTTCAATTCATTAGACGAGCCCGGGCGCTAAATGGTGCGCATACAAATCATGATTCTGAATCATAATTGGGTCTAGCCTGACAGAATGTTGAGTACGGACGCCAAATCCACTGCATGGCGGTCAGTCCGCAGAGATCCTTCTCCCGGTCAATCGCTCGATCAACGGCAGCGCATAAGAAATACCGGTGGATCTGTATTTAATCGTACGGCCATCAGTCCGGGCGGTATTTCCTTTGACGTATCGAGCTGCGAGCGCATCGACCAGCTTGTCGGCGGGCGATTAAACCGTATCTTTTCCATCCATGAGAGGGCGTAAATATTTAAGCGGAATCTCCGTACCGACCACCTCTTCGTCGCAATCGTTTTCGGGATGGCGTCGGTGAACGTCGTGATGCTTGTGACTGTGCAGCTTCATCTGCTCTTCCACGCATTCAACATGTTCGGGAAGGGGGGGATGCATGCTCACCTTCTTGTTCTGATCGCTGCGGTCCCACGCCGCTGCTCCCATACCCCCCATGCTAGGATAGTCACTACCTTCTATTTTGATCTTCATTGCCGTCACTCCTAAGACTTGTACGATTGCGTTGATCGACAGCGAGAAGGAGTGATGCATACCGTCCAGGGTCGTATCGTTATCCTACACCCTTCTTCTGTAATTAGAATATCGGACGACAGTCCACCAAAAGCCAGAGCGATGATATCGCAGTTTTTATGACTCAGGGAATTGTGGTCCGGAGGACGGTGGCTTTTCCCGACAGGGTGTAGGCCGGGAGGACCGCGGGAACAAGGACAGAAGTGCCGGCTGAGACAGCAAAAAACTGGTCGTCCCAGGCTAATTCAGCATCGCCATCCGCCACGAACAGCGCGTGGAACGTCGTGCCGTCCATCGACACCTCCAGTGGAGCCGAAAACTGCAGTTTCTCCAGCTGGAAATATTCGCATTCAAGAACTTTCCAGCACTTAAACGTTTCGGTATCGACACACAGTTCAGAAGAAACCAACGGATTTCCGGTGTCGTTCCAGTTGATGACATTGACGGCCTCGTCGATGTGAAGCTCGCGCGGCTTTCCATCATTACCCACTCGGCCCCAGTCGTAGATGCGGTACGTGGTATTGGAGTTTTGCTGAATCTCCAGGATCAGACAGCCTTCGTCTATGGCATGGACACGGCCGCCGCGAACGAAAATGGCATCATACTTCGAAACCGGGATCGGGCGCATGGTATCGCCGCTGGTTCCATCCTCCACAGCCTGCAGAAAGCTTTCGCGGGTAACGCCGTCCTTAAGGCCGCAAAAGACCCGGGTATCATTGTCACCAAGCATGTACCACATTTCCGTTTTGGGATCACCGCCGAATTCCGCCGCGGCTTCATCGTCGGGGTGAACCTGCACGCTGAGTTTTTGACGGGCATCGATCAACTTGATCAACAGGGGAAACTTACCCCCTTCAACCCTGCTCCCCAGAATGGCTTCCGGATGGTCTTCCAGAAGCTCACGCAGTGTCCTGCCCTTCAGGACGCCATTCGCTACCACGCTCATGCCATCGGCATGGTCGGCTATCTCCCACGACTCGGCATAGATACCGGGCGGAAGTTTGCGGCTGAAGGTTTCCGCTATGCGGTTTCCGCCCCACGGATAATCCTTGTAGACGGGTTCAAAGGTCATTGGGTACAGATTGGTTTTCATGCCTGAATTAAAAGGCATGTTTTGATTGCTATTCAATCACCGAATCAGTTTAACCGTAATCCATGGACTTTGGCTATAAATCGGAATTCAACGATGCCCATGTGCAACAGCATCGGCGCAGGGCAGCGGTTAGACCGGATCGACTGGCGGATGATCTCCCGAAGATTCTCTCCCGCATTGCAGAGGATCTGGAGCAGCCGGATGATCCCCGGATTTCACTGCTCAAGAACCGTTGGGAGGAGATCGCCGGTAAAGCCGTGGCTGTCCATAGCGAGCCGCAGTACATCGACAAATGCATTTTGTATATTGCGGTGGATCATGCGGGCTGGATGCCTGAACTGCAGAAGGTGAAACGGACCATCCTGGCGAAGATACAAAAAGTATTTATCGAACAGCGCCCCGTCAGGGATATACGGTTCACCTTGTCGCAGCGCTCATAGCTGCCGCCGCACTGCGGAACAAGCTATAGCAGCGTTCCCGCCAGATCGGCCAGTTCCGACCGTTCGCCCTTGGTCAGATTCACATGCGCATAAATCCGTTGGCCTTTCATGCGTTCGATCAGATAGCTGAGCCCGGTCGAGTGGCTGTCCAGATAGGGGTGGTCGATTTGAAAAATATCACCTGTGAATACGATTTTCGTTCCTTCGCCGGCCCGCGTTATGATGGTTTTAACTTCGTGCGGGGTGAGGTTCTGGGCTTCATCGACGATAAAGAAGGTATTGACCAGGCTGCGCCCCCGGATATAGGAGAGCGGTTCGATGATGAGTTTGCGCTCATCCAGCAGTTTCGTTACCTGGCTGCGCTTCATATCGCCCTGTCCCTGAGCATGTTCAATCACACCGAGATTGTCGAACAACGGTTTCATATAGGGATCCAGCTTCGACTGGATATCGCCCGGCAGAAAACCGATATCCTTGTTGCTGAGCGCAACAATGGGACGGGCCATCAGAATCTGACGATAGCTTTTCTTCCGCTTTAAGGCCCCCGCGAGGGCCAGCAGGGTCTTGCCCGTACCGGCCTTGCCCGTCAGGCTCACGAGGCGAACCTTATCGTTGAGTACTGCATCCAGCGCATAGGTCTGTTCTGCGTTACGCGGAGTGATCCCAAAGGCGGGAACTTTGTCGACATGTTTGATCAGGTTCTGCTCGTCGTCATACACCGCGAGCGCCGATTTGTGTTCGCCTCGAAGAATGAGATACTCGTTAGGCAGAAGCGGAAGATCGACATTCAGGTTGTCCGAGGAGAACTCATACGGCGGCGTGTACATCTGAGCAATGAGTTCCGGGGCAACTGATTCTTCGATGCGCGTGCCCGTATAGAGCTGCTGCACATCGCGCACATGATCATTCTTGTAATCCTGTGCAAGCAGGCCGACCGCCTTGGCTTTCATCCGCAGGTTCACATCTTTCGTAACCAGGCAGACGGTTCGTTCCGGGTTGTCCATGGCTACCGTGTAGCCGATGTTGAGAATGTGGTGATCCGGCTTCTTGCTGGTAAAGTTTGCAGCAAGGTTCTCATGAAACTCCCGGTCCAGCTTTATGCTGATTTTGCCATGGCCGGTGCCGATCGAGACGCCGCCATTAAAGAGTTTATCACCGCTGAGCGAGTCCAGCGTGCGCGCAAACTCGCGGGCATGAAAGTTAAGCGAGTCATTGCCCTTCTTGAAATTATCGAGTTCTTCGAGAACGGTAATGGGCACAACGATGTCATGCTCGCCAAACTGGTGAATACAGCTGCTGTCGTGGAGAATTACGTTGGTATCCAGCACAAAGATCTTTTTTTCATTGGCGGTCATAGCGCGGGGAGGCCTTTCATGCTTGAATGTGTGAATTGAGACAGGACGGGCTTACTCGTAGTCTCATTCCCGACCGGAACAGCGTGAGAGAAACAGCCCAAACTGGAAATACATGTACTCATGGAACTGAATAAATCTGCTTAAAGATGAGCGGGGGGTCAATCAACAAATTGTGCCATAACCTTGCAATACACCCAACATGTTGTGGGTAAAGATGCTGTGCTGAAAAAAAAATGATACCGAATGAGCCGGGGGCATCTCTCTTGCCATCAGGGCTCTGTTGCGCGCACAGGCTTGGAAATACGTATTTTTCGTTCGCTGAACTCCTTCTCTTCCCGCAATTGACACTCTTTAAACGATGCTGTAAATTCATATCGTCTTGATAGAGCGTCATATATGG
>JBNKVA010000042.1:0-11054 GCA_050298955.1 Pontiella sp.
GTTGCTGAAGAAGGCTTGTTCATAGAATTTCCGGCTGTTTATAAGGATAAAATAGTAGGGCAGGTGAGAGGGGAGGTCGATTCGTAAATTGGACAATCTCTATTTTTTGACACGCCAATATCTGCCCGATATGCTAAGTCATCTTATATCTTATGGAGCATCATGAAAAAACGTAATGTAGACTTGGTGTGCGACATCGCCGAACTCATGTCGCTGGCCGAAGAAGGCCAGGATCGCAAACAGTTGCTGCAAAGCGTAGTGACTACGGTAGCGAAGCATATGCAGGCCGATGTCTGCTCCATCTATATCTACGACGAAGAGCAAAAAGAACTCACTCTGCGCGCGACGCAGGGGCTGGACGAAAGCGCCATAGGTCGGGTCAAACTCGCATTGGGCGAGGGCATCACCGGACGGGCGGTACGGGAGCTGCGGCCGATCTGCGTGGGCGCCGCGGCCAAAAGCACATCCTACAAGTTTTTCCCAGGGATTCATGAAGAAGAGTACGAGGCCTTTCTGGCGGTGCCGATCCTGCGGGGATTGCGCCGGATCGGGGCCCTGGTGGTCCAGGCCCGCGAGGTCAACTACTTCACGCCCAACGATGTCAAGGCGCTGCGTGCAATCGCCGCCCAGCTCGCCACCATGATCGAGAACGTGCAGTTGCTGAGCGAAGTGCGCGAGCGTGCTTCGATGCCGGCCGAGCTGCCTAGAATAGTGGAACGCGGTGCTATCCTGCGCGGGCGATCCGCCAGCACGGGGACCGCCCGCGGACAATCCTGCCGGCTGGATGCAAGCCATGCCGAAGTCTGTGTGCTTCCGGATCCGGATGCCAATCCGCATACGGTGGAGGACTTCCAGGAAGCCCTTGAAAAAACGGTGCGCCAGATCGACGAGCTGCAGCGTCAGACCACTGCGGACCTGGCCGATGTGGCCGTCCTGATCTTCAGTGCGCATCAGTTGATCCTTGAGGACAGTCAGTTTACCGGACGTATTGCCAACCTGATTGAAACCGGGATGCCTGCGGTGAAAGCGATTGCGACCGTGGTGAATGAGTATGTCGAGGTCTTTTCAAAGAGCAAGATGCCGATGATCCGGGAAAAGGTGCTCGATGTGAAGGATCTGGGAAACCGGCTGACCCGCAACCTGGTCGCCGAGAAGGAAGATGCATACGATTATCGCGGGCAGATCATTATTGCGCATGAGTTGCTGCCTTCCGATATCCTTAAGCTGTCCGCGGAAAATGTGGAGGGCTTCATTGTCAGCAGCGGAGTAACCTCGCATAACGCCATTATCAGCCGTTCGCTGGGCATTCCGATGGTCTCCATCAGCCAGGAGGATGCGGATGCGATTGAAGACGGCCTGGAGCTGCTCATGGATGGCGAGCAGGGCATCATCTATCTGGAGCCGTCCGATGAAGTCCACCGTAAATACAGAGAGCTGGATGAGGCGTGGAAGGCGCTGCACGATGCCTCCGATGTCGCGGACGAAACGCGAACCAAGTGCGGCGAGCTGGTTCACATCTATGCGAATATAAACCTGTTGAGCGATCTTAAGCCCGCCCGCACCTTCAAGGCCGAAGGCGTTGGGCTCTACCGCTCCGAGTTTCCGTTCATTGTCCGCACCGACTTCCCAAGCGAGGAGGAGCAGTATCTGATTTACAAAAAGCTGGTCGATCAGATGGATGGCCGCCCTGTTACCTTCCGCACGCTGGATATCGGCGGCGACAAGATGCTGTCGTACTACTCCAATGTGAACGAGGCCAACCCGTTCCTGGGCATGCGTGCGATTCGGTTTTCGCTGGAGAACAAGGATATTTTCTCCGATCAGCTACGCGCGTTTCTGCGCGCCGGGGCTGAAAGCCCTACGCGGATCATGTTCCCGCTCGTTTCTTCGGTCGACGATTTTTTGGCTGCGCGCGATATTGTTTACGAGTGCATGGATGAGCTGGACAAGAACGGGATCCCGTTCGACCGCGACACGCAGCTGGGCTTGATGGTCGAGCTCCCGTCTGCGGTGGAGGTGGCCGAAGAGCTCGCTGCGGAGGCCGATTTTCTTTCGATCGGTTCCAACGACCTGATCCAGTACATGCTGGCGGTTGATCGGACCAACGAGCGGGTGTCGAACCTGTACCGGGCTCACCATCCTGCGATCCTGCGGGCGATCTATCGCGTGGTCATGGCGGCAAAAACCCTGGGGAAAGATGTGTCCATCTGCGGCGATCTGTCAGCGGATAAGCGGATGCTGCCTTTTTTGCTGGGGGTGGGCCTTCGCACATTCAGCATTGATATTGTTAATGCACCGGCCGTCCAGCGTCTCGTCGGGGCCACATCGGTTGCCGCCGCCGAAGAGATTGCCTGCCACATGCTCGGTCTTGGCCGAATCAGTGAAATCGAGGCCTATCTGGTCGATCGAAACCTCGTGACCGACCCTCAGGTCTAGTTCGCTCGCCGAACCCCATCGTCTGATGTTTGTCATCTTTCCGACTATGCTGTAGGTTGGAGTACAAATTTGTCTTTAATCAGTTTTTTATTACAAAAAAGTGAATGCGTACATGGCTATGCCGTTGTTGGTATTATACATAAAGCTTTACAAAAGAGAGAGATATGCCATAAACAGCCCAGTGGCACACCTTTTGCAATGAAGCGACTGATCCACATGAGTGGTTGAGAGAACATCTGTGCAATTCAAATAGGAGGATGCCAATGAGAAAAATTATGAAATATGCGATGCTGATGCTCGCACTTTGTGCCGTCGCACTGCCGATGGCTTCCATGGCGGAAGACGCTGCGCCGGAACTTACGGCCGCGGACGCCATGTTTACCGCGAACAACGTTTGGATGATGGTTGCCACCTTCCTCGTGTTCATCATGCATCTGGGCTTTGCCTGTGTTGAAACCGGGCTGACCCGTGCTAAAAACACGGTCAATATTCTGTTTAAGAACACGGCCATCGTTTCGATCGGTCTGTTGACCTACGCCCTGATGGGCTTCAACCTCATGTATCCGGGCTTTGCTGAAGGCGCAGCCGGATTCTTCGGCTTCGCCGGGTTCGGCATCAGCTCCCCGGAAGGCGCGGCCGGCCTGATCGACTATGCAGGCGGCGGGTACACCTACTGGACGGACTTCCTGTTCCAGGGCATGTTTGCTGCGACGGCGGCCACCATTGTGTCGGGTGCAGTTGCCGAACGTGTAAAACTCGGACCGTTCCTGATTTTCTGCACCATCTACGTGGCTGTGATCTATCCGTGGGTCGGCTCCTGGAAATGGGGCGGCGGCTGGCTGGATGCCAAGGGCTTCTACGACTTCGCCGGTTCCACGCTGGTCCACTCCGTAGGGGGCTGGGGCGCTCTGGCCGGTATCATCGTGATCGGACCGCGACTCGGCAAATATGTCAACGGCAAGACCAAGGCCATTATGGGTCACAGCATGCCGCTGCTGACCATCGGCGTATTCCTTCTGTGGCTGGGCTGGTTCGGCTTTAACGGCGGTTCGGTTCTGTCCGCTGATCCGGGTGCCGTATCCTTCGTACTCGTCACCACCTCGCTGGCGGCTGCGGCCGGTATTATCGGCTCCATGCTCACCTCGTGGCTCGTTCAGAAAGAGCCGGACCTCTCCATGGTGCTTAACGGCTGTCTCGCCGGTCTGGTCGGCATCACGGCCGGTGCCGATGTGGTTTCCGTAACGGCCTCTATCATTATCGGTCTGGTTTGCGGTGCAGTTGCTGTTCTTTCGGTGATCGGTTTGGATCGCCTGAAGATCGACGATCCGGTCGGTGCCACCACCGTCCACCTGGTCTGCGGGATTCTCGGCACGCTGTTTGTCGGTGTCTTCAGTGCGGAGCACAGCCTGGGCGTTCAGGCGCTGGGCGTATTGGCCTACGGAGCGGTCTGCTTCCCGGCCGCGCTTATTCTCTTCCTGATCCTTAAGGTTACCGTCGGTATCCGCGTAAGCAAGGAAGAGGAACTCAAGGGTCTCGACCTCGGCGAACACGGTATGGAAGCCTACCACGGATTCCAGTTCTTCACGAACGTCTAATCTGAAAGGGAAAACCAATGAAACTGATTATTGCATACATACAGCCCGAAGCGCTTAACGACGTTAAGCAGTCGCTCTACGACGCCGAGGTCTACAAGATGTCCGTTACCAACGCCATGGGCTGCGGACAGCAGAAGGGCTATCACGAAACCTACCGCGGCGCGGATATCGAAGTGAACCTGCTTAAAAAGGTCCGCATCGAGATCGCCGTGAACGATAAATTTGTCGAAGCCACGACCGATGCGATCATCAAGGGTGCGCGCAGCGGCAACATCGGGGACGGAAAGATCTTCATCCTCGACCTGCCGGAATGCATCCGGATCCGCACCGGGGAGAAAGGTCCTGAAGCCGTAGGCTAGACAAACGCTCTCTCCTCCCAAGCCGCCCGCTTGTCCCTTCTCTCTCCGGATAAGCGGGCGCATTTTTTTTGGTAGCGGGCGCGTACTCACGCCGAAGTGTACGGGCGGGCACGCGTTTCTTTCCCCATCTGATTCATGGCCGCCGGCTTTCAGCCGACCGCTCTGCGGTCTGTTCGGAAGCGCCTGTACTCAGTGCAGGATGCACGCCCGGAAAGAGCGGTTATTCCTTGTAGGGCTTGATGCGGATGGCATGCAGCGTCCAGGTGACCGAGGCCCCGCGTTCCGAGCGGGAGAACAGTTCATAGCCTTTGTCGGTCTGGAGCTGGCCGCTGGAACCTTCAACACTGCTGCTGCCGGCAGAGGCTTCCGCTCCCAGGGCGATCTTTCGTTTCCCGGTTTTCGCAATTTGCAGCAGCTTTTCATCATAGATGATGATCAATACATCGAATTCGCGTATGCCCCCGCCGCCGCCGATATCCAGCCGTGAAACCTTGACGTAGGTTCGGTCATCCGAGGCGGTGTCAACCACGACGCCTTTGCCGCCGCCCCATCCAATAAATGGAATCTTTACATGACGTGCGTCGAGGGCCATGTAGCCCTTGCAGTCGGACAGTTTTGCTTCCACGACGGGGTAGGCCTTTTTCATTTCCCTGACATTTGCTTCCGCCATGGCATCCAGCTCGCCGCGCTGATCCGCCGACAGCGAAGCACAGCCGGTTAAGCCCGCGGCAAGAAATAGGATGAAGAAGTATCTGAGCATGACATGTGCTCCCGCCGATAACCCTCTGCCTGCGCTGTGTATATCATTTGGACGCTTTTGCGGTAAAGTTTTTTAAAAGAACATGCCCTCGAAATACCGTTGTGCCGGCTCTCTCCGGACCGATAGACCGGAACAGGCTCATATCGGGAAACCCGCGGGCCGGATCGCTAAAACATTGCTTCCGGTGCGCATTTTCAGCTAGGTTGTAAATCCACCGGGGAGATGTTTCATGTTGGCATTCTATCGCTGTTTTCGGTCGGTTGGCCTGGCTGCAGTGAGCCTGACGTTCCTTTCAGGCTGCTCCAGCCCTCCGGTCGACCAGATCGACCTCATGCCTGCTCCTGATGTGTTTGGTGACGGGCTGCTTAATCCGCTGCCGGAAACAGCGCCAGCCGGTGCATCAAACCGCAACAAAATTCTGTATGTGACCGATCGGCGCCCCAGCGGTGCGGAGGATAAGGAAAAATATTATCTGAATGAACCGGGCTATGCGCTCCGGACAGGGCAGGCCTTCATCCAGTTCGGCAAGGAGGATTATACCTGGGAGATGGCCCGCGAGGTCTCGTTGCTGAAATCCCGTTCAAGTCATTTCCCCGTCAAGATAACGCGGGTGGAAGAGTGGGGAGCCATCGAGCGATCCATCCCCTTCTGGCTGGACCCTGCCCAGGTATCCGAAGAGGAATGGCCGGAGCCGGCCTCCGCAAAACTTGCCGAAGCCATAAACCGCCAACTGGCCGTCGCGAAAAAAAAGCATGTATACATTTATGTGCATGGGTACAAGGTGGCTTTTGAAAACCCCGTGCTGGTCTCGGCGGAACTTTGGCACTTTCTGGGTTATAACGGGGCCTTCATTGCGTACTCCTGGCCCTCGACGCCCAGTAAGTATGCCTATATCAAGGACAGTGATACGGCGGTCGGGTTTGCGCGGAACCTGCGCCTGCTGCTTGAATTCCTCGCGGAAGAGACCGACGTCGAAGAGATCCAGATCATCGGGTACAGCAACGGCACCCGGCTCGTGCTGCGCGCGTTGGAACAACTCGCCCTGAAGCATGCCGGGGCTCCCGCCGATCAGGCGGCGAACCGCGTTCCGATCGGCCATGTGATCCTGGTCGGCAGCGATCTGGAGCGGGGCACGCTGGGGGTCTTTATCGCGGATGGTCTGCTTGATGTGGTGCAGGATATGACCGTGTATGTGTCTGCAAGTGACAAAGCGCTGGGAGCCTCCCGCTTCCTGACCCGCCGGGCTAGATTGGGTGAAATGTGGGGCACCGGAGGTCATCAGATGGAAGATGCCGGACGCGGAGCGGTGTCGGCCCTGCAGGATAAGCTCTCCTTTATCAGCGTGGTTGAGGCCGAGGGTGCTACGAAGGGCAAGGGCCACGGCTACTTCAGGAGCAGCCCCTGGGTCAGCAGTGATGTTCTCATGACCTTGTATTATGGCTTGGATCCCGAACAGCGCGGGCTCATCATGCGGGATGATTTTCCGGTCTATACATTCCCTCCCGATTATATTACACGCTTGTGGGATGCCATTAAGGAGCAGGATCCCGTGTTTGCCGAAAACTATGAGCGCAGGAAGAATGCGGGCCAGCCTGCCCGGAATCTAAACCTGAACGGCGCAGAGTAGATTGCCGGGGCGTCTCAGGAACCGAAGAAGGAAATGTTTATGATGCGGGGATCTCATGAGCGGGGAAGGGGGCGCCTGATCTATGCCGGATGGGTCGGCTTCTACTTCAGTTGCACAGCTGCCGGCTTTGGCGCAGTTGGTGAAAACGCATTTTCGGATGCCCGCAGCGTGGGGATGGGCGGCGCGCTCTCGGCCGGTGTGGATGATGCAACTGCCGTCCTGATCAACCCGGCGGCCCTTGGTTTCATGGCGACGAAGGAGGCCGGCGAGGCGGATAACAACCGACTTGGCCAACAGCGGGTGGGTTGGAATGTGCTGGACCTGGGGGCAAGTGCAACCCTGACCGGTAAGCTTGGAGATTATCTGCAGGTCCTGGTGAATACCGACTTTGACCGCTTTCAGCCCCCGCAGCTCGGCGAACCGGGAAATATCACGGCACTCCTCCGCCTGGCCGATACGCTCGGCAATGTGAGCGACAAGGATACCGCGCTCCTGAATGCACATGCCGCAACGTTGATGCAGATCGGCCACGTTGGAATCGGTTTCAGGACATACGGGCAGGTTGGCGGATGGGTCGGTGATCTGGACCTGATCAATTTGGGCCTGCAGGTGGGCGTGGATGAACTCATAGTTGAAGTGCGCAATGCCATGAACAATGAGGGGTTTGACCCGACCGGATACGAAAACCAGATTCTGTCGGACGAGAGTGTCCAGAAAGTCCGGGATGCATTCGGCGGCAGTTCAACCAATGATGATCTGATTGCCTATCTCGATTACAAGACGGTAGAAGCCGTCAAAAAATATGACCTGGATCCTGAAGGGGTCAGCCGGGCGGTGGACATCCTGGCGGACATTATCGAGGCTTCTGATGCCGGCAACCTGCTGACCGATAACACGAGTTCGCTCGTCGGCCGCGGCTTTCTTGCTGCAGAAGTGCCGCTCAGCTACGGGTATGCCCTGAGTGAACATCTTGCGATCGGAGCCACGGTCCGTGCCATCTTCGGGCGTGTTTACGGCACGCAGGTCTGGGCGTTTAATGAAGACAACGAGGATATCCTCAAGTATTCGCTCGATAGTTCTGTGGATCGCGTGAACATCGGGCTGGATCTTGCCGCCATGTATCGACAGCCCCATTGGCAGGTCGCCCTGGTCGGGCACAACCTGAACCGGCCCCGGTTCGAGGGGTATGATCAAACGCTGTCGATCAACAGCACCCCGAAAGAAGTTCATGTACCGGACATCGTCCTCGATCCGCAGGTTACCGCCGGGGTGGCCTGGATTCCAACCCGGCGACTGATGTTCACGTCCGACGTTGAGCTGCTTGAAACCTCCACGCTGCTCAACAACTACGACATCCAGCGCGTTTCATTTGGTTCGGAGCTCGACCTTCGGCTGCTGAAGGTGCGGCTTGGAACATATCGGAACATGGCCGAAGGGGATTTCAACTGGGTGCTGACCGGCGGCATCGGCATACAGCTCACAGCAATGTCTTTCGATATCGGCGGTGCGGTTTCGCTCGACGATACCGTGGAATATGACGGGGTGGACTATCCGCGCACGGCGCGGCTCTTTGCCGGGATGGCTATGGATTTCTAGATTCGAGTGAAGCCGCCAGCTGCCACATCGCCTTGACCGCGGGGCGCTTGAGATTGCGTTTGCTGGAGCAGAGGCCTACGACATAAGGGTCCAGCTTCGGTGCGGACCGGATCACCTCGACTTCGTCGCGGAACGGGCTGCGCTCCAGCGCCAGCCGGGGCACAATGCCGACGCCTGCCCCAAGCCGCACCATGGCAATCAACGCCTCGTTGCCGGACACCTCCGTTGAAATGTCGGCGGCCACATGGTGGTGTCGCAGCCAGGCATCCAGCCGCTTTCGGGCGACTCCAGATTGCGGAACAACCAACGGAACAGTTGAAAGATCGAGCCGTTTTTCCAGCGGGAAGTCGGGTGCAGTGGGGGCAATGAACAGCAGGGGCGTTTCTGCCAGCGGCATGAACTCGAGCTGGGCCGGTTTACGATCGGGCAGTGCTGCAACGGCCAGGTCGATTTCGCCACTCATCAACTGCTCGATGGCGCGCTCGGCTGCGCCCGTGCGCAATGCAAGATGTACGTTTGGAAAGGCCGCACGGTAAGCTTCGAGCAGATGGGGCAGCAGGCTGTAGACCGCGGTGATCGAAGCGTAGACCGAAATCGCCCCGGTTACGCGTTCATCCTGTTTCGAGAGTGTTTCCCGAAAATGCTGCCACTCCTGCAGCGCGCCGCGGGCATAGCCCAGCAGCTGAGTGCCGGCCTCCGTGAGCGCCACGCTGCGGTTGTCGCGCAGGAACAGCGGCTGACCGACCTCCTCTTCCAGTCGCTGGATCGTTCGCGTCAGCGCCGACGGACTCAGGTTACAGGCCCGGCTTGCCCGCCCGAAATGCAGCTGCTCCGCGGTTTTGATGAAGGTTTCGAGGGCCTGGATATCCATGATTGTCCTTTTTTCTAGCCACAAAAAACACAAGAAGACACGAGAAGTCAGTCCATCACATATTTTTTGATATAGAGCTTGGGCGCTCCGAAGTTGATGAGCAGGCCATCATGAATTCGTGCAGATTTAAGATAACCCAATAGCTGCGATATGTGTGCGTCGGTAATCGTCTTGGAGGCTTTCAGTTCAACGATGATGCAACCCTCGATGAAGAGATCCGCAAAGTATTCTCCCAGCACGGTTCTATCCTCGTCATACACTGTAAGTGGATGCTGTTGTTCGACCTTTAATCCCAGCTTTCTCAAGCGGGGGACCAGCGCATTTTCATAGATCTTCTCGAGATGGCCGTTACGGTGATACTTGTGAATGGCAAAGCTCGTCTCTCGTATGATGTCACATAGCTGATTAATCTCCACCAACCATCTCCTTTTTGTGCCTCTTCATCTTTCTCGTGGCTATTTCATATGTTCCGAAATATGCAACACTATATTCTAAATAATTCAATTTACGCAACATACAATATGGAGTAGGTTTCGCGTTTTCAAACCAATCAAGGAGAGAACAATGGGACAGAACTATTTCAATACGCTTCCGATGCGCCTGAAGCTGGAAGAACTCGGAACCTGCCGTTTTATGGATGCCTCCGAATTTGCCAATGGCTGCGAATATGCCAAGGGCAGGAAGATCGTGATCGTCGGCTGCGGCGCCCAGGGCCTGAACCAGGGCCTCAACATGCGCGACAGCGGACTGGATGTTGCCTACACGCTGCGCGAAGCAGCGATTGCCGAGAAGCGCCAATCCTATCTCAATGCCACCGAAAACGGATTCAAGGTCGGAACCTATGAAGAGATGCTCCCGACCGCAGACATCGTCATGAATCTCGCGCCCGACAAGCAGCACACCAACGTCGTTGAAACGGTCGTCCCGCTGATGAAGGAAGGCGCGGTATTCAGCTATGCCCACGGCTTCAACATTGTTGAAGAGGGCACGCTGATCCGTAAGGACCTCACCGTGATCATGGTTGCACCGAAGTCTCCGGGTTCCGAAGTGCGTGAAGAATACAAGCGCGGCTTCGGCGTTCCGACGCTCATTGCCTGCCACCGCGAAAATGATCCGAACGGCGACGGCCTGGAAATTGCGAAGGCGCTTTGCGTTGCTCAGGGCGGTCACCATGCGGGTGTGCTGGAATCGTCATTCGTGGCCGAAGTGAAGTCCGACCTCATGGGCGAGCAGACTATTCTGTGCGGCCTGCTGCAGGCGGGCTCGCTGCTCTGCTTCGACAAAATGGTTGAAAAGGGTGTCGATGCGGGCTATGCCGCCAAGCTGATTCAGTATGGCTGGGAAACCATCACCGAGGCCCTCAAGCAGGGCGGTATCACCAACATGATGGACCGGCTGTCCAACCCCGCCAAGATCAAGGCCTTCGACCTGGCGGACGAACTGAAGCTGATCATGCAGCCGCTCTTCCGCAAACACATGGACGATATCATCACCGGCGAGTTTTCCAGCACAATGATGGCAGACTGGGCCAACGACGACGTCAACCTGCTGACCTGGCGCAAGGCGACCGGCGAAACCGCGTTTGAAAAGACCGACGCCGCCGACGTTGAAATCTCCGAACAGGAATACTTCGACAAGGGCATCCTCATGGCGGCCATGGTCAAGGCCGGCGTAGAACTAGCGTACGAAGCCATGGTGGAAGTCGGCATCAAGCCGGAATCGGCCTACTATGAATCGCTCCATGAAACGCCGCTCATCGCCAACACGATTGCCCGCAAGAAGCTCTTTGAAATGAACCGCTTGTTTTCCG
>JBNKVA010000043.1:0-32077 GCA_050298955.1 Pontiella sp.
ATGGTTGCAGACCAAAGCCTTCCCCCGTGTACGGGTTGGGATCGGTCCGAAGCCGGACGGCGAGGATATGATTGGCTTTGTGCTCGGCGCGTTTGCCGAGGAAGAGCATTTGAAGTTGGAAAAGGTTGTCGAACGGGCCGCCGATGCGGTAGAAAGCATCTTTTCCATCGGTACTGAGCGGACCATGAACGCGTTCAATCAGTCGGTGACAGGATAAGAAGGAGAAATACATTGAATACGTTGTATGAAGGACTGTTCATTTTCCCGGAAGCACTGGACGAGGAAGGTCTCGACCAGGCGATTGACCGTGTGAAAGAGGAACTCGAAAAGCTGGGCGGCGCCATTGAAAGCACGACCCGCATGGGCAAGAAGACATTTGCACGCCCGCTGAAAAAGCAGAAGGCCGGCCTGTATGTGGTCATTATGTTCAACCTGGAAGGCACCCAGCTGGATGCCTTTAAGAAGCGGTTGAAGCTGACGACCAATGTTTTCCGCCATCAGTTTGTTGAGGCCAGCAGCGTGGAGGCCGCGCAGGAGGCATAACATGGCCAGCTATAACCGGGTCCTGTTGATGGGCAATCTGACGCGCAATCCGGAAATCCGGTATACGCCGTCGGGAACGGCGGTCGCCGATCTCGGATTAGCCGTCAACGAAAACTTCAAGAACAAGGCGGGCGAGACCGTCGAGCAGACCTGCTTTGTGGATGTAGTGGTGTGGGGGCGCCAGGCGGAAACGTCGGCGGAATACCTGCACAAGGGGTCTCCGGTTTTTGTGGAGGGGCGTCTTCAGCTGGATCAATGGGAATCCCAGCAGGGGGAAAAGCGGAGCAAGCTGCGCGTGCGCGCGGACCGCGTTCAGTTCCTCGGAAGCCCCGGCAAGGGGACGGAGTTTGGCGATGCGCCCAGAGGGGCTGCTTCCGAGCAGCCGCCTATGGACGATGATGACGATGTGCCGTTTTAGAGAAAGGATATAACTATGGCTCGCAGAGATAGAAGAGATGATTACAAGCGCGATCCGGAACTCCTCCGTGGGGTGACGGACGTGGATTACAAGGATGCGGAGCTTCTGAAGAAGTTCATGACCGACCGCGGCAAGATCCTGCCCCGCCGTCTGACGGGCGCCAGCGCCCAGCAGCAGCGCAAGATCAAGCGCGCCATCCGCCGTGCGCGGGTGATGGGGCTGGTCCGCTAAGGTTGAAAGGAGTTCACAATGGCTGTTGAAGTATTATTGATGGATCAGGTTGAAGGCCTGGGGATTGAGGGAGATGTGGTTAAGGTGGCTCCGGGCTACGCACGCAACTATCTTCTGCCCAAGGGTTATGCAACGGAAGTGACCGAGGGTAAAAAGCGCCAGATCGAAAAGAAGCGTCTGGAACGCCTGGCCCAGCTCGAAAAGGAAAAGGGTGCCGCCGAAGAGCTTTCCCGCAAGATTGAAGGCGTGGAATGCACGATTGCCGCCAAGGTGGGCGAAACCGGCAAGATGTTCGGTTCCGTCGGCGTTCCGCAGATCCTTGAAAAGCTGCAGGAGCAAGGTATCGAGCTCGAGCGCTCCAAGGTTGCGCTTACCGGTCCGCTCCATGAGCTGGGTGTTTTTGATGTCACCATCAAGCTGCATCCCGAAGTCACCAGCACGCTCAAGGTTTGGATCGTAGAAGATAAATGATCCCCGGGGATTCAGGAGCAGGACTACGGATTCCCCCGCACAGCGAGGAGGCCGAGCGGGGGGTTCTAGGCTCTATTCTGCTGGATCCCGCCGGAGCACTGGATAAATGCCTCGCAAAGCGTCTGGGCAGCGGTTCGTTTTACGATCGCCGCCATCAGGCGCTTTTTGAGCATATGGTGGACATGAGCCAGGCCAATGTGCCCATGGACGCCATCACCATCGCCACATGGCTCAAGGACAATAATGCCCTTGAGAAGGTCGGCGGATACGACTATCTCGTGAAGCTTCAGGACAGCACGCTGGTGCCGGCCCATGTCGACTTCTACTGCGATATCGTTCAGGAAAAGAAACTCTACCGGCTGCTGATCGATAAATCGTCGGAAAGCATCGATGCCGCCTACAAGGGTGAGGAGGATGCCTCGGTGCTGGTCAGCGAGGCCGAGTCCGCCTTGTTTGAACTCGGCATGCACGGTGCCGAAAAGGTGCCGGAGTGGAAGGATTCCGTAAAGGAAGCCTTCAAGGACATCGAAAACACCAATCCCAACGAGCTCGTAACCGGCGTTACCACCGGGTATATGGGTTTGAACGAACGACTCGGCGGCCTGCACCCGACCGATATGGTTGTGCTGGCGGCCCGTCCCGCCATGGGGAAGACCTCGCTTGCGATGAACATTGCCGAGAATGCGGCATTGGGCATGCACGCGCCGGGAGGAAAAGGGGTCCCGGTAGGCATCTTCAGCCTGGAAATGTCGCGCGAACAGCTCGTTAAGCGCATGCTCTTCAGTAACGCGCGGCTGGGTGCGCACAAACTTAAAGGCCGGCGCCTTACGCAGAGCGAGCACGCCCAGCTGATGGCGGCGGCCGACCGGCTGCAGAAAGCCAATATCTACATCGACGACACCCCGGGGCTCGAAGCCGTGGAGCTGCGCTCCCGCGCCCGGCGGATGAAGAGCCAGTACGGGATTGAACTCATCGTCATCGACTATCTTCAGCTGATGAACTACACCAAGTTTGCCCGGGATGGCCGGCAGCGGGAAACCATGGCGATCTCCGGTGCGGTCAAGGCCATGGCCAAGGAGCTGGAAGTTCCCGTGATCGTGCTCAGCCAGTTGAGCCGCGCCACGGAAGGCCGCGGCGACAACGTACCGAAGCTGTCCGACCTGCGTGATTCCGGCGCGATCGAACAGGATGCCGACGTCGTGCTTCTGCTGTACCGTCCCAGTTATTATGCCAAGGGCGATGATCGCAATGTCGATAATCTTGCGGTCGTTGACGTGGCAAAATACCGGCATGGTTCCACCGGAGAGGTGCGCATGAACTTCATTCGTGAATATACCCGTTTTGAAGACCGGAGCGAACAGGACGACAGCTATGCTCCCATGGATGATGAATAGGCGATGTTGAGTACCTCTATGAAAAAACAGATCATCATCATTTTGCTGGCCCTCGCCGCGCTGCCCGTCTTTGCGGAAACGATCAAGGACATTCGGGTTATCAACCAGGAGGGTGAGTCGTACGACATCAGTTCCGTGCTGGCCTTCGCATCGCTCAACGTGGGGCAGGAGGTGTCGGATCTGGAAGTGATTTCCTCCGCAATCGCAACCGATGTAAACCGCATGCGTGAATCGGGGCGCTATTCCTACGTCAAGGCGCATATGGAAGTGGAGCCGGACGGCGTAGTGCTCATCTACACCGTAACCGCAAAGCATCGCCTGCGCCGCATCGAGATCAAGGGTGCGGACCGCATGCGCAATCGCAAGGTGCTCAAGAAATCCGAGCTGGAGATCGGTCAGTTTGCCGACGACACCACGTTTGAGCTGGCCGCGTCGAAGATCAAGACCGCCTATGCGGACTTCTGGTATCCGGATACCCGGGTGGATTGGACGGCCACGGCCGATGACGAGCTCGGCACCGTGGACGTCACCTACACCATCGACGAGGGGCGCAAGCTGGGGATCAAGAAGGTTGAATTTGAAGGAAACCGGTATGCGGATGACGACCGCCTCAAGCGGCTGCTCGAGCAGAAGGAAAAGCGCTGGTATTCGTTTATCACTAAGTCGGGGCAGTTCAAAGATGAGACGACGGACCTGGATGTGTTCAGCCTGAAGTCGTTTTACATGAACAACGGTTTCCTGGATGTCCAGGTTGCGGATCCGGTCCTGGACGACAGCGATCCGCGGAATTCACGCCTGCTCTACCGGATCGATGAGGGGCAGCGCTATCGGATCGGCGAGGTGAGCATCAGCGGCATGGAGTCGTTTTCGGAGGAAGAGCTGATGCGGACCATCCGGCTTCGTTCCGGAAGTTTTGCATCCTACGAAAACATCGAAGAGGCCAGTGAAGGCCTCCGGGCGTTCTTCGGCAACCGGGGTTACATCCGCGTCGGCGTCCAGCCGGTTTTTGATGCCGATGCAAACACGGGCGTTGTAGACATCGATTATGCCGTATCGGAAGGTTCGATCGGTTACGTCAACAAGATCAACATCAGAGGCAACGAGCGTACGGCCGACAAGGTGATCCGCCGCGAGCTTGTGGTCTATCCCGGTGAAAATACAACCGCAGCCGGGTTCTGGCATCGGAAAACAAGCTGCGGAATCTGCGCTATTTTGAAATCGTAACCATCAATCCCGAGGCGACGAGCGAGAGCGGCAAATACGATCTCAACGTTCAGGTCAAGGAACAGCCCACCGGCCGGTTTGCCGCCGGCGTCGGCTTCTCCAGCGTGGATGCCCTGGTGGGGTACGCCGAGCTTTCCCAGGGTAATTTCAGCTATCGGACCTGGCCGCCGATCGGTGACGGACAGAAGTTCAAGATCCGCGCGCAGCTGGGCACCAAGCGTAACGATCTGGATATCTCGTTCATTGAGCCGTGGTTCATGGACCGGAAGCTGTCGTTCGGCGTGGATCTTTACCACCGTGAAGCGCGCTATTATTCCAGTGTCTATGATCAGCGGACGGATGGTTTCCGTTTATCGCTCGGCAAGCCGCTCTCGCGTTTTTCGCGGGGCACCCTGGCGTATTCGCTGGAACGGTTCGATGTGTTTAATGTGGATGCAACCGCGACACCGATTATCAAGGATGAAGAGGGTGTTCGCACCAAGAGTGCACTTGAATACACCTGGCTGTTCGACAGCCGTGATAATTATTTTAATCCGACCCGCGGCAACAAAACCTCCATAACGCCCTATGCAGCCGGCGGCGCGCTGGGCGGGCAGACCGATATCTACGGGATGCGGGTGCGCGCGGCGCAGTATTGGCCGTTGATCGGAAACATGGTCTTTAACCTGCGGGGGCAGGCCGAGTCCGTCGAGGCCTTTGGCGACAGTGCCGATTCCGGCGCAATCTATGGTGAAGGCGTACCGCTGTTTGATCGTCTTTTCCTGGGCGGGTCTTACACGCTCCGGGGCTTTGAATACCGCGATGTCGGGCCGGTGGATCCGGTCACCCGGGATCCGGTCGGCGGTAACAGCTCGGCCTTTACCACGGCGGAAATGACCTTTCCGATCTGGCAGAAGGTTCGCGGGGCGGCGTTCTACGACTGGGGATTCGTGAATATAGACTCATGGGATTTTGATCCCTCGCTCTACAACGATAACTGGGGACTGGGGCTGCGCTTCGATCTGCCCGGATTCCCGCTGCATCTGGACTACGCCTGGCCGATCACCTATGACGAGCGCTACCACGACGGCAAGGGGCGTTTCAACTTCCTGATCGGGCACACGTTTTAATCCGGGCCGGAAGCCGGCACCGGTGTTCCTGTCCGGCTTCAGGCCGTATGATTCTCAGCCGATCTCAGGAATCACCGATCGCGATCTTGACGACCACTTTATGAATCGGGCCGTCCCCGATCAGCGGCAGATGGGCATCCGTCGGAAGGAAGACTGCAAACGATCCGGGTGGTACGCGTACCAGGCTCTCAGGCTCCCCTTCGAAAAACTCCAGGTCTTTTATTTCATCGTAGGGTACGGCACTCTTAAGCCCGGTGGACGATCGCCACCCCATCGATTCATCTCCGCTGACGACATACTGGATATCGATGTATTTGCGGTGGCCTTCGAGCTGTCCATCCGACACCTTGCGCCCGTTGGTGCGGTCAATGATCGCATAAACAAAGTCGCCGGAAATTTCATATGTTCCATCCGGCAGTTCAGCCAATCCCGGCTGGTCAAGAAAACCAAAGGCTTCTGAGCAGCCGAGCCTGAGCCCGGCATAGCGTGCCGCATTCTCCAGTGTATCCAATATCATCTCTTCCTCCCAGCTTGTCCGCCATCCCGTCCCGCCATAGCCTGCTGCGCCGGCGGAAGTTTCAGCGAAGGCGGATTAAAGATCCAGCCCCAGCTGCCCGGTCTTCGTGTCTTCGAGTTTCTGGTCCGAGCCCAGCAGTCCGATAAACTGTTCTTCGGTCAGCACGGTCACGCCCAGCTGCTCGGCTTTGGCCAGCTTTGATCCCGCACTCTCGCCCGCCACCAGATAGCTTGTGTTCTTTGATACGCTCGAACTCACCTTGCCGCCTCTCGCCCGGATTTTCTCACCTGCTTCATCACGGGTCATGGATTCCATGGAGCCGGTCAGGACAAAGGTCAGTCCCTCGAACTCGTCATTGCCGCCGGCTTCCTCCTGTTCGAAGTTTACGCCGGCTTCTCTCAATTGGCTGATTACCGCGAGCGTGTCGGGATCGTTGAAATAATCGGCCACGGACCGGGCGACAATGGGGCCGATGTCGCGGATGGCTTCCAGCTGATCGGGTGTCGCAGCCATTAGGGCATCAATGTTTTTAAATGCATTGGCCAGGATGATGGCAGCGCCTTTTCCGATATGCCGGATGCCGAGCCCCAGCAACACGCGCTCAAAAGGCCGGTGCTTGCTGTCTTCTATGCCCTTGATCAGGTTTTCAGCCGACTTGTCGCCCATGCGTTCCAGCCCCAGCACCTCCTGCTTCTGAAGTGTATAGAGCTCCGCGGGATTTTTCACGAGGCCGCTGTCAACCAGCTGTTCCACCAAGGATTCGCCCAGTCCGTTGATGTCCATTGCACTGCGCGAAGCAAAGTGGGTGAGCCAGTTCTTCACCTGGGCCGGACACTGCAGGTTGATGCAGCGCAAGGCCACTTCGCCTTCAGGTTTTTCGACCGCACCTCCGCAAACCGGACATGCCTCCGGCATCGTGAATGCCTCTTCCGCACCTGTGCGCTTTTCAGTCACCACCTTCACGACAGCGGGAATGATTTCCCCGGCTTTTTCGACAATCACCCGGTCGCCGATCTTAATGTCTTTGCGCCGGATTTCGTCTTCGTTGTGAAGGGTGGCCCGCTTGACCGTTGTGCCGGCCAGCTGAACCGGTTCGAGTTCGGCCACCGGAGTCAGTACGCCGGTACGGCCGACCTGGATGGAAATCGCGTGCAGCGTGGTTTCGGCCTGCTCCGGCTCATATTTGTAGGCGACTGCCCACCGGGGGCTTTTGGCGGTGAATCCAAGCGGCTCGTACAATCTGCGCTCGTTTACCTTGATCACTCCGCCGTCCATTTCAAATGGAAAGTCGTGGCGCATGCCTTCGAGCACATCGAGCTGATCAAGAATGTCCTGTATGGTGTTGTCTTGCCAGTAGGATGGTGCAATCCGCAATCCGTAATGCTGCAGGGTCTCCAGCATCTGCGCGTGGGTTTCAAACGCAACGCCGTCCAGCTCGCCGACGGCATAGAAGACGGCATTCAACGGCCGTTTTGCGACCTCTTTGGGATCAAGAAGTTTCAGTGATCCGGCACAGGCATTGCGCGGATTGGCAAAGGGTTCGAGTCCGGCCTCCTGCCGCTTTTCGTTCAGGCGGGCGAATCCTTTTGTATCCATGTAGATTTCGCCGCGAACCTCCAGCACGGCCGGGGGCATCATGTCTGACAGCCGCAGGGGAATCGAGTTGATCGTCCGGACGTTCGCGCTCACATCATCTCCCGTCGTGCCGTCACCGCGCGTGACGGCCTGAACCAGTGCCCCGTTTTCATAACGCAGCGAAATAGCCACACCGTCGATCTTGGGTTCCAGGATGTAGCTGAACTCTTCCTCCGGAATGAGTTTGCGGATGCGTCGATCAAACTCGACCAGCTCCTCTTTCGAATAGGTGTTCGACAGACTCATCATGGGTACCGCATGCCGTACACTGTCGAAATGATCCAGCGGGGCGCCGCCTACGCGCTGCGTGGGGGAGGTGGGGCTTTGGAATTCCGGAAACTGGTTTTCCAGTGATTCAAGTTCGTCGAGCAGCCGGTCATATTCGCGGTCGGTGATCTCCGGTTTGGCGTCAATGTAATAGAGCCGGTTGTGCCGTTCGATTTCCGTCCGGAGCTCCTGGATCCGCTCTCCCGCCTGTGCTTGTTCAGTCATGTTGAAGAAAATACCTGAAGCTGAAGACAGGGTCAATCCACGGTGAACCCATGATATCATGGAGGGGAGCTGCGCTCCCCTCCGCCATTACTACGTCGTGACGTTGTGCATCACCAGGCAGGTGTCCGAACATTCCGCTGATTCCGTTTTCCGCGTTACGGCCCATCCCTGCAGGCCGACCAACAGGATAAAGCTGAAGGAGGAGAGCATGTAGGTTACGTTTAACGAAGAGAATGTTCCAATCGGCACTGTGCCGAGCAGGAAATAGAAGAAGATTCCGCCTATTCCGCATGTGATTGCTGTGATGCGCTTTCCGGATGCTTCGGGGATCAGGGTGGTGAGCAGCCACAGAGCGGGCAGCGTGATGTAGTCTCCCCAGGCCGCAGGGCTGGCCAGCGACGCCAGTCCAAGAATGCCGAGCCAGGCCTGCACACGTCGTACGCGGGAGTCAAGCCGTCGCGATGCCACGACAACAGATGCGATTACGGCAAGCACGAACAGGCTGTTGAACGAGGAAGCCATCTGTTTTCCCATGCCCGGTACGCCGAGCTCGCCGAGCCGCACAATCTGGCCATACGGAGAAAGGTTTGCGGTGATCAGTTCGAAACGGACCTCCGGCCAGGTCTCGAGAAAGGCAAACGCGGCGAAAGATTGCAGGCGGGGAAGTTGGTATTCGAGGAAGGCCGAAAACGGAGCGAACCCGAGTGTTGCATATGCGATGACCGTGTACGCGGCACAGCATCCAAGCGTCCATACGACAGCTTTCCATTGCTTTTCCATCAAGAGCAGGAGAAGCAGAAATCCTGGAAAAATTTTGCCTACGATGGCGAATCCCAAAAGCGCTCCGCCGAGCGCGGTCCGTCCTTTTTCGATGGCAAGCATGCCTCCAACTGCTAGTGCGATGACGGCGAAATGGAACTGGGTATATTGGAAGGCATAAAGTGCCGCCGGAGCGGTGATGACCAGTGGGGCCATCAGGGCCATCGTTCGGCCGGCCTGACCGCCGACCCAGCGTGCGAGCATCAGCAGCACGGTCGCGATTCCGAGATATTGAAAGGCGAACCAGATCATCCGGATCGTTGGATAGTCGTTGGTTAGCGATAACATCACTTTTGGCAGTAGAAGGAACTGCGGGGGATACTGGAAGGAGTCTTCGACCTTGAGTCCCTCGATGTCGGAGTGAGGTTCGGCGTCCCGGTTGAGTACGGGGTAGTGGTCGGCATGGTATATGTTTTCTTCGCCTCGATCATTCAGTTCCACTGCATGAAAGTAAGCCGTGCCGCATTCGTGCTGGGTCCAGAACTCATTTCCGGTCAGGATCGTGATACCGTTCCCGGGGTCGACCCGGTTGGCGGTTATCCGGGCGGTCTGGACAACGGCCAACAGGCATACAAGCACCAGCGCCGCTGCTTTTACTGGATGCCGCCGTGCAGTGCCGTCCAGCCACGCCGGCATCAATCGGTTTTTGCGCACTGCGATAACGGCGGCCACGAGTGCCGTTGCGGTCGTAACGGCCCGTACCGGATATGGTGTTCCGGGGAACATGCGCATGATCAGCGCGGCAAGGATGTTTACGAATACAATGCCGACCATGGCAAGAATAGTGAACATCATGACCGAACGTTCGATTCCAGGGCTGTGATCTTTTCCAGGTTTCATCGGTCTCTCCTTGGTTTAAACGCGAAGTTGATAGAGGTGGAAAAACAGGGTTTCAATCGGCAGGACGTCGACGTTGCTGAAGCCGGCTTCGGCGGCATAGCGGGCGAGTGTGGACTTTCGCATTACCGTACCTGTTCCGCCGCAGTGGCACTCGGCTCCGTCCGCCATCCCGGCGGGTAGACAGTGAAGAATCGACCACCCATACATCATCCAGTCAAGATCGCCGTCAGCACCCATGAAGGTGTCAGCAACGCGCTCATCAACCACAAGTGCTATGCCGTCGGGTTTCAGGTTCCGCAGCGCCACCTTCAGGGCTCCAACCGGATGGGCCAGGTCGTGAAGGGTTTCACAGGTGATGAACAGATCATAATCGTGTCCCGATTCGACGGTTGCTACGTCCTCGCAATGGAAGGTGATCCGGTCGGCCACGCCATGATCCGCGGCATACTGTCGCGCCTCATCGATGGAGGCCCTGTCCAGATCGTAGGCATCGATATGAACCGTTGGATAGACCTTGGCAATGCCGATGCTCGACCACCCGCATCCGCAGCCGAAATCCATGACCCGGGCACCATCCTTCCGCAGCTTTTCATCGAGTCCCGGAACCTGCGGGAGCCAGTCGCTGCCCAGCTCCTTAAGAAATGTCATGCGGTTGATGCCCGACTGTCCGTGCCGCATATCCATTCCGTAGTCGGCAAATCCAATACCGCCGCCGTGACGGTAGCAGTCGAGAAGAGCTTTCATGGGACGGGTCACTCCGACGAGCAGTTCGGCAAGGGGGGCGATGTAGTTGATGTTATCCGGATCGGCCAACACCTCGGCATGGGCTGCGGGCAGCCGGTATTTGCGGTCGAACGTGCCCCTGGCGGGATCGTCAACCTCCAGTATGCCTGTGACGGCCTGCTGCTCCAGCCATTCCCGTGTGTAGCGCTCGTGGGTGTCGGCCAGCCTGGCCAGTTCCGCGGTGGTCACGGCCCAGTTCTCGGCCAGAATACGGTAGAAGCCGAGTTTGTGGCCAATGTAGATCGAGAATGAAGTGAATACGCCGCCGGCGGATGCAATCAGGTGGTTCTGAAGGTTCTCGACCTGGGCTTCATGGGTCGCTGATCGGTTTAGTAATGTTGTCATTGTCTTTTCCTCCTGTTAGGGTTTCCAACGTTCTCCCGTTGACTGGTTATAACGTAGGACCGGAATGCGGATTTGGGAATAAACTCGAAGTCCAGCAAACTGGACTCGAAGTACAGCCAGGTGGACTCGGAGTCCAAAGTTTGAAAGAAATGCAGAGAAACCGGATGTTTCAAGGGAGGTCGTGATGGCAGAGACCACTGAAAAAAAGACGGAGGAATTGTTTGGAGGAGGCGTCAAACCGGCAAACACGCGGGAAAAACTGATCTTCACGGCAATCAATCTTTTTCACGAACACGGATTCCATGCGGTCGGGCTCGACTACATTCTGGATGAGGCAAAGCTGACCAAATCCACGTTCTACAATCACTTTGAGTCGCGCGACGAGCTGGCGCTCGAGGCGGTCAAGCTGCGCGACAAGTGGGAGATGGAAGCATTTTCGAAAACGATACAGGAGAAGGCCGGATATGATCCAAAGGCCATGCTGCTTGCGATGTTCGATGTGCTTGATGAATGGTTCAACCATCCGGACTATCGCGGCTGCATCTTCATCGCCGCATGTTCGGAATTTCCGTCGCGGACGCACCCGATCAAGCGGGCTGCCAGTGCGCACTATGCGGATGCCGCCGATGGCATCCGGAAAATGGCGGAAGGGGCAGGGGTGAAGGATGCTGAATCATTGGCGGAAGAATGGGTGTTGCTGCTTGAAGGGGCGGTTTCCTACCGACAGGTGACGGATGATAATTCCGCGGCACTCATCGCCAAGCGCGTTGCCGAAGCACGCCTGGAGGATTATCTGGCCGCTGACTGAATGTGTGCATTTCGAGGAAGGTGATTGCGCATCCTTCAGCTCGCGATCCGCGCCCGGCGCACTAGAACCCAGACCTGCAGGCCGATCAGCAGTGCAAAGGTGATCGAAGACATCGCATAGGCCAGGATGGGGAGGGTAAGCATGCGCGTCGGAATGATACCGGGCAGGAAGTAGAAGAACACAGCGCATAGCTCGTAAACAGCGGCACGAACCCGACTCACGGTTCCGTCCGCAGCAAGCAGGGTGAGCAGCCAGAGGGCGGGAAGGCAGGTGTATTCGCCCCATGCCGCAGGGCTGACCATGGACGCAAGCCCCAGAATGCCCAGCCAGACCTGGGCACGATGCACTCGCGAAACCGTCCGTCTGGCCGCAAACCAGGTGAGGGCTGCAAGCGAGAGGGCAAAGAGCGTATTGCAGGCGGACGCAACGCCGGCGGTCATACCCGGAACGCCCATCTCGCCCAGCCGGATAATCTGTCCATAGGGGGCCAGGTTGGAAGCGATGAGTTCAATGCGGACTTCCGGCCATATTTCTAGGAAGGCGAATGCTTCGAACGATTGCATACGCGGCAGCTGATAGCCCAGAAACGCCCGGAAAGGAGCCGGCCCCAGAAGGTCAAGCGCCGCGACCGTGTAGATCCGGCCGAATCCGAAGGTCCAGGCCGCCGCCTTCCACCGCTTTTGCGCCAATAACAGCACCCCGAGGATGCCCGGAAAGATTTTTCCGACGATTGCGAAGGCGAGTAACGCTCCGCCCAGAACGTTTTTCTTTTTCTCGAAGGCCAGCATACCGGCGATGGCGAGGGCTATGGCGGCGAAATAAAACTGGGTGTACTGGTAGGCGTAAAGGGCGGCGGGTGATGCAATAACCCAAGGTGCGAGCAGCGCAGCCCACCCGCCGGCAGATCCGCCGATCCCGTGAGCAAGCAACAGGAAGACTGCGCCGATCCCCAGAAACTGCAGGGCAAACCAAATGTACCGAAGCGTCGGATAATTGCTGGTGAATGTGAGCAGAAGCTTTGGGAGGAGCAGAAACTGCGGAGGGTACTGATACGCATCACCGACTTCCAGCCCCTCGATGTCCGTATACGGTTCAGCCTCGCGATTCAGCGCGGGGTAGTATTCTGTACTATACAGGTTTTCCACCCCCCGGTCATTCAACTCGACGGCATGGAAGTAGGCGGTTCCGCATTCGTGCCGGGTTACAAGCGGATTGCCGGTGAGAATGGTGATCGGTTGGTCGGGGTGCACACGATTGCCGGCCATGCGGGCGGTTTGGACCACCATCAGCAGCGCGATGGCCCCAATCAGGCCTGCCCGCAGCGGATAGCGCTGAGCCGTTCCGTCGAGGCGGGCGGGCAGGATGCCGGCGGTAAACCATGCAACGGCCGCGATCATGCCGGCCGTTATGATCGTGACCGGCCGGACGGGGTAGGTCGTGCCGGGAAATGCGGAGCGAAGCAGGACTGCAATCAAATGAACGATCACAATGCCGACCGTGGAGAGCAGCTAAAACCAGAGGAGTTTCCGCTCGATACCGCAATGCTGAGCAGTCTTTCAGATACGCGTCTCCGTTAAACAAGGGGCTGGAAACACCCGGGAAACGGTTAGGTGTTCGCGCATGGCTGCACCCGATCGACATCATATAACGTATGTGTTGCCAAGGTTATCAAGGCTTCTGCAGCCTGACAAGGTTTGGCATGAAGCCCCCTGAACCGGGTCAAATGCGGCCGTATTTTTATGGTCATACCAGCGGGAGTTTTTTAAAACAGAGGTGGATTTTCACCAATCAGGTAAACGCATAATCAAATTGGAAGGGAAACAGATGAGCTACGGATTTCTGGAGGAAGTGGAACTGGTGGGGCTGTCTAATGATTGGAGCCGTCTGACGGAAGAACAGCAGGAGCTGATCAACACGCTGGTTGAAAACGGACAGCAGCACCTGTTCGACGGGTGGGATGGACCGGGTACGGCGGATGCGGAAAAGGACGCCTTTCTCGAGTCACTGCAAAAAATCGAAGGCAACTATCCGGGAGGTCTGGTCGGCTACATCAAAAACAGCCGAAAGCTCCTCACGGAGGCCAAGGAAGGAAAAAATCCGTTTGAGGGGTTTGTTCCGGAGCATCCCGATACGGTGGACCTGACCGAAATCAACGATACGTTCATCCAGTATGAGGGGATCGGTGTGAAGCAGTTCGGCAAGGTGGGCATCGTGCTCGTTGCCGGCGGGCTGGGCGAGCGCCTTGGATACAACGGCATCAAGCTCGATATCGCCGTCGAGGTCCTTGAATGCACGACCTATCTCAAGCACTATGCCGACAACCTCCTCGCCATGGAGGCGCGCATGGACCAGCCGAAGCCCGTACCCTTCGTGATCATGGTCTCGCAGGATACCGGTCCCAAAACCCTCGAGTCGCTTGAGGCCAACAACTATTTCGGCCTGAAGAAGGAGCAGGTGCATGTGCTTCAGCAGGAGCTGGTGCCGGCCATCGCCGACAATGACGGTAAGCTGGCGTTGGAGGAAAAGTACAAGCTGATCCTCAAGCCGCACGGGCATGGCGACATCCACATGCTACTGCACACAAGCGGTGTGGCCGCCAAACTGACTTCGGAGGGCATCGATTACCTGATGTTTATTCAGGATACCAACGGACCGAGTTTCAACACCTTACCGGCCGCCATCGGTGTCTCGGTGGAAAAGGGGTACGACTTCAACTCGCTGGCCATCAACCGTGTCCCGGGCGAGGCGGTCGGCGGTCTGGCCAGGCTGGTGGGGAACGGCAGGGAAATGACGATTAATGTCGAATACAATCAGCTCGATCCGCTGCTGCGCGCTACGGTCAGCCCCGAGGGTGACGTGGCCAACGAGCATGGATTCTCGATGTTCCCGGGCAATTGCAACACCCTGGTCATCCGTACGGCCTCTTACGTTCGTATTCTGGAGGAATCGCAGGGCATTATTGCCGAGTTTGTGAATCCAAAGTATACCGACGAATCCAAGTCGGCCTTCAAAAAACCGACCCGCCTTGAAACCATGATGCAGGACCTGCCGAAGCTGTTCGGCCCGGAGGAAAAGGTCGGTGTCACGATCTTTGACCGCAGCTGGAGCTTCTCGCCCAACAAGAACAACATTGCCGATGCCGCCGCCAAGGTGGAGGGCGGAAATCCGGCCGATGCCAGTGCCACCGCGGAATCGGATTTCTACAAATCGGGTCGCACGCGTCTGGAATTTGCGGGAATGAAGGTTGAGGAAGCCGCGACGGAAAAGATCCTCGGCGTGCCGTTTACGCTGGGTCCGAAGGTTATCCTGCGTCCTTCCTTCGCCATGAGCCTGGCCGAAGGTGCGGAAAAGATTGAAGGCGGGGCCATCTCCGGCGAAGCTGCGCTGATCGTTGACGGCAAGAATATCCATCTGGAGGGTGTCGAGCTTTCCGGGAAATCCGCTTTGGTTGTAAAGGCCTGCGCCGGTGCGAAGGTTACCGTTCGCGGCGCATTCAGCAATGCCGGCTATGAGTTGGTGATGCTTAGCGATGCCGAGCGTTCCGCTGAGAGCAATGTGCCCGAGTTCCTTAAGATCCGCGGCTATCGGTTTGAAAACCGCGGTGCTGCCGTATATGAGTTCAACGAACCCGGTGAATATACGGTGCAGGAATAGACCATCCGAACGCGGAGGAGGGCAGGAGACAGCCGTCCCTGCCTTCAAAGGGCGTTTTGCCGGAGTCAGTTATTCAGGGCCACGATGATCAATGTAATGATCACGATCAATACAATGACCACCGAGACCACCCTGCTGCTGTTTTTCGATGAAGTGCTTTTTGCGGCCGGCAGTCCCGGTTGGTAGGCGTCGCCTTTCCTGACAAAATCGACCGGTGGTTCGGAACCGTCGCGCCCTGTGCCGCACTTCGAACAGGTATCAAATCTGTCGTCGACCTCCGCATTACATGATGGGCAGTTCCACATGTTCGCCTCCCGTATTTTCCATGGACAGGGTACCCTCTGTTCGGGTCGAGGGAAAGCAGTTTCTAGCGATAGCCGTCGGACTGGAGTTTATCGAGATAGTCCTCGGGGTTGATTTTGTCGGGCACGGAATAGCCCGGCGCCTCCTGGGACATCACCTTGCCGAGCTTTTCGCGCTTGATCCAGAACTGCGGCTGTTGTTCCGCGAGTGCAATGGCCTTGATGTGTTTGGTGATACGCCAGAAGTTGGAGAGGTAGTCGTTGAAGATCATGCCTGCAATCGGCGTGACGACTTTGTCTTCCAATCGTTGCAGGTGGGCCTGCTGCACGTTCAGGGCCGTAGAGCGGAATCCTTCCCGCAGCTCAAGCACCTCTTTGGCCATCTCCTGGAAGTTGCCGGTTTCGGGGTCGAGCGATTCAATCACCTTGGCCAGCAGCTGTGCCGTGGCCTGATGCAGCGAAAGCCAGTCTTCTACCGCAGACGGGACAAAGCGGGCGGCCGCGATGCCGCGCTGCCGCTGTGTAATGGTGCCCAGATTGGCGATGTGGTCGCCGATACGTTCAATATCCGACATGCACCGATCAATGTGTTCAATGAGAATCGCCTGCCGCTTGGAGAGATAGTTGCGGGTAAGCCTGCCGATAAAGATGCGCATGGAGGCTTTGATGGCGTTCACACTTTGCTCATTGACCTTGATCAGGCGGATCCGCCGGGGGTCGTGCTGAATAAACTCCTCGGCCGCCAACTGCAGGCTGTGATCGCAGATCCTGCAGGTGCGCTGAAGCTCGCGCAGGCAGGCCACGATGGCCAGCTCGGGCCGGTCGAGCTCCTGGTCATCCAGGAATGTGGATTCCGGCTGCGCGACTTTCGACGGAACCAGCCGGGCGGCCACGATGGCCAGTACCGGGGCGAAGGGCAGCAGCAGTAAAGCGACTGCAATCATCTTGATCGTATCGGCGTTGGCCGCCTGGCGGACCAGATCGCCGGAGGTGAACGGTATGTATCTATAGAACAGCGGAGCCGCCAGAATGGCGAGGGTAGAGCCAATCAGGTTGAACAGGAGGTGAACCACGGCGGCGCGGCGTGCATCGATGGTCGTCCCGATGCTCCCGAGCAGGCCGGTGACGCAGGTCCCGATGTTTGCGCCGAGAATGATGGGGAACATGCCTTCGAAATCCGTGATGGCGCCGGCCCTGATCATAGCGAAACCCATGCCGATGACCGCGCCGCTGCTCTGGACGATGCCGGTAATAAGCGCTGCCGCCAGTGTTCCGAGAATCAGCCCGCGTGTTGTGCTGCCGTTCAGGCGTGCGAGCCACGGCTCGAACGCCTCGCGGTAGGGATGGATGGCGTCACCCATGATAGACATGCCGAGAAAGAGCAGTCCAAAGCCGAGCAGGGCCAGGCCGGCATTTTTCACCTTGGTGTTTTTGACCGCCAGATGGAGCAGGAGGCCGATAAAGATGGCGTGGAGGCTGTAGGCGTTCAGTTTGAACGAGATCAGCTGCATCGAAAGTGTGGTTCCAATGTTGGCCCCGAGGATGGGGCCGACCGCCTGGCGCAGGGTCATGAGTCCCGCATTGATGAAGCCGATAAAGAGCACCACGGATGCACTGCTCTGGATCAGGGTGCCGGACATGGTGCCCAGGCCGAGGCCGACCATCCGGTTGCGGGTGGCCTTGCCGAGCAGGCTGCGCATGCCGCTGCCCACGGCACTGGAAAGGCCGTCGCCCATGACACGCATGCCGTAAATGAACAGCGCCAGGCCGCCCAGCAGCCAGAAAACCAGTTCAGCAATTGTATCGGGCGCACTCATGTGCATGTCCGTCTGTATGAATTATGGATTCGTCGGCCTCTCAAAATAAACCAGGCCCCTACGGGGGCAGATGGTGACGAGATATTTGCCGAGCAGCTTTCGCCCGGCTCTGGGATAACGGTCCTGACGGGCCAGCACCTCCGTCGGCACCTCCACGAAGACCACTTCTCCGAGCTCCACCTGTTTCGTAACGGGATTGCGCGTGTCGCCGCGGGCAAAGGCATAGTCGCCGGCAAAATCAAGAATGATGGGGACGGGTTGTCCGAAAACACTGCCCTGGACCGCCAGCGCATCCCGGCATACGGAAGACAGGTTTGCCTGCCCGATCAGCAGATTGTCGTTGGGGGTATACGGTGTGCTGGTGGAAAAGCGGACGGTTCCGGCCGCCAGGTCGAACTGGATATATTGAAACTGCCGCAGGTTGTCGTAGCCCAGCACGGCATCGACCAGCGGAACCGAGCTGCTGTACATGGGGGGCTGCATGAGTCCGCGGGCCATACGTACGTAGAGCGGCGTATTGTTCAGGGTGAGCCCGTCAATATGGAGCAGCGGAATAACTGCGGCAAAAGCATCCACCCCCTTGCTACTGACTACACCTATGGAGGGAACCACCTTGCCTTTGTTGCTGATGAAGGTCGCATCGTTTTTAGCGGCGGCGGAGTATTGCATCCAGGAGGCGTTTGCGGCCGTATCCAACAGGACCTTCATGGTTCTGCGGGCGGACTTCCCCGTGAGCTCGATGACCGGCATGCCGCCGGGTTCAAAGCGTCTGACGGCGGATTGGCCGGGTTCCAGTACGGCGGAGCCCAGATAAAGCGACCCGTTGCCAAAGGGGAACGAAGGAGAAAGATTAAACTCCTCCAATGGACGTGCCTTGGCAAGGAGGGCGTTCTGTTCGCGCTTGCTCATCAGTGACTCATGTTCGGCCGGCTCTTCCCTGGTCGATGCACATCCCACCGAAAGTGCGAGCAGAAGAACCGGAATGCCTCCGTGGATCAATTTCATAGCTTACCTGTCCTGTTGTATATGCCCTGATAATGGACGCTTTGTCTGTTGGGGTCAAATCCCGAGATAACTCTCGGTCTGTCCCTTCCGGGGTCCGGCAGCAGATAACCTGTGAACATGATGTTTTTTTTTGTTTTTAAGGATGGATGATCTGGAATCCATGATAGGGTCCGGATTCTAATCTAACGTCCTGGAGGGAGCGGAATCATGAATTTCAGATCATGTGCATTGTGGCTGGCCGGCATGAGCACGGCACTTGCGGCGCACGGCCAGCTCATTATTGACAGCGGGGAAACCTATCCGATTTCGGATGACTCGATTTTCATGGCCAAGGTATATGTGGGGTATGCCAACTCCGGGAACGGATTGATGATTGACGATAATATCGTCGCGTGGGGGCAGACTAATCTTTACGTGGGCTACAGCTCCTCCTCTTCCAGTAACTGGGTGGACCTCGGGGATAATTCCCAACTGCTGCTGGACGGTGTGCTTTATCTCGGCTACGACGGATCCGGTAATGATCTGTCGGCCCAGGATGCCGCCGTGGTCGAGGCTCTGGGGGGGGTGTCGATCGGTCATAATGTCGATTCCGACGACAACCATGCTTTGATTTCCGGAAACGGTTCGGCGTTGTTTTCTGGACGGGACCTGTACGTGGGACTCGAGGGCGCGAATAACCGGCTGGAGGTGTCTGACGGCGCCTTCGTTTATACGGCAGGCTCGGTCTTTGTCGGTCTCGACAGCCTGTCGGCGAACAACTCAATCGAGCTTTCGGACTCGACGTTGTATGCCAATCTCAACGTAATCGTTGGCTTTGACGGCCCCGGCAACCAGCTGCAGGTGCTGGATGGAGCGGTCGTTGACTCGATTAACGGTTATGTCGGGGTAACCAATGATGCCGACAACAACCTCGTATTCATTTCGGGCGCGGGCTCGGTCTGGACAAACTATGGCAGGCTCTATATCGGTAACGCGGATAACACGGGCAACTCGGTTACGGTCACCAACGGGGGATCCGTGGTGGCATACAACGGACTGCAGATCGACGGAACAGGGAACACATTCAACCTCGAGCGGGGCGGCTCCCTCGACGTGTACAGCGATTTCGATGCGGCAATGGACGGGTTCGCCTTCAATGAAGGTTCCGCACTGTATGTAGGAGGCGTTCTTTCCAATGCGACGGCGGCCATCGAAGGCGAGCGGACGCTGGGTATCATCGGATTCTATGGATGGTGGAACCTGCTTGGCAGCAATCTTGTTGTGGGCGGAACATCCTCCAACAATCTGCTGGACGTTGCCGTCGGGGGCTGGGTTGAAGCCGATGACGTTGCGGTCGGATCGGGGGCGGCAGTCTCCGGAAATGCCGTCTCTGTTACAGGCCAGGGTTCCCTGTTGAATATTACGGGGTCTCTCACCATAGGATCCGCGAGCAATGCGGCAAACCGGGTTGATGTCTCGGACGGCGGCACAGTACTGCTCGGCGGCGATCTGCTGATCGGAAATGCCGGCAATGCGTTCAACCTGGGCAGCGGCGGCTGGCTGGTGGCCAGCAATGGGCTGGATGCTGCTCAGCCGGGATTCAATTTCATGGACGGAGGAACGCTCGAAAGCCTGGGGGTGCTGACGGGGCTGACCAACACCCTCGAAGGTCAACGCACTGTTTTTCTGACAGGGAGCAATGCCGTATGGGATCTGGGAGTGAATGCCCTGGAGCTTGGCGATGCGTCTTCCTATAATACCGTAAGTGTGCTCGGAGGAGCCCGGCTGTCCAGTGCCGGCGGAGTGCTTGGCAACGCCGCCACGGTCAGCAACCTTATCCTCGTTGCCGATCCCGGTTCAATCTGGACCAACTCCGGCAGCCTTGCGCTGGATGGCTATTACAATGATCTGATCGTTACGAATGGCGGATTTGTCACCGTCGGCCAGACCCTTTCGGTCCGGAATCAGGCGGCCCTCGCCTTTGAGTCCGGCGGTCATGCCGCGGCGGCGAATTATTTTCAGGATGAGTCTTCGGTGTTCGCATTTCAAAGTGTCACCAATACGCCTGCCAGTCCGGCCTTGCTGGTGGTGGACAATACCGCCGAATTTGAAGCCGGCGCCACGCTTGAATATACCGGTGCGCTCAGTGGCCTTGAACGGGGCGTGGTGTTCACCAACCGTCTGGTCCAGGCCGATACGTTGATCGTGAACGGCGTAACGAATGCCACCACAGCCGATCTGGATGCATTGAACATCACCGGCCTGGGCTCCCTGCTGACGATCGACCTTGTATCGGAGAGTGATGATCTGATTGCACTCATTAATCGGATGCGACTGGCCGACAGTGCCGGATTTGCGCCGGGCAGCGAGATGGCGGGCGTCAGCGAGGAAATTGATCTGATGGCCGATGCCGGCGACCCCCGTGCGGAGCATATGCTCGAGGTTCTTTCGCAGCTTGATTCGAATGCGCAGAACGCCCAGCTTTCGCAGCTGTATGATCGGCGCGTGCCGTCCTATTCCCATGTCAAAGGCATGATGGATGGTTTCAAGCAGGCCCGGATGCGCGGAGTGGTTCCGGGGCCCATGCTGCCGCAGGGCGCCTTCGGACCGCATTTCTACGGTTCACAGGCACAGGGCTGGATCAAGGGCTACGGCAGCTGGGGTGCGCGGGACAGCAGCAGCAGACTGCCGGGGTACGACCAGAATGTTTATGGTGTGGTCATCGGGGTAGACCAGAGCTACGGCGACCTGCTGGCCGGTATTGCGGGTGGCTGGGCGCGCTCCGAAATTGATCAGGATGATGGTGATAACAGCGAGTCGACTACCGGCTATGGGATGGCCTATGCATCATGGGGTACGGTTTCATGGTTTGGAGACCTCAACTTCGGCTACGGGCGCAGTTCCATTAAAGACACTTCGGGCTCCCTGTTCGACACGACCGCCGACTATGATGCCGATCAGTTGGGATTCTATGCGGGCGGCGGAAAGGAGATGGTGTTCGCGGAGGACAATCTCTTTATTACACCTTCCGCCGCGCTCTCCGGCTCATATTTCCTGCAGGACAGCTATGTGGAAAAATCAACGACGGCGGTCCCGCGCAGCGTGGATGACTTCGACTATTTCAGCCTTAAGTCCGAGGTGGGCTTGAAGACGAGCTACGCGCATGAGCTCAACCGGTCGGTGCTCGTGCCGGAGCTGCATGCAAACTGGCTGCATGAGTTCAATGCAGACGAAGAGCGTATAGGCTATTCCCTTGTCGGCGGCTCGGGCCGTTACACCTTCGGCATGCAGGCCCCGGTGGAAGATATTTATGAAATCGGGACCGGGCTTTCCTGGTGGATGCGCAACAGCAGCCGCCAGGTGTTTGAATGGAATCTGGGACTCGATGGGCGTTTTGGTGACGGCTATACCGAAACCACCGCCAGCCTGCGTCTGCTCACTCAGTTCTAGTTGTTGATCCTTCGCTCCTGCAGGGCGCAATAGAGCACCGGCACAACAAAGATGCTGATGAGCACCACGAGCATGCCGCCAAAGGAGGGAATCGCCATCGGAACCATAACGTCCGAACCGCGACCCGTGGAGGTCAGCACCGGGATCAGCGCGAGGATCGTGGTTGCCGAGGTCATCAGACAGGGCCGCACACGCCGCTCGGCGGCGACCAGTGTGGCCTCGCGGATCGCTTCACGGCTTCGGGGCTTGCGCTCGCGGAAGACCTGGTCGAGATAGGTTGACTGAATGACGCCATTATCCGTGGCAATTCCGAAGAGGGCCAGGAAGCCGACCCAGACGGCGACGCTCAGGTTAATCGTGTGGATCTGGAACAGGGTGCGCATCTCAATCCCGAACAAACTGAAGTCGAGGAACCATGGCTGGCCATAGAGCCAGATCAGTACGAACCCGCCGCTCCATGCCACGAAGATGCCTGAGAAAACCAGCAGGGTGGTGGAGACCTTTTTGAATTGGAAGTAAATGATCATGAAGATCACGAACAAGGCCAGCGGCAGGATGACGGCCAGTTTTTTTGCTGCGCGCAGCTGGTTTTCATAGCTGCCGGCAAACGTGTAGCTGACTCCTTTGGGCAGGTTAAACTCACCGCTGTCGATCTTCGTCTGCAGATAGGCCTGGCACTGTTCGACCACGTCGACTTCGGCAAACCCGTCCTTCATGTCGAAGACGACGTACCCGATGAGAAAGGTATCCTCACTTTTGATCACCTGCGGCCCGCGAACATATTTTATTTCTGCCAGCTGCGTAATCGGGACCTGCTGCCCCTGCATGCCGGGCACGAGGATCTTGTCGAGCGCTTCAATGTTGTCGCGCAGCTCGCGGCTGTAGCGCACGCGCACCGGGAAGCGTTCGCGGCCTTCGACGGTGGTCGTGACCTGCCGGCCGCCGATAGCGATTTCGATGATGTCCTGAAACTTCCGGATCGGAATCCCGTAACGGGCGAGCGCCTTGCGGTCGGGCACGATTTCGAGGTAGGGCTTGCCGACGATACGGTCGGCCACCACGGCCGAAGCCTGCACTGAAGGAACCTCCTTGAGGTATTTTTCAATTTGCAGTCCGACTTTTTCGATCGTTTCCAGATCGGGACCGGTCACCTTAACGCCCATGGGTGCACGCATGCCGCTCTGCAGCATCACGATACGTGCCGCGATGGGCTGCAGTTTCGGTGCGGACGTGGTTCCGGGCATTTTCGCGGCCTTAACGATCTCGTTCCAGATGTCGTCGGGCGTGCGGATTTCATCGCGCCACTGCCGGAACGGCCGTCCGCGTCGGTCGGGGATCAGTTCTCCGTCTTCGTCGCGCACATATTCCCCGTTCTCATACTTGTAGTTGATTCGTTTGCCATTTTTGCCGGTCTTGTATTCGGGCTTATAGTTAATAACCGTTTCGATCATCGAGATCGGTGCCGGGTCGAGCGGCGTGTCGGCACGGCCGAGCTTGCCGACGGCCGACTCGATTTCGGGTATGGACTCAAAGGCCATATCCTGCTTTTCGAGAATGTCCAGTGCCTCACCGATGGATGCATGCGTCATGGTGGTCGGCATCCACAGGAATGATCCTTCGTCAAGCGGAGGCATAAACTCCTTGCCCAACTGTTTCCATGCTGCGCCGCCGCCGATGATGAGGGTGACCGGCAGGCAGAGGAACAGCAGTTTATGCGACAGGCACCAGCGGAGCATTCGCACATAGAAACGCTGGAACAGTGCAAAAAAGCCGAGCAAGGCGCCAACGATGACCGCTACGAAGACAAAGTTCAGCAGGAATCCCTTTTCCGGTCCAAGCGGTTCCCAGTAGTGGGCCAGAACAACGCCGACCAGGAGCACGGTCAGGCTGATGGGCAGGTATTTCAAGAAGGTAGGGTGCTTTCGACGAAAGCGCCGCGGACGGTTCGTCGAACCGTCCCTACCGTTAAAAAACGTATAGGCCATGATGGGCAGAACGGTGAGCGCGATGATGATCGAGGCGATCAGGGCGAAGGTCTTGGTATAGGCCAGCGGTTTGAAGAGCTTGCCTTCCGCGCCGATCATGGTGAAGACCGGCAGGAAGCTGACCACGGTGGTCAGCACGGCGGTCAGCACCGCGCTGCCGACTTCCGAGGCCGCGCGATGGACCGTTTCCAATTTATGGTTTTTAGTTTTACCACCCGCTTTGCCGGAGGACTCAGCATGCTCAGAGGAACTGTCTTTGTGTTCCTCCATGCCCTCTGTGGAGGACTTATTCAGGTGCCGCAGCACGTTTTCGCAAACCACAATCCCCATGTCGACGATGGTCCCGATGGCGATCACGATGCCCGACAGTGCCACGATGTTGGCCTGAACGCCGAAGGCCTTCATTCCGATAAAGCAGAGCAATACGGCCAGCGGCAGCATCGAGCTGATGATAAAGCCGCTGCGCAGGTGCATCACCATTACCAGCACGACAATGATGGTGACCAGGATTTCCTGGAAGATGGCTTCATTAAGGGTCCCCAGGGTTTCGTAGATCAGTCCAGTGCGGTCATAGAAAGGGACCACGGTTACCTGGCTGACGGTGCCGTCGGCCAGCGTTTTTTTCGGAAGCGCGTCCCGGGTTTCGGCTATCTTTTCTTTAACGTTGTTGATGACCTCCAGCGGGTTGTCACCGTAGCGGGCAACCACGACACCACCCACTACCGGCGCCCCGCCTTTGTCGAGTGCGCCGCGGCGGGAGGCCGGGCCGAGTGTGACGTTGGCCACATGCTTGACGAGTACCGGCACATTGTCATCGTTGACCTTGACGACGCTGTTTTCGATATCCTCGATCGTCTTGATGAAACCGATGCCGCGGATGAAGTATTCGGTGCGGTTGACTTCGATGCTCTTGGCGCCGACATCGATATTGGCCGCCATGACGGCATGGTAGATCTGCTCGATATTGACACCGTAGGCCCGCATGGCATCGGGATCGACATCAATCTGGTATTCGCGGACAAAGCCGCCAATCGATCCGACCTCGGCTACGCCATCGGCCGAAAGCAGCCAGTACCGTGCGTACCAGTCCTGAATGGTGCGCAGTTCCTCGGGGTCCCAGCCGCCCGTGGGATTGCCGTCCGAATCGAGCCCTTCGAGGGTATACCAGAAAACCTGACCCAGTGCCGTGGCGTCGGGGCCCAGGGTGGGGTTCACGCCGGCGGGTAGAGTGCCCGGCGGCAGGCTGTTGAGTTTTTCGAGCACGCGGGTGCGCGAGTCGTAAAAGTCGGCCTTTTCCTTGAAGATAATGTAGATGGAGGAAAACCCGAACATGGAATAGCTGCGGATCGTTTTAACCTCCGGGATGCCGAGCAGCTGGACGGTGAGTGGATATCCAATCTGATCCTCGACATCCTGCGGGGATCGGCCCATCCACTGCGTGAACACGATCTGCTGGTTTTCGCCGATGTCGGGAATGGCATCGACCGGAACGGGGTGACGTTCGATGCCGCCGAGATTCCAGTCAAATGGAGCAACCAGGATGCCGGTCAGAATAATCGCAACGGTGAGCAGGACCACGACCAGACGGTTGTTGAGGCAGAACCCGATCAGGCGGCCCACCAGTGAGCGTTGTTCGTGCGTCTGCTCTTGATGTTCGGGGTTGCTACTCATCATCCGCTCCAAACATCTTTTGGATTTCTCCGCATCCGAGCATCATTTCGCCAAAGTACGGATTAGCAATCTCCTCGCTGTCCTGCAACCAGATGGCGCCGGCATTGTCGAAGGCCATTGGACAGAAGGCTTGATAGACGGTCTGCGGGATCGGGAAGGTTTGGATGGTGTTGACCAAATGCTGCGAAAGGGTATGGAAGGTCTCGCGCTGGGTCTCCAGCGAATCGGACGTGGCCAATTTGTCCAGGGCAGTGTTCAGGTCTTTCATCTGATCCATCCACGCCATATGTGCTTCGCCCTGCAGCAGTTCCATCTGAACCTGGTCGAGCTTTTCCCGGGCGGCCTTCGCAGCCAGTCCGGCGGCTTCCGGATCATCAGCCGCAAGCGCCGTCTGAATACCCAGACAGGCGTTCACCACGGAACCCAGTTGCTGTGCGAATGCCTGAGGCACTTCCATGGACCGGGGTGTCGAGGACGCTTCCTGCATACCTTCACTGGGCATCGACATCATGCTGGGTCTGGCCTGGATCTGGAGCTCGGCATCGAGCTTGAAGTTGCCGCGTGTGACCACGCGCTCGCCTTCTGCAAGACCGTCTTCCACCACGTAGTAATTACCGAGCCGCGCTCCCAGCTGGACAACCCGTCCTTCGTAGGTCGGTTTTTCCCCGCCGGGTTTTTCGACATAGACCACTGCGCGCTTCCCGGTCTTCAGGGCGGCCGTTACCGGAATCAGCAGGGGGGCATTGCCGGTGTCTTCGTTCACATAACCAAGCGACTCGGCAGGAACCAGCGGCATGCCGCATACATCGCAGGCCCCCGCTTCATCCTTGATGATTTCCGGATGCATCGGACTGATCCATTTACCGGCAAGACCGGGATTCATGACGTGTCCGCCAGCGGCCACCTTTGGCCGGGCCACGGCGCGGACAAACATACCCGGCTTGAGTTTGCCGGCAACGTTGTCGACAATGACGCGAACCTTGGCCGTTCGGGTGGCCGGATTGATGATCGGATCAATAAAGGTGATCGTGCCTTCGAAGGTTTCGCCGGGATAGGCTTCTGTGGTGAACGCGACCGCACTGCCGTAGCGCAGCCAGTTCAGGTCGCTTTCATAGGCATCGAGTTGAACCCATACCCGGGAGAGGTCGGCGACGGTGTAGATCCGGGTGCCGGTCTGGACATACATGCCTTCCTGGGCATTCTTCTGAATAACAATGCCGGAGCCGGGGGAATAGATGGTCATGTGGTCGCTCGGCTTTCCGCGTTTTTCGATGTCGACGATCTGTGCCTGCGTGAAGCCCCATAGGCGCAGTTTTTCGCGGGCGGCGTCGATGGTCTGTTCGGCGGTGTCGCGCAGCAGTGTACTTTGGCTGTCGTTCAGTTTCCTGAGGGTTTCAACGGCCTGCAGCAGTTCCTTCTGGGCCGTGAGCAGCTGCGGACTGTACAACTCGGCCAGATGTTCGCCCTTCTTGACCGGTATACCGGTATAGTCGACATACAGCCGGTCTATGCGCCCGGGCACCCAGGCGGAAATGTAGGACACCCCTGTTTCATCATAGTCGATCTTGCCGACCATACGGATTTCCGCTTCGGCAAACTTCCGTACGACTTCCGTGCTCTCGATTTCCATCAGCCTGGCGGCATAGGGGCTGACGCTGATCTCGCGCTCGCCAAGATCCTCTCCACCGGATTCGAGCGGGATGAGGTCCATGAAGCAGATCGGACATTTGCCGGGTTCGGGCAGCTTGATCTGCGGATGCATCGAACAGGTCCAGGTCGTGGGTTCTTTTCCCGCCGGTTGTGAAGCGGGCGAAGACGTTGAGGTGGCGATGCAGCCGCGCAGGATGAAGCCGGCCAGCAGGGCGGCTACTACGGGAAGAATAAGTTTAACGGCTTTCATGGGAATCTCCTGTGAGCAGATCAACTCCGGTCAGTCTGCTGATTTCAGCGCGCGCGATCAGGTGATCGGCAAGCGCGCGTTCGTAGGCCAGTTCAAATTCAAGCAGCATGCGTTCGGCATCGATGAGATTGATGAACTCCATTTCGCCGGCTTCATAGCCCTGCCGGTTGACTTCGAGGGACTGCGTGGCTTTGGGAATCAGGCTGTCCCTGTAGAGGTTGAGTTTACGGTCGGCATCGCGCAGCTTGAACAGTGCCTGCCGAATATCGGCTTCCAGGGTCTGCGTCCGGTCTTCAAGCATGAGCTGTGCGGCCGTCCGCTGGTAGGCTGCGGCTTCGATCCGGGAACCGTTTTTCCCGAACCAGATCGGTAGATTGATGCCGACCTGTCCGATGACCGGATCCTTGCCGCTGTCGGCAACGGGCATCAATGCCTCGCCGGTATCGATGTACATGATGCCAAGGGTGACGTCCGGCAGTCTGGTACGCCGCGCCAGTTTTAACTGGTTGTTCCCCTGTTCAACTCTGGCCTGAAGTTCCAGCAGTTCAGGACTGGTACTGTAGAGGTGTTGAACCAGTATGTCAGCCTGCTCGCCGACGGTTCGGTAGGGCAGGGTGGGCGCGATCAGGAGTTTTGCATCAGCCGGGCGGTTGAGCAGCGCGTTCAGTTTTGCCAAGAGGGGCGCCTGCATATCGCCGAGGGAGTTGATGCGGTCCTCCAGTCGGCCGAGTTCCACCTGGGCCTGCATGACCGGGGCGATGGGTGAGCCGGCCTTGTAGCGCGTGCGGGCGATCTCTTCGAGATCCTGAACCAGTGCGGTCCGGTCCTTTGTGATGGCGATGTTGCGTTGCAGATAATAGAGCTCGGCATAAGCCTGCGCAATGGAGTGATCGAGATTCAGCTTTTCCCGTTGGTAATGCTGTTCCGCCGCATTGGCGATGTCGGACGCAATGGCTTTCTTCGCGGACAGTTTGCCGAAGGCTGGAAACTTCTGCGAGAGGCCGAAGCTTTGCTCCTGCGGGCCCACGCGGGTTTCGACCGATTCGAAATAGTAGCCGTACGTGAGCATGGGATCGGGCAGTGCCTTTTGAACGGTAATGTTTTCCCGGGCACTCATCCACTGGTTGTAGGCTGCCCGGAGCCGGGGATTGTTTTCCTCTCCTAACCGCAGGACGTCCTGCAGCTGCAGATCCGTGTCGAACGGTTCCGCCGCGGAGGAGATGAGCGGGAATGCAGCAAGGCACAAAGCACTCAAAACCGGTGCCGACAGCCTGATGGTCTTCGCGAGCTTTGCGCCTTGATATTTCATGGTCTACTTATCCTCTTTGGCTTCACTCTTCTCTGGCGTTTTTTCAGGGGTGACCCCTTCGTCTTTAAGCTTATTGATATATGTGTCGGGATCGGCCTTGATCTTTGCCTTGCAGCCGGCGCAACAGACATAGATGCGGCAGCCCTTGACATCTACATATTCCTGCTTATTGATCTTGCCGCCCATCACCGGACAGGTGGTCTGCGCTTTTACTTCCGCCTTTTCTGAGGTTTCCTGCTGCTTCTCTTCTGCATTGACCGCTGTGCCGAAGGCCATGCCGGCGGCCACAAGGGCGATAGCTATACGATATGTCATCATGGTTTTTCCTCTCATTTGTTCATTTATTCAGGGGCGACTTCCAAAATCATACCCTCAGTTTCCATTTCATGGATATACTTTTCCGGATCGGCTTTGATCTGGGCGAGGCAGCCGGAACAGCACGCGTAAATCCGCTTCCCGTTGACATCAACATACATCTTCGGGTCGATGGGCCTGCCTTTCATGACGGGGCACGTGGTCTGCGGTCCGGGCTGGATTCCGGCTTCCTGTCTGGAACAGGAGGTGGTTCCGAGAGCTGCGGCGGCAACAAGGAGCGCGGCGGCTGTACTCATCCCTTTCATCTGTATTCCCTTCCTATTTTGACATGCGTTTGATGACGGTCATGATCTCCTCAAGCTTTTGGTCGATGTCGGCTGGGTTCTGCTCGTCCAGGGCGGCTGCGACACAGTGTTTGAGGTGCTTCTCCAGAATGGTCTTATTGACCGACTGCAGGGCGGCGCGGGCCGCCTGAATCTGGGTGATGATGTCGATGCAGTATTCGCCCTCTTCGATCATTCGCTTCACGCCCTTGATCTGTCCCTCTATGCGAGACAGCCGGGCAATATTTTCAGCATGGGTGGTGGTGTGTCCCTTCATCGCTTTTCTCCGTATCACTGCATGCATAGATACCCCTATAGGGTATTGTGTTCAAACAAAACATGAGTAAAACGGTCGCGTAGTAGGTGATATCAATATACGTGTTTTTAGGCCGGGCGATCCGCAGGATGCAAAAATACGCGGATGGGCAGGCGTCGCATCCGCGTGACCCCGGCATCTGGCAATTATAGACTGCCGTTGATCACGGCTTCGGCGGGTTCAAGCCCGCTGGAGAACGCCTTGAGCGTAACAGGGCCGTCGCCGGTGGCGCGGACGATACAGAGGGCGAGGCCGTTGAAAGCCTTGCGCGTCGGCTCATAAAATTCCGTGTGATCGGTGGGATCGCCGTTGTCGGTGGCGACGATTTCGCCGGGACCTTCGATCTCGAACCGGATCGTATCCTTTGCGGTGGGAACCATGCGGCCTTCGGAATCCTTAACCGTGAGGGTGACGAATGAGAGGTCCAGGCCGTCTGTTTTGATTTGGCTCCGGTCGGCTTCCAGTTTGAGCTGCGCGGCGGGTCCTGTGGTTTGCTTCACTTCTTCCGCCCATTTGCGGCCGTTCTTGTAGGCCACGACCTTGAGTTCTCCGGGTTCGTACACGACCTCGTCCCAGCGCAGGCGGTATTCATATTTGCCCTTCTGCCGGCGGCCCAGCGATTTTCCGTTAAGAAACAGTTCGGCTTCATCGCCGGATGTATAGACGTGCACCGGTGTAATCTGACCGACGCGGTCCGGCCAGTTCCAGTGGGGCAGGATGTGGGCCATGGGCAGGTCGGGCCGCCAACGGGCCTGGTAGATGTAGAAGCGGTCTTTCCTGAATCCCGCGAGGTCGACGATGCCGAAATAGGAGCTGCGCGAGGGCACCTCAATCTTTCCGATGGCTTCCAGTTCCTTGAGCGCCTTCTGTTTTTCCTCTTCCGTATGGTAGTTGCTCAGTATGGTGAGGTCGCTGTTGAAGGGCGTCGGTTCCCCGAGATAGTCAAAGCCGGTCCAGACAAACTCGCCGGCCACATCAGGAAATTCATCCTGAGCCTTGAACTCCCAGTCCGGCGGCTGGGCCCAGCGCGGGGCATAGAGGTCGTATGAACTCATCTGGAAACCGATCCTGCCGCCATCCTTGTCTTCATCGACCGGGAAAAGGTATTCGCCGCGGCTGCTGATACAAGAGGAGGTTTCGGAGCCGTAGAGCGGCTGGTCGGGATGGTTTTCGCGGAACTTTCCGTACAGCATCGGTTTGTAATTGTAGCCGAAAATATCGATGGTTTTATTGAATCCGTTGTCTCCGGATTGCGGCCGGTCGTTGCCCGTGGTCACGGGGCGGGTCGGATCCTCCTCGTGGGCGATGGCCGTAAGACGCTCGGAAATATGGAAGCGCTTTGGATCCTGTTGTTCGCGGATCTCGTTCCCGGTACTCCATGCAATTACGCAGGGGTGGTTGCGGTCGCGACGGATGAAGGCACGCAGGTCGGCCTCCGACCAGTCATTAAACAGAAGGCCGTATCCATTTCGTTTCTTAGGATAGGTCCATGTGTCGGTCAGCTCATCAAGCACCAGAAAGCCCATGCGATCGCACAGGTCGAGGAATTCGGGTGCGGGGGGGTTATGTGCGGTGCGGATGGCGTTAACCCCCATCTCCTTCATGATCTCCAGCTGACGCTCAGAGGCCCGGACATTGTAGGCCGCTCCAAGCGCGCCCAGGTCGTGATGCAGGCAGACGCCCTTGAGCTCGACCAGTCTGCCGTTGAGCAGGAAGCCCTGGTCGGCATCAAATTCAATGGTGCGAATCCCGAAGGGCGTTTCCTGCCGGTCGACGATGCAGCCGTCTTGCTGAATGGAGATGACCGCCACATAGCGCCGGGGCGATTCCACATCCCAGCGTTCCGGCCGTTCAATCTGCAGGTCCGCGGCATAGTCTGCGGAATCACCGGGCTGGAGCTTCAGGGTCGCCGGCCGGGAAGCGGCTACGGCTTCTTCCATCGCTCCTTCAACAAAAACCTGAGCGGCTACGCGCACCTCGGCCGCTTCTCCGGATTGGTTGATGATGGTGGATGCGAGCTGCACATCCGCATGGGAAGGGGACACGCTGGGCGTGGTGACAAAGGTGCTCCATTGTGCCACATGCACCGGTGCCGTCTTGATGAGCCAGACATTGCGGTACATGCCGCCGCCGGGGTACCAGCGCGACGATTCCTCAATGTTATCCAGCCGGATGGCCAGTGTATTTTTCTCTCCCGGCCGCAGATAGGGGGTCAGGTCCAACTGCCAGGAGGCATAGCCGTAGGGCCAGCCGCCGACGAGTCTGCCGTTGCACCAGACCGATGCGTAGGACATCGCTCCGTCCACCTGAAGGCTGATCCGCTTTCCGGCATCGTCCGGGGGCAGTTCAAATGATTTGCGGTACCACGCCACACCGAACCAGGGGAGTTTTGCGGTTTCACCGGGCAGGCTCTGGTCGAACG
>JBNKVA010000044.1:0-67131 GCA_050298955.1 Pontiella sp.
ATGCCAACCTGCTGCCAAAAGAAGCGGCCATTCACAGTCTGCCTGATATTACGGCTGCCATACCCAGTGCCATATCTGATATGGCAAAGTATGGCAAAACGAGTCTTGGGCTGTCCCGAGGTGAGAATAACGGGAACCCACTTTCGACCAATAATAACAGGGTTTTAGACGCAATAAGTCCCGATCTGTCCGAAGGGGAGAATGGTGCTCGGGGTGGGATTCGAACCCACACGGGATTTAACTCCCACAAGGCCCTCAACCTTGCGTGTCTACCAATTTCACCACCCGAGCGGCTTGTGAAAAGAGGATTCGGAAGATACCGACGCCCCTGAGGGCGTGCAAGCGGTAAATTGAAAAACTTCGACGGACCGCAAGTGCGGGGTTTCAGAGCGGGAGAACCGCGTTCTCCCTATCGATTCGTGCGATCAAATCCTTTCCTGGCCCGGGGTTTTGCAGTAGGATTCATTCCCTTGGGAATAGAGGTATACGAATGGCTGGAAAAGCGAAAAAAATCATTGGCGGCGTGCTGATTTTCGTCGTACTGCTTGTCGTGCTTCTGCTGTGCACCTTTCTGTTCTGGCTGGGTCCGACCGTAAAGATGGTGGCGGAGCACGTGGGTTCAAAAGCGCTGGGCACGCCCCTGACGATCAGCGAACTGAAGATTAATCCGCGCGACGGCACGTTTCATATGAGCGGCTTCGTAATCGCCAACCACAGCGAGTTTGGCCGAACCAACACCGTCGGCCTGGCCAGCATGGACATCGCCCTTGATGTGAGCTCCATCTTTTCTTCGACCGTGGTTGTGCACAGGGTCCAGATCGAAAGTCCGCATTTTGTCTATGAGCAGAACGAAGCCACCGACAACATTTCTGAATATATAAGGAACATCGAGGCATACCTCGGCATCGACCCGGACCATCCTGCCAAGCCCAGACCGGTCGAGATCGAGGAAGACGATGTGCCATCCGAACCAAAGTTTGTGATTGTTGAGGAGTTGGAAATCAACGATACGCTCTTCTATCTGGTGAATACCGAGGAACCCCTGCTGGATATCGAGGTGGGCCTCGAACAGCTTTCCGTCAGCATGACCAACGGTACGGTGAGCCTTAAAAACTTCCACATCAGCAATCCACAGCGTCTGGAGACCCCCAATCTGTTCACCCTGGACAGCATCGACATCGAGGTGGATCCGGCCACCATCTACTCTGATACGGTATCCATTCGGGATGTTCAGGTGACCCGACCCTATGCCTACCTCGAACAAAATCCGGAAACCGATACGGTCGCCGAATTCATGCATATTGCCGAAGGCCTTGCCAAAGCGACCACCGCCAGGCCGAAGGAACAGGAAAATGATGAACAGGAAATACCTGAACCGGTAACAGCGGCAGCGGCCCCCCTTGAGCTGCACCATCTCGTGGTGGATGACATACAGCTTAAGTATCTCGGCACGACGCAGGCTGATGCTCTCGGCGAACCCCGCATGCTGGCCGGAATTGACTCCATTTCCATTGAACTTGTGGACGGACGCATTCGGATCAGCTCCATTACCATCCCGAACGCAGCCGGATATCATTCCACGAACCTGTTCCATCTGGCCGCAATCGACATTTCCATCGATCCGGAATCGATCTTCTCCGATCAGCTCAGCATCCGCGAAATCCGGATCGACTCGCCAGAGATTAACCTTGAACAGACCGAAACAAGCGGCAATGTCGCTGACCTGCAAAATGACATGATGGGCTTCGTGCCGCCGGAACGGGCTGTGGAAGAGGCCCCCACCCCGGAAGCAGCTCCGCCATCCGAAGTACGGCCGGAGCCCATCCCGCTGGCCGAGCAGCCCGTGCTGCTCCATGCGCTCGTTGTGACGAACTTTGCGGTCAATCTGAAGCTGCCGGCGGTCACCAACGAAGCATCGTGGTCGATCGGCGAGACCGATCTCAACAAGCTCAATCCGCTTAAAAAACTATCGCTCGACAAGCTTAATCCGATGGATAAGCTGAAACTGGATAAGCTCAACATACTGGACGGCAGCGAGGAGGAAGAACCGGAGGCCGATCCCGATGCTCCAATCACCATCCTGGCCTTCCAATCGCTTTCGATCCAGCCGCTGAAAGGGATGATCGACATCAAAAACCTGCGGGTTGCCAACCCCCCCGGCTTTACACGCAGGAAGCTGGCCCGGCTCGGATCGCTGCACTGCGAACTCAATCCCGACTCGCTGCAGCGTGATCCCCTGGAGATCAAAGAGATCGTTATTTCAGAACCCCGGGTCCGGTACGAACGACAAATCCGGGTTGATAATGTGAAAGCGCTGCAGCAGGAAATCGAACAGGCAACCACCCGTCGGCAGAAACTGATAAAGAAGGATGAGGAAGCACCCCCTGCGCAGGAGCCTGAAGCCCCCTCGGTAGAAAAAGACGGGCAGAAGGTGGTCGTGGGAACCGTTCTGATTACCGGAAGCTCTGTACAGGCAAAACTGTCCGCCCTGCCCGCGACGCCGCCGATTCCGCTCCCGAAAATCGAACTGCATGATATCGGCAAGGACAAAGGAGGCGCAACGCTCGGCGAGGCTGCCACCCAGGTCTTTGATACCTTCTACGAAACGATGATCAATGCGATTGGCCAAACGACCGGATTTGCCACGGATGCGCTCAAGGGGATTGGCGCGCTGACGCTGGAAACCATCGGTCTCAAGGAGAAGAATGATAAATCCGCTGAGACCGCGTCGCAGGCCGAAGCCGCGACCGATCCGGACATAGAAAGCGGTGAGGAACCGAAATCCAGGCCCAAGAGGGGCAGTATATTCCTTCGCCACGGCCGGCGGTTTTAGCGCCAACCATAAAAGCCGCGGGACCTGCCCGCGGCTTTTATCGAGTGGGTTGCTCTGCCCCTCATCTATCTGCGGGGCGGCCGGTTGCCGCCCCCGCTGCGACGTTGCCCCCCGCCACGCCGGTGGTCCCCTCTGCGCGGTCCGCCACTGGAGCGGGGCTTACGCTTGCGGGGCGGAGCCGAAGGCAATTCCTCCAGCAGGTTTTCAGGCGGCATAGCACATTTGAGTTCCATGCCCAGCAGTTCCTCGATCTTCGGCAGCTCGAACGATTCCATTTCGCACGCGAACGTAATCGACTGCCCTTCTGCCCCGGCCCGGCCGGTTCGACCGATGCGGTGGACATAATCATCCGGATTCTCCGGAATGTTGAAGTTGACCACGTGGCTCAATCCATCGACATGAATGCCGCGGCCGGCTACATCGGTGGCGACGAGGACCTTAACCCTGCCGGCCTTGAAATCTTCCAGAATGCGCATTCGTTTCTTCTGTGTCACTGCACCGGAGAGCATTTCGCATTTGTGCCCGTAGCGGTCGAGGTCTTCGGAGAGGCGCTCGGCCTGGTCACGCCGGTTGGTGAAGATGATGATGCGTTCCGGCTGGTCGTGCTTGATAATATTGTAGAGCAGCTGAAACTTCTGGTCATCGGTCACGATAAAGACCTTCTGATCCACCGTATCGACAGCCACCTGCTCCGGCTCGATGTCGATCCGCTCGGGATCCACCATCCACGCCGCGGCAAGGCGCATGACTTCGTCGGACAGCGTGGCGCTGAAGAGTACGGTCTGGCGTTTTTCCTTCGGCGGGGTCTTATAGATGATGCGGCGGACGTCGGGTATGAAGCCCATATCGAGCATGCGGTCGGCTTCGTCAATAACCATGATCTCGGTAAAGTTGAGCTTGATCACATTCTTCTGTGCAAAGTCGAGCAGACGCCCGGGCGTGGCCACGACAATGTCCACGATGTCATCCTCGAGATCCCGCTGCTGCTTGTTGTAGTCCATGCCGCCATACAGCACCACGGTACGAAGTCCGGTGAACTGGTTGAGCCCCTCGGAGTCGAGCCCAATCTGCATGGCCAGCTCGCGGGTCGGCGCAATAATGAGCGCCCGGGGACATCCGATGCTCTGCTTGGGCAGTGGATTGTTAAGGCAGTGGTTAATGATGGAAATCAGGAACGCAGCGGTCTTGCCGGTCCCGGTCTGGGCGCGGCCGGCCATATCTTTGCCTTTCAGCGTACCAGGCAGGATTTCGCCCTGGATCGGCGTGCAGTACTGCCAGCCCAGTGCATGGATTCCGCGCATCAGTCTGGAATGCAGATCGAGATCATGGAAGCGGATCTTGCCTTCCTCCGGCTCCACCTGAAATTCAGACGAATCCCATGGCGTTTCTTCAGCCCTGGGTTTCGGCTCCCGCTTCGGCAGCGGCTTAAACTGATTATCCTCGGAGCGCGGTTTACGGTCTCTATCCTGCTGCGGTTTACGTGCACCGCGCGGCTTGCCGTCACCTTCCCTGCGGGGCTTGTCCTGCCGCTGGCGCCCACCGGGCTTACCGGATTTAGACGGCAACCCCCTGGCCTGCCGCAGCCGGTTCTCATACGCAACCCGCCGATCCTCCTCTTCGGGGCGGAACTCGCTCATTCGCACCTGTTCTTCAGGTGTCAGAACCAAGGGTTCATCCACAGTCTTCTTCTTGCGGGGCGGACGCGCTTTACGCTCACCCTGCGGCCTGCCTTCCTGATCGGACCCCGCTTTGGATGCGGTCTTTTTCCGGCGCGGCTGGCCATCCTTCCGGCCTTCCGCCTTCGGCTTGCGCCGTGTTTTCTTCTGCCCCGGACGCCACTCTTCCTGGTGGGGCTGTACGTTTGATTGATTCTGCTGTGCGGACGATTGCTTCTTTTGCTTTTGGGCTTCCTTCTTGCTCGGCTCGTCCTTTCTGCCGAACGCGGAAGCGATCTTCTTAATCAGGCTCAACTTCTAGTCCTTTCGCATCCGAAGAGGACTGGAAGAGTGGATGCATTATTGGAGTCTTTCTAAAAATGGGTTGTCCGGCCTCCGGGGGCGCTTTCAATATTCCGTAATCCAAAAATCCACTCTTCCATCAACCATCGGATGATGTGTTTAGTATTTGTTGTATCCATTCGCAGGCCATGCATTGAACGGACCCTCCGTTCACTTCTTCATCGAACGCGGCCTGCGCGTCTGTTTCTCCCACCGGCCCTTTCATAACCGACATGGGAACGGGCTCAGCGGTGTGTCCCTTCAAGGCCACCGGCGTGCGATGATCCGTACAGAGAAGCAACGTGTAGTCTTCGCCGCGATCCTCCAGCCATTGGAGAACCGGCGCGCATACCTTCGCGTCAAACTCTTCGATCGCGAACGTCTTCTTCTGTGCGTCACCCATGTGCCCGCATTCATCCGGCGCTTCGATATGGATGAAGACAAAGTCCTCCCGCTCCAGTATCTCCAGCGCCGCGTCTACTTTACCCTGGTAATTGGTATCCAGGAAGCCGGTCGCACCTTCCACATCGGGCGCTTCCAAACCGGCCAGTTTTGCGATGCCCTTCAACAGGTCGACGGCGGAGATGACTCCACCGCCCAGATTGTAAAGGGACTTGTACGACTCCAGCTGCATGGCATTTCCCTGCCCCCACAGCCAGATCTGCGTTGCGGGCTTTTTACCTTCCGCAATACGCTTCTCATTTACCGGATGGTCCGCGAACACATCCTTGCTCAGTTCCATCAGTTCACGGATTTCATCCTGCCGATCACCGGTCGGGAGGTGATCACCCACCGCCTTGTCGGCAATTTCGTGCGGCGGCATGCACGCACATCCCGCCGGGCCGCCGTCCCACACCAGCAGGTGGCGGTACTGCACGCCGGGGTGGAAGGTCAGGCCTTCGCTTCCACACCAGCAGGTGGCGGTACTGCACGCCGGGGTGGAAGGTCAGGCCTTCGCGTCCCAGTTTTTCCTGGACCGACGCAATCAGCGCCCGGCCCTCGTCCGTGGTAATATGTCCGGCGGAATAGTCGTCCATGACTCCGTCAACCACCGTCACCAGGTTGCAGCGAAACGCTACATCCGAAGGGGCCATCGGGATTTCGGCACCGGCGGCTTCGATCGGAGCGCGACCGGTATAGTTCCGGGCCGCGTCATAGCCGAGCAGGGCCAGATTGGCCACATCTCTTCCGGGCGGCATCCCCTCCGGCACGGTCTGCACCAGACGGGTTTCACCCCGTGCTGCAATCTTTCTAATCGTCGGGGCATTTGCCGCCTGCAGCGGCGTCTTACCTCCAAGGGCATCGACCGGGTAATCGCCCATGCCGTCGCCCACTAATACCACGTATTTCATCGAACAAACTCCCAATAATTGGGGCGGAATTTCCATGATAAGCGCCCAAAAGGCAACTCATTAGCGCATTCAATTACCCGCCGTTGAATCGTTGTATTCCACACGATACATACAGGTTTTAGCAAAAATATCTTTTCTTAACAACACTCAGGGCCTATACGGGCACCCTTGAAAAGCAACGGTACAGATTGGTCGGTCGAGCAGTCGGCGGAAACCTACGGCATCAACAACTGGGGCATGGATTATTTCAGCGTGTCGGATGCCGGCGAGGTCATCGTCCATCCGCACGGCAACGGCACCGGAGTCAGCCTGCGCAAAATCGTGAACGGCCTGCTCGACCGGGGTCTTGATATGCCGGTCCTGCTCCGCTTCTCGGACATCCTCGACTCACGCATCAAAAAGCTGCACGAAAGCTTTGCCCGCACCATCGCTGAATTCGGCTACCAAGGCCATTACCGGGGCGTATACCCCATCAAGGTCAACCAGCAGCAGCAGGTGCTGGAGGAGATTACCGATTATGGCTCAAGCTACCACCACGGCCTCGAGGCCGGCAGCAAACCGGAGCTGATTGCCGCCCTGGCCTACATGCATGATCCTGAGGCGTATCTGATCTGCAACGGCTACAAGGATGCCGAGTTTGTCGATCTCGGGCTCTATGCGTGTCAGATGGGCCTGCAGTGCGTCTTCGTAGTGGAGAATCCGGGCGAGCTGGAGCTGATCATCGAACGTTCCCGCACGCTTAAGATCCGCCCGATCATCGGCGTGCGCCTCAAGCTGTCCACCCAGGCTTCCGGCCACTGGAACGAGTCCGGCGGCGAACGCAGTGTATTTGGCCTGAACCCCTCGCAGGTGTGCGATCTGATCGACACCCTGCGCGACGAAAAGATGCTCGACTGCCTGCAGCTGCTCCACTACCACGTCGGCTCGCAGATCCCCAATATCCGGGACATTCGTGAAGCAGTCGTCGAGGCCTGCCGCGTCTATATCGGCATGGTGAACGAAGGTGCGCCGATGGGCATTATCGACCTCGGCGGCGGTCTGGCGGTCGACTACGACGGCTCGCATGCCGACACCGCCTCCAGCCGGAATTACGGGCTGGATGAATACTGCGCCGCCATTGTCGAAAATATGGTCAGCACGCTCGACGAAGCCGATATCCCCCACCCGAACATTGTCACGGAATCCGGCCGGGCCACCGTGGCCTACTACTCCGTTCTGCTGTTTAACATTCTCGATGAGAGCCGCTTCGAAATCAGCGAACTGCCGGAACAGCTGCCCACGGACGCCCACGAACTGCTGCAAAACCTGATGGCCGTGGTCGATGTCCTGGAAGCCAAAAACGCACAGGAGTGCTACCACGACGCGTTCTACTACCGCGACGAAATCCACCAGCGTTTCAAGCGCGGCACCATGAGCCTGCGCGAACGCGCCCTGGCCGGCGAAATCTTCTGGCATATCGTCACGCGGATCTGTGCCCTGACCAAGGAAATGGAGTTTGTTCCGGAAGAACTCAGAAAGCTTCCCTCCATGCTGGCCGACATCTACTACGGCAACTTCAGCCTGTTCCAGTCGCTCCCCGATGTCTGGGCCATCGACCAGCTTTTCCCGATCATGCCGATCCATCGGCTCGATGAAAAACCCACCCGCGAAGTGGTGCTGGCCGACATCACCTGCGACTGCGATGGGAAGATTGATCATTTTGTCGCGCAGCACACCACCCGCGCCACGCTGCCGCTGCACAACCTGACCAAAGAGGAATACTATCTCGGGGTCTTTCTGGTGGGAGCCTACCAGGAAACCCTCGGCGACCTGCATAATCTTCTCGGCGACACGAATGTGGCGACGGTCGAGGTCGATCCGGAAGGCAATATGCGCTACACCCGCGAGCTGGAAGGCGACTCGGTGGCCGACGTGCTCAGTTATGTGGAGTACGACCCCAAGCGCATGATCCGCAAAATCCGCAAGCTGGCCGAGGAGGCCGTGCGGGAGGAACGGATCGGCCCCAAGGACCGCCGCCGGATCATGGAAGCCTTCGAAGACGGCATGCGCGGCTACACCTACTTCGAGCGATAGATCGGGATTCCGGAATTCGAGGCAGGGAGGAGCGTACCCTACCAAACACCGCAAGCAGGTTTGACGTATCCGTCCCGACACGCTACGTTCTGCACTCAATTCCGTAATAAATGATCGTAGAGGTGGTTTTAGGTTTTAGGTGTTAGGTATTAAGCATAGTGGCCGTATAAAAACTGAGACTTGAAACCCAAAATTTAACACTTAAATCTGATTCCCCATGAAATTCGACACAGCAGCCATTCATATCGGACAGGAACCGGACCAGGAAACCGGTGCGGTGATTCCGCCGGTCTACCTGACCTCCACCTTTGCCCAGCTCGAACCGGGTCAAACACGCGGCTACGACTATACCCGCTCCGGCAATCCGGCCTTTGACCGGCTCGGTGCCACGCTGGCCCATCTGGAGCAGGCAGAATACGCGACGGTCTTCAGCAGCGGCATGGCCGCCGTCACCGCGGTCATCTCCACCCTGTCGTCCGGTGACCATGTGGTGGCCGAGGAGAATATTTACGGCTGCACCTACAGGATCTACGACAAGGTCTTCAAAAAATTCGGTGTTACGATCAGCTATGTCGACCTCTCCAATCCGGCCAACTATGCGGAGATTAAAAAGCAGAAGCCGGCGCTGGTATGGATCGAGTCGCCCACCAATCCGATGCTGAAGATTGTCGACATCGCAGCGGTTGCCGATGCCTGCCATGCCGCCGGCACGGAGCTGCTGGTTGATAATACCTTTGCCTCGCCCTGTTTCCAGAATCCGGTCGCACTCGGTGCCGACATCAGCCTGTCGAGCACGACCAAATACATCAACGGTCATTCCGACTGCCTCGGGGGCGTGGTCTGCACCAACTCCAGAGAGTGGAACGAAAAGATGATCTTTGCTCAGAAAGCCGTCGGGCTGAATCCATCGCCGTTCGACTGCTGGCTGATCTCGCGCGGCATCAAGACGCTGGGTGTGCGTATGGAAAAGCATGCACAGAATGCGCTCAAAGTCGCCGAATTTCTGGAAGGGCTCGACTGCACGACCACCGTGCGCTATCCGTTTCTACCGTCGCACCCGCAGCATGAGCTGGCCAGGAAGCAAATGCGCGGGGGCAGCGGCATCGTGACCGCTCTGTTCGATTTACCATTCGATAAGGTCGTGAAACTGGTCTCCAGCCTCAACCTGTTCGCGCTGGCCGAAAGTCTCGGAGGGATAGAGTCGCTCATCTGCCATCCGGCCTCGATGACCCATGCCTCTATCCCTAAAACCGAACGCGAAGCGGTCGGCATCACGGATGGCCTCGTGCGTTTTTCGGTCGGCATCGAGGATGCCGGCGATCTGATCGACGACATTCAATCCGCACTCAACAACCTTTAAGTCAGAGCCCGCAGATGTACGCAGATAGACGCAGATGTATTTATGCTTTGTTTAGAATGCTCACCTGCGGGCTGTAAAATTTATCTCAGGTAAACCGATATGCCGCAGGAAAAACTACGCAGCCATCCACTTTGCCGAGCCGAGGATCTGGGCAAGCCGATCCCGAACACGAAGCACGCCATTTCCATGTGCCTGCCGCGCTGGCGGGACGTGGTTGGCTACGAAGAGCGCGATCCGGCCACGATGGAACAGCTGCAGCTCGGCTACCCGCGTTTCTTCTACCACCCGCTGGTTGAAGCGGCTTTAGAAAGGTTCCGCCAACCGGCGGATGAACAGATCCAGCTCTACACTACGCGATCAGCGGCCCAGCGATGCGCGACCTATCTGTGGATCAAGGATCCTGAAGCCGAAATACACCTGCGCGGACTGAGCGATTCTCCGGTGACCCTCATCAGCTACCCGGAGTCCCTCGCGGAAGCCGCCAGGGAATACTGGCAGCATGCCGGTGAAGGCATCTCCTCGCGCTGTGCTGAAGCGCTGCTGCACAACGCCCCCCTCCCCGACGCTGCTGAAGAACAGCAAAAGATCGTCGAGCGCATCGCCGAATTTACCCAAACCACCCCGGATGACATCTATCTGTTTCCCTCCGGCATGGCAGCCATCAACGCGGCCTACATCGCATCGCGGAATTTAAACCTCGACGCCCCGACGGTGCAGTTTGCCTTCCCCTACGGCGACACGCTCAAGCTGCAGAACAAGTTCAACCGGGCCGGTGCACTGTTCTACGCGAATGGACATGAAGACGACCTGAATCAGCTGGAAAGAGATCTGGACCAGACCGAAATCAGCGGGCTCTTCTGCGAGTTTCCGACCAATCCTCTGCTCACCTGTGTCGATCTGCCGAAACTCAGGCAGCTGGCAGACAAGCACCGGTTCCCGATCATTATCGATGAAACACTGGGCGCCTGCATCAATCAGAACACCCTGCCGGCATCTGATGTTACCGCCATCAGCCTGACGAAGTTTTTCTCCGGTACCAGCGACGTCATGGGCGGCGCTTTGGTCATCAATCCCCGGGCCCCGTTCGCCGCACATTTTCGAAACGAGCTGAAGGAACTCCACGAACCGGAAGCCTTCCATCCGGCCGACATCATCCAGCTGGAAATTGATTCGCGCGACTACCGTGAGCGGGTTGAAAAAATAAACGAAACCGCGATCCAGGTTTGCCGGTATCTCACCGATAATCCCGCCATTGAAGAGGTCCACTACCCCGCTGTCGCCGACCGGGAAATGTATGACCGTTTCCGGCGGCCGGAAGGTGGCTACGGCGGCCTGCTCTCGTTCGTACTGAAGGATGCGGCCAACGTAACCGAGGCCTTTTACGATGCGCTGGAAATCACCAAGGGACCGAACCTCGGAACCAGCTTCAGCCTCTGCTGTCCGTTTGTGCTGATCGCCCACTACAACGAGTTGGAATGGGCCGAAGCTGCCGGTGCTTCGCGCTATCTCATCCGCATCTCCATCGGCCTCGAACCCGGCGATGTCCTGATCGCACGCATCCAGTCCGCAATCGACACGGCAATGAGGCAAAACAGGTAGGGAGCTATCGACGAGAGCACCGTAATGGTCATCCCAACGGGCTGTCCCTACCAATTGAATTGCATTTCTCGGGCAGTCCAGTTATCAAGAACCTTTATTTTGGGAGGTTTTGCTATGTCAAAGGTTCTGATTATTGGCGCCGGTGGAGTCAGCGGTGTAGTGGTTCACAAGTGCGCAGCCCTGCCGGACGTGTTTTCGGAAATCATGCTGGCGAGCCGCACAAAATCAAAGTGCGATGCTATCGCGGCCCAGCTTTCCCGTCCGATCCAGACGGCGCAGGTGGATGCCGACAACGTGCCGGAACTGGTTGCCCTGATTCAGTCGTTCGGACCCGAGCTGGTGATCAATGTGGCGCTGCCCTATCAGGATCTGCACATCATGGATGCCTGTCTTGAAACGGGCACGGCCTATCTCGACACGGCCAATTATGAACCGCCGGACACCGCCAAATTTGAATACAAGTGGCAGTGGGCCTACCACGATCGCTTCAAGGAAGCCGGATTGATGGCCCTGCTCGGCAGCGGTTTTGATCCCGGCGTCACCTCCGTCTTCTGCACCTACATTCAGAAGCACTATCTCGATGAGATCCACTACATCGATATTATCGACGTCAATGCCGGCGACCACGGCTATCCGTTCGCCACCAACTTCAACCCGGAAATCAATATTCGCGAAGTGACCGCCAGAGGGCGCTATTGGGAAGAAGGGGAATGGATTGAGACCGATCCGCTCTCCGTCAAACACCGCTTCGAGGTGCCGGAAAATATCGCCACGCCGAACATTTACCTCATGTACCATGAAGAGCTCGAATCGCTGGCCACGCACATTCCGCAGCTGAAGCGCGCGCGATTCTGGATGAGCTTCGGCGACAGCTACCTCAAGCACCTCGAAGTACTCGGCAACGTCGGCATGACACGCATCGACGAAGTCGAATTCAACGGGCAGAAGATTGTCCCGATACAGTTTCTCAAGGCCCTGCTGCCCGACCCGGCCTCACTCGGTCCCCGCACCAAGGGCAAAACCTGGATCGGCTGTCAGGTGACCGGCCTCAAGGACGGCGAAAAGAAGACCGTCGTGATCTACAACACCTGCGACCATCAGGAGTGCTACCGCGAGGTTAAATCGCAGGCGATCTCGTACACCACCGGTGTGCCCGCCATGATCGGCGCCAAAATGATCCTCGAGAAAAAATGGACCGGCTGCGGCGTCTTCAATGTGGAACAGATGGATCCCGATCCCTTCATGGAAGACCTCAATAAATACGGACTGCCGTGGAAAATCATTGAGGGGTCCGTTATCAATTTGGGTTAGCCATAAAAAACACTCAAAAACAACCGCCGCAGAGTTTTTGTGCTTTTTGTGACTTTTCGTGGCTAAAAATCAATATACATGCAAACACCTGTTTTTATTATTGATGAAGACCGCATCCGCCGGAACTGCGAGGTGCTGGCTTCGGTGAAGGAGCGCACGGGCTGCAAGGTGCTGCTGGCGCTCAAGGGATTTGCCATGTGGCCGCTGTTCCCATTGATCCGCGAATATCTGGACGGCGTGTGCGCCAGTTCGCCCTGGGAGGCCCGTCTTGGACGGCAGGAGTTCGGCAAAGAGGTGCATGCCTATGCGGCCGCCTATTCCGAGGCTGATTTTTCCGAGCTCCTGACTCTGTGCGACGAAATCGACTTCAACTCATTCCATCAGCTGAATACATTCCGGGAGGCTGTAGGCCCGCTGCCCTCAGCGGGTGCGCCGGGTGCGGGCTCCCGGCCTGCATTTGGCTTAAGGATCAACCCCGAATGTTCAACACAGGATCCCGCGCACGCTATTTACGATCCCTGCGCACCAAAATCACGTCTCGGCATCCGGCGCAGGGATTTTGAAGGGCAATCGCTGGAGGGCATCAGCGGCCTGCACTTCCATACATTATGCGAACAGAATGCCGACGATCTGGAAACCACGCTGGAAGCCGTCAAAGAACAGTTCGGCGAATACCTGCCCCAGATGGAATGGGTCAACTTTGGCGGCGGACACCATGTGAGCCGCAGCGACTATGATATCGACCTGCTCTGCGGCCTGATCAATGACTTTAAGAACGAGTACAACGTTCAGGTCATTCTCGAACCCGGCGAGGCCGTGGCGCTGAATTCCGGCGTGCTGGTGTCCACCGTGCTGGATGTGATTGATAATGAAGGAGCGATCGCCATTCTGGATGTATCCTGCACCTGCCACATGCCGGATGTGCTCGAAATGCCCTATCGGCCCGTGATCGGAAAACTGACCGGAGAAGACCTTTTCGCACCTCTGAACCAACCGGCCGGTGCAGTCGGTCAAAAACCGTACAGCTACAAACTGGCAGGCCTGAGCTGCCTGGCGGGCGATGTGATCGGCGACTATTCCTTCGACCAACCGCTGCGACCGGGCGATCGCCTGGTCTTCGGCGACATGGCCCACTATTCGATGGTCAAGACCACCTTCTTTAACGGCATCCAGCACCCCGATATCGCTATCCTGCGCGGAGGCACTGTCGATCTCGTGCGCCGTTTCGGCTACGAGGATTATAAGAAGCGGCTGGGCTGAATAAAAAAAAGCGCCCAGAAAAAGGCGCTTTTTTCAATCCAGCATGGGTCTCGCACTACATATCGCAGCCAACGCTGAACATGGCGACAACACTGCGATCATGCCCGTTACCGAAGTTACCAGTGGCGGTGTTATCCGGCAGCACCTTGTCGTTGAGCTGTCCAATGTAGGCCAGCGATGCCCCAATGCTCCACATATCGCTTACAGCATAGCTGAAACTGCCGTTCAGCTCATAGTGGTTAAAGCCATCGTCCAAACCGAGAATCGAATCATTTGCGTTTCCCTGCTTCATGAAGCTGACCAGGGCCCCGAGGGAAGCATCCATTTTCTCAGAGACTTCCAGCGCATATTCGGCATATGCATCAAGGTAAATCTGCTCATCCGTAAAAGGATTTTCGTCATCAATCATGAAATTTGCACTGCCACCGACAGCAATCACATCAGCCAACGCATAGGACGCACCCAGATTGATTTCCTGTTCGCCTGCACCGCCAGTATATTGATATTCCGTGAATCCAAGACTCAGATCCAGGTTGGTCACCAGCTGAGGAAGCGTATACACCACATACCAGTCGGTTTCATGAAGGTTGTTGTATGTATCTTCAAACGGAGCGGTACTTCCCCATACACCCAGCGCAATCGATCCACACTCCTCCTTGAGTCCGAAACCATCCACCTCAATACCCGGCTGTACCACCAGATCATCGACAACGGTTATTCCACGGAACACATAGGCCGATGCAAAATCCACACCCACACTCGTACCGGCGGAAGCAACGGCTGCTACAAGACCCGAAGCCATGGCAGTAACAATTAACTTCTTCATACATTTCTCCTTACTAGTGTTTACCTGCTAACCACTTAACTGGAGATCGCCTCCCATTAAGCCCTCGAGGTTGTACATCACTTATCATATGCGAAGAATGTGAGTCAACCCCCCTTAAATACTATATCTTGTGTAGAAATTGGTGTATTTATCAGACTCCCACAACATATCGCTGATTCATCAAATAAAAAAGCACCCCCCGCGAAGTGGGGAGCGCCTTTCTATGCTTGTAGGCAGGTCTTGTTAGAATGCAGCGCCAACGCTGAACATACCCACCACATCGACGTCATATGCGCCGGGAGCCTCAGCCAATACTTCGTCGTCGCCCTGTCCAATGTAGGTGACGGAAGCACCGACGCCCCAGACATCGTTCAGCGCATAGCTGACGTCCGCACCCAGGGTGTAGTCGTTGAGTCCGGTCCCGCCGGTATAGGAATCAAGGAAACGCACATCCGCGGCCAGTCCGACAACAAGCTCTTCCGAAACATCGATCCCGTAGCCGGCAGAGAATTCATACCAGGTGTCCCCCACGTAAGTACCGCCAACCAGTTTGTAGACAGTCGCACCGAGTGCCACGCCGGCAACATCATAACCGGCACCGACATTGGCTTCCTTGTCAGCAGACCCCCCACCGAGCGGATAGGTATATTCAGTGTAACCGACATACAGATCCAATCCGTCTACCAGTGCAGGCAGGCTGTAGGAGCCATACATATCGATTTCTGAAAACTGCGAAGTCTGCTGGCCACCGTCATAGGGATCAGCAATATCGATATTACCCCAGACACCCACGGCCAGGGCGCCGTATTCCTCCGGCAGGCCCAGCCCGTCAGTTTCAACACCCGGCTGGATTACGAAACCATCATTGACGGTGGTTCCGCGGAACACATAGGCGGATGCGAAGTCTGCGGTTACACTGGCACCGGCCATTGCGTACGACGCAGCCATTCCAATGGCCATGGTAGTAACAATAATTTTCTTCATGCTCATCTCCTTACTAGTGTTTACTTACTCACTGCTTAACCGGAGATCACCTCCCGTTAAGATCCTCGAGATCGATTGCGACTTAACACGATTCGTGAAGTCTGTCAACTCTTTGAACACAACATCTTGTGGTCGTTTTTCACCGCTTTAAACTACACTACCGCGAGAAAAACACGGCAACCGGAAACATAAAAGCGCCCCCCGCCGCAGCGGAGAGCGCCTTTCACTTCCTGCAGTCAAATATGGTTAGAATGCAGCGCCAACGCTGAACATACCCACCACATCGACGTCATATGCACCGGGAGCCTCAGCCAATACTTCGTCGTCGCCCTGTCCGATGTAGGTGACGGAAGCACCGACACCCCAGACATCGTTCAGCGCATAGCTGACGTCCGCACCCAGGGTGTAGTCGTTGAGTCCGGTCCCGCCGGTATAGGAATCAACGAAACGCACATCCGCGGCCAGTCCGACGGCCAGCTCTTCCGAAACATCGATCCCGTAGCCGGCAGAGAATTCATACCAGGTGTCCCCCACGTAAGCCCCACCAACCAGCTTGTACACGGTCGCACCGAGTGCCACGCCGGCAACATCATAACCGGCACCGACATTGGCTTCCTTGTCAGCAGATCCTCCGTTGAGCGGATAGGTATATTCAGTGTAACCGACATACAGATCCAATCCGTCTACCAGCGAAGGCAGGCTGTAGGAGCCATACATATCGATTTCTGAAAACTGCGATGTCTGCTGGCCGCCGTCATAGGGATCAGCAACATCGATATTACCCCAGGCACCCACGGCAATCGCGCCGTATTCTTCCGGCAAACCAAGCCCATCGGCTTCAACACCCGGCTGGATGACGAACCCATCATTGAAGGTGGTTCCGCGGAACACATAGGCGGATGCAAAGTCTGCGGTTACACTGGCACCGGCCATTGCGTACGATGCAGCCATTCCTGCGGCCATGGTTGTAATAATGATCTTCTTCATATTCATCTCCTTCTGTTTACTTTCTGTTTTTTCCTGTTGTTTGCTCTTGCGATCTATTCGGAGACCGGGCCCCGAAAAAGTTCCTCGAGGATGCGTAAGGATCGATCCGGGAACCCGGTCTCCAGTTCTTAATTGTTATCCAATGGCCTCCGGCCCCTTTTCGCCTGTCCGGATGCGGATGCATTCCGGCAGATCGAGAATGAAGATTTTGCCGTCGCCGATGTTTCCGGTGCGGGCACCGGCTACGAGCGCCTCGACGGTGGTATCGACAAAATCGTCGTTCACCGCGATCTCCATGCGGACCTTTTTGAGCAGGTTGACCTCGATATCGGCACCACGATACGTCTCGTGGTAGCCCTTCTGCTGACCGCAGCCCATGGCGTTGGTCACCGACATCTTGTAGACTTCCTTCTCGTAGAGCGCCTGCTTCACCTCGTTGAGCTGTTCAGGCTGGATGTATGCAATAATCAGTTTCATGATAATTCTCCTGGATTCAGCCTGTGATTAGTTGGTGGTGAAGATCTGGAAGCCGTTGTAGGCTTCTTCGCCGTGTTCGCCGATGTCCAGGCCGCGCAGCTCTTCTTCCTTGCTGACGCGCAGCATGCCGATGGCCTTGAGAATCATGAACAGAGCAAACATGGTAACAAACGCCCATACGGGAATGGCAATCGAACCGACGATCTGCGCCGTCCAGTTGCCATATCCGTCGGAATAGCTGCCGAACAGGGCCGTGGCGATACCGCCCCAGACACCACAGAGACCATGTACCGGGAAGGCACCGACCGGATCGTCAATGCGGAGTGCATCCAGCAGTTTAACACCGGCCACCACGAGTACACCTGCAACCGCGCCAATAATAATGGCTTCCACGTTGGTAACACCGTCGCAGTTGGCTGTAATACCCACCAGACCGGCCAGGATACCGTTGGCTGACAGGGTCAGGTCGGGCTTCTTGTGGATGATCCAGGTGGTGAGCATCGAGAATACAGCACCGGCACCGGCGGCCAGCAGCGTATTAACCGCAATCAGCATGACGGCATCGGTGTTCCCCTTGCCAACGATAGCAAGCTGGGAGCCCGGGTTGAAACCGAACCAGCCGATCAACAGAATGAATACACCCAGGGTAGCGATCGGCAGGTTGTGGCCGGGCATGGCCTTGGACTTGCCATCCTTGGTAAAGCGACCGATACGCGGGCCGAGCACAATGGCGCCGGCCAGGGCGGCAAAACCACCGCAGGCGTGTACAACCAGTGATCCGGCAAAATCATAGAAGCCCATTCCATCGAGCCAGCCGCCGCCCCATTTCCAATAGCCGGAAATCGGGTAGACGAACGCCGTGATAACCGCGCTGTAGACGAGGTAGGCATGAAACTTCAGGCGTCCTGCAACCGCGCCCGACACGATCGTGGCCGCTGTAGCCGCAAACGCCACCTGGAACAGCCAGTCCACCTGCGGAGCCAGTGCACCCGCTTCGGCGGCATCGGCCCCGATCCCGCCGATTCCAAACTGACCAAAGGCCAGGAATCCGTTGCCATCGCCCGGATACATCAATCCGTAACCGATCACAAAATACAGAATCATGCCCAGCGACAGGTCCATGACATTCTTAAACAGAATGTTAACCGTATTCTTGGCACTGTTGAACCCGGATTCCACCAGGGCAAAACCAGCCTGCATGAACAGCACCAGCACGGCACAGACCATCAGGAACATATTGTCAATGGCATACGCCGCCTCACCGGCAACAGCCGCTGCGTCGAATACCTCCTCGGCAGCCTCCTGCGCAAAGACAGGTGACGCCATACCCAGTACCAGCGCAATCGCAACCAGCGCCGGTACGTTCAACCACTTCTTTATCATCTAACATCCTCCATTGAGGTTTCCTTCACTGCCCGAACACCATGTCCGCGACTATGCGGCGCCTATTTGCAACAGGTATGCCAACTGCAGGGCCCAACCGATCCGATAATATCGTTATTGCTTTGTTTTAAACCACTTACAAAATGTGTACGATTTTTACATATTTGGATTCAGCCACCGCATACATTCATTGTTGTTATCTTTTAACCTATGAATACATATTTGTATTTTAAAGTGGGGCTTCCCCCAATTTTCACTATTTTTTCTCTGTATCTGCTCTGCTTCGGCTAAGATCGGTCCATGGTTTTGGATATTAAAATAGCGAATGGCCAGGTCTTTGACGGCACAGGATGTGATGCAAAGCGTTGTGATATCGGTATTAACGATTCATTGATTACAAATATGGGCGACCTGTCTGCCCAACCCGCTAAAAAAACGATTGATGCAGCAGAATTAATCGTTTGCCCCGGTTTTATCGACACGCACTCGCATTCAGACACCTATTTGCTGATCGAACCTTCCGCCGCTTCGAAAATCTATCAGGGTATCACCACGGAAATATGCGGCAACTGCGGGGCCTCGGCCGCCCCGCTCAACGGCGAGTACAAGATCCCGTCCGACTGGCTCGACAAGGACTATGCTGCATTAGGCAGGGCGAGATCGCCGAACGGACTGCCCTGGCAGACTGTTGCGGAATACCGGGAGCTGTACAACGCAGTTACACCCGCCATAAATGCCGCCCTGCTCATCGGCCATAATACCCTGCATGCCGGCATCTGCGGCTATGAACCGCGCGCGGCGACGGCAGATGAAATGCGGACAATGAAAGCGGAACTGGAAAAAGCCCTCGATGAAGGCGGCATCGGACTCAGTTCCGGCCTCGCCTACCCCCCCGGCTCTGCGGTCCCGCGCGAGGAGCTTATAGAGCTCTGCAGCGTGCTCGCCCGGCACGGCGGCCTCTATACCACCCACATGCGCTCCGAGTCCGGCGCGCTGCTGGAAGCGATCGACGAATCGATCGACATTGCCGAGCGCTCCGGTGCACGGCTTCAGATTTCACACCTCAAAGCCTCCGGCCAGACCAACTGGAACAAAATCGACGCCGCTTTTGAACGGATCAGATCCGCCCGCAAACGCATATCCGTCGGCTCGGACCGCTACCCCTACACCGCCGGCTCCACCGATCTCGACATCCTGCTGCCGCAGTGGGCCACCTATGGCGGCCGCGAGGCTATCCTGGCCCGCATCCGTGATCCGGAGACCCGAAAGAAGCTGAGGGCTGAATACGATGACAAACCGGCGGACTACTGGGACAACGTAATGGTCGGCTCGACGCAGTTTGAAGAATTCAAAGGGCAGTACCTGCCGGATATTGCCGAGACGCTCGGCATGGAAACCGTCGATGCCTTCCTTTACCTGATCGACCGGGACGACCTTAAAACCGGGGGCGTCTTTTTCAGCATGTCGGAGGATAATCTATGGCGCGTGCTGGCCGAACCCTATGTTTCTCTTGGTTCCGACGGCTCGATGCGCGCGCCATGGGGCCCGCTCAGCGCCGACCACCCGCACCCGCGCGCCTACGGCAGCCATACCCGGTTCCTGCGCGCCGCGCTCGACCGCAAAACCGTGCCGCTGGCCGAAGCTATCTTTAAGATGAGCGGATTGCCCGCCGAACAGTTCAACCTTAAACAGCGCGGACTCCTGAAGGAGGGCTATGCCGCCGATATCCTCGTCTTCGACCCCGCGGCCATCCGCGAAATGACCACCTATGGCCAGCCCCACCAGCTGTCCGACGGCATGCGGCATGTAATCGTCAATGGGATCCACTCCTTGAAGGATGGCAAGCATACCGCAGAGCGTGGCGGAACATTTCTGGACGCGTGATCGGCGGTATTCGGAAATTTTCTTCCGGGTATTATGCTTGGCATACTGCAAATCATTCCTATCGTTCTGAGTCATTCGTCACACAAGCTGAATGGAGAAAAAATGACTGATCTTAAGAAATCTTTGGGCATTGGCGTCAGCACGGCCGATGCTGCACACCGCGAATCGTTGATTTCCTACATCAACCTCAAGCTTTCCGCACTGGACCAGCCGATCTATGAAGAGAGCGACGGAAAAGAGCTCGATATTGCCATCGACCTGATCAACAACATCCGGGAAAAGAACCGGATTCTGCACGACTATCTGTGTCCGGTGGATCAGCGCATCCAGACCTTCCTCGATGGTTATCTTCAGGAGGTTTGCGAGCAGGTGCCCACGCTGCCCAACCGTACGCTGACCCTTGACCGCCACGGTCTGGCCCGCGAGCTCTCGCTGCCCCCGCATGAAAACACCTATATCGCCAACGGCATCGAATCGTACCGCATCACGCAGGGCGTGCTGCACAACCCGAAACACGACCGTCGAACCACCAAAGGCGTTTTTCACATCGCCGAAGGCGGATATCCCGTGCCGGCCGACAAGCTGGAAGTTCCAAAGCAAGCCTATGCCAAACTGCTGGAAGTTGCGCTGAATCCCCCGCAGGATCACATGCTGCTGCCCTTCACCTCGGCTCAGGAAAACAAGGCGGCGTGCTTTCTGTCGCTGCTGCTGCGCCCGTTGGTCAGCCCCGAGGTGCCGGGCTTCCTGCCCGAAAAAGGCATGGAAATCCGCTTTTTTGCGCCGGGCAATTATGCCTGCAACCTCGACTTTGTGGAATCCATCTTCGGTAACGCGGGCGACCCCTACCTGCCCGAAAACGATGCCGGTCTGGATCCGAATCGATGGACCGGCTACACCGGCTGCGTGATCCTCGCTCCGCATATCTGCGGGCTGAAAAAAAAGGACCTGGGTCTTCCCCATGTGGACGACGCGACCGAACGCCAGCGACGCGACGGCATGTGCTGGGCGACACCGGACGAACTCTACAACGGCGGAACGCCGTTCAAGATTACCGCCCGCGATCATAACGGGGTGATGGTTACGCTGATCGCCGACAACTATTTCGGCTACTGCAAGAAGGAGGTGAAGACCCAGATCGGGTTCGCCTCCAACCTGTACGGCCTCTGCGAAGAGGAACATGCCGGAGGTGCGCTGGCCATTCCACAGTACAACCTGACCGAACGCTTTGCTCCGGACGGCACCCTCTCGCATCTGGACCACACCCTGGCCAATGTGGAACATGCCCTCGGCAACCGCGTAACCCTGCATCCCGAAGGATACGCCTCCGATAACGAGTACGATGCCGTTTTCTATATTCCGGAAGACGCGGTGTTCAACGTTCCGGATCAGCAGGTCACCTGGACCAAAGCCGGCAAACCCCGGCATCTCAAACTGCTCCAGGACCGCGTCTTCATTTATCCTTCGGGTTATCGCGTGATGCTGCAGCGCAGCCCGACGGCCAACAGCTGGCGCCTCGTCGGCACCGTGGCCGAGGGTACGCTGTGCCACAAACCCTGCACGGTGTCGGGCGGCGGTAAATCGGAAATATCGAAATCGCTGACCGATGCCATGATTTACGGATCCATCTTCGTGAGCGACTTTGAGAAGGACATGCAGGCCGTGCAGGAAATCATTGACCATGATTACAGCACGCGGTTCAAGGTGCCGCGCGAAGAGGGCCATACCAGCCGGCCCATTCTCGGAAAGGAGCGGTCGCTCGGCTCCGTGATCAAGCTGCTGAATCCTTCGCTCGAAAATACGGATGAATTCAATGCCTGGCTGGCGAAGATTCCCAACCGCATCAAGGGGCTGGTATTCCTGCTGAAGCGGTTCTACAAGGATGAATGGGGCTCCGACTGGCGCGCACACCTCAGTGTCGACTTCATCAATGGTGAACAGGGCCATGAACTGAAGTTCGACGGGAAGAAGGTCATTGGACACTATTTGCGGATCGGAATGAATACGGACGGCGTCTGGCGCACCAGTAAGGTGCGTACCGATTTTATCCCCGCCGAAAAGATCCAGTGGGAGGATGATATCTCGGCTTCGATTATCGTGCCCTCGCATCTGCTCACCGGCCTGAATCCGGACTATGCGGAATATGAAAGCGTAAAGGTGGTCGAAAACTGCGAATCCCGCCTTTTCCAGCGGCCCGATGAAGCGGTGAACCGCGGGTTCGACAAACAGGCGGAGGCGGATCTTGCAAGCGCGAACAACTTTCTCTCCAACTTTGCCCCGCTGACCAGGGCGGAGGCCCGCGAAATCATGGAGCATCCGGTGCTGTTCAACCAGTACACCAAGCCGATGCGGAAGCTGATCAGGAAAACCGCGCAATCCAAGGATCCAAACCAGCTGTTCGTCGATTCCGCATCACCGCGCATCGTCAACGGCGCGCCGACCAAGAATCCCCGCTACCTGCAGACCCGTCCGGATCTCGTGGACGGCCTGCCCAAGCACCTGGCCCTCGTCTCCACGCGGCTGTTCCGCAAAATCGAGAGCAGCCGTCCGTTGTACACCCCTGTTAACGCCGTGCTTCCCGGTCGCCGCAACAACCCGGCCGAACCCGGCATTCGACCGCTGGCGGTGTATGGGCCGATCCATTATCAGGAGCTGCCTGAACTGTCTATGGATTTCATCTGCAGCCTCACCGGAAAATCACCGTCCACCACCGGAGCCGGCACGGAAGGCGCGCTGACCAAGGGCCCGTTCAACGCCCTGCCCGCAACGGCCGATCTCAACAATGCCCTGCTTTCGTTCATCCTGACCGGCAGCAACGGCTTCTCGACCGCCGCCGGCTATATCGGCTCCCGGCACAAAGTGGAACACGACATCAGCCTGCTGATTCCGGAGCTGTGGTGCCGTCTGAGCGTAGCCGAACGGGACCCGGCCAATATGCGGGCCGCCGGACAGCTTGAAAAACTCGAAGACTTCGAATTCGAAGGAAAACCCGTGCTGGCCAGCCGTCTGGGCTACCGGATCACGGAACGCTTCGTGAACGACTTCATGGGCCGGCTGTTTGAAGCGCCCAACACCGTCTTCGAAGACGATATGCTGAAGCCGGAACTGCAAAGCATGGAAGAGTTCGTGGACGGCATCAACAATATCGTGGAAACGCAGCAGATGATTGCCCAGCGCTACATCGACGACGGCAGTGTCGAAAACTTCATTCCGCCGCTGAAGGCCCTGATCCATATCATGGCCTCCGGATCGTACGACGGCAAGACCATCGACGACCCGCAAATCCGGGGCTTGTTCGAGCGTAATGCCGTGATCGACAGCGACTGGTACCGCGAGCGTCTCAAGATCAAGCAACAGCGCAGGGCGGACTGCTGCCGCAGCCATATTGCCTATCTTTCCGACTTTATCAGCAAGAAGCACAATGCGAAGGAAGTCCGGGATCTGGGCTGCAGGGAACAGTTGCAGAACGTTGAGGAACGCCTGGCCTACGTGGAGTCCGATCAGTTCCTGGAAGACTACGTCGGCACCATCGGTGCCGACCCCATCGCACGCTAGCCGCAGAACGTCCGATCCGGCCGATCCATCCCCCGGCGGGATCGGACATCAAAATCGGCTTATGAATTGATCGCTCCTGCTCCCTATGGCATAAACGCCCGCCTATGAATGAACAATCCATTACCTGCCGTGAACGCTTTCTGCGCGCCTGCCGCTGCGAAGCCAACGACCGACCGCCGATCTGGATGATGCGCCAGGCCGGACGCTCTCTGCCCGAATACCGCAAACTCAAGGAAGGCTATCGCTTTACCGAGCTGGTTCAGGATCCGGCGCTGGCCGCCGAAGTCACCCTGCAGCCGGTCCGCCGGTTCGGCTACGATGCCGGCGTCATTTTTTCCGATATCCTCGTCATCGCCGAAGCCATGGGCCAGAAATACGAGCTCATGGAGCAAGGCGGTGTGCGGATGGACTTTGAGCTGAACTCAAAGGCCGACATCGACAAACTCGATCCCGGCCATGTGATGGATCACATCAGCTATACCCCCGAAGCCATTAAACTGGTCCGCAAGGCGTTTGGCGACGAGCGCGCCATCATCGGTTTTGCCGGCTCCCCGTGGACCCTGGCCTCGTTCATGATCGAGGGCGGCAGTTCCCGGGAAAACACCCGTTCGCGCGCCATGCTCTATTCCGAGCCGGCGCTCTGCCAGCAGCTGCTCGAAAAGATAACCGAAGCCACGGTCACCTATCTCAAGGCTCAGATCGAAGCCGGGGCTGACGTCATTCAGATTTTCGACAGCCAGGGCGGCACGCTCGCCCCCAGTCTCTTCTGGGAAGTGTCCGGCCGGTGGATGAAGCAGATCGTCGATGCCATCGACGGTGCTGTCCCGACCATCGTTTTTGCGCGCAACGTCCACCACAACTGGGACGAAGTCGTGAAGACCGGCGCCAATGTGCAGGGTATCGACTGGAGCATCAACCTGCGCAAAACCGCCGATCGCCTGCCCGCCAAGGTAGCCGTACAGGGCAACCTCGACCCCGCCGTCCTCAACGCCAGGCCGGAGGCCGCCGCCGCGGAAGCCCGCAGGCTGCTTGACGAAATGCGCGGACGCAACGGGTTTATCTTTAACCTCGGTCACGGCGTTCCGCCGGACGCAGACATCGCGGCCATAGAAGCCGTGACTGAAACCGTACAGAGTTACGCATGAGTAAAATTGCCGTCAGCCTCGATCAGCTCCGCAAGTATGACCAGCCGGGACCGCGCTACACTTCGTACCCGCCGGCAACACATTTTACGGAGGCGTTTGAACTTCCAGCCGTTAAACCCCAAACGCCAACCCCCTTATCCCTCTATTTCCACCTGCCGTTCTGTTCGCGCCAGTGCCTCTACTGCGGCTGCACCAACATTGTCACAGGGGACCAGGGCAAAAGTGCTGAATATCTGGCCTACCTGACGCACGAATTCGAAATGCGTACGGCCTTAATCGCAGACGGATCCGAAGTCCAGCAGATCCAGCTCGGCGGCGGCACGCCGACCTTTTTCCTGCCGTCTGAACTGGAAAAGCTCGGGCAGCTCATCCGCAGCCACTTCCCGGTGGCGGCTGATGCCGAGGCCGGCGTGGAGATCGATCCGCGCGCGCTGACGAAGGAAAAGGTGGATGCGCTCCGCAATGCCGGCTTCAACCGCGCATCGCTCGGCGTGCAGGACACCAATCCGCTGGTGCAGGAAACCATCATGCGCATCCAGCCGCCGGAAATGATCGAACAGGCTAATGACTGGCTGCGCAAAAGCGGCATGGAATCGGTCAACTTTGACCTGATCTACGGCCTGCCGAACCAGACCGTCGAATCGTTCGACCAAACCCTCGACGAAGTCCTTGCATTTTCGCCGGATCGCTTTGCGATCTACAGTTATGCTCACATTCCGTGGATCAAGTCATTCCAGAAGGCGTTCGAGAACAAGCTTCCCGGCCCGGAGACCAAGCTGCAGCTGCTCCAGCTTATCATCGAAAAGCTGACGGACCGGGGCTATGTCTATATCGGCATGGACCACTTTGCCAAGCCGGAGGACGGCATGGCGCAGGCATTGGCCAACGGAACGCTCCAGCGCAACTTCCAGGGCTACAGCACGCACAAGGGCGTCGACCTGCACGGTTTCGGTATGTCGTCCATCTCGCATGCCGGAGGCCGCTATTTCCAGAACCAGAAGGAGCTGGCCGACTACTATGCGGCGATCGATGCGGGCAATCTCCCCCTGCTGCGCGGCTATGCCATGAGTGAAGAGGATAAGATCCGCTACCACGCCATTATGCATATCATGTGCAACCTCTACATCGACTATGCCCAGCTGTCCGGGGAGATGGGGATCGACTTCGCCGAGCATTTCAAGGTCGACATCGCCTCGCTCGACGACCTCGAAGCCGACGGCCTCGTCCGGCGCGAAGCCGCTGGCCTCCACGTCACCCCGCTCGGACGCCTCTTCATCCGCATCATCGCCATGCGCTTCGATGCCTACCTCCAAAACGACCAGCGCAAGGGCCGCTACTCGCAGACGGTTTAACGCAGACGAAACAGGATGTTTCGCCCGGATTACCGGTGTTCATCCGCAACAACCAGGCCGGCCGCACAGGTAGTAAGCAAAAAAAAGCCTCCCCGATCGGAGAGGCTTTCATTGCATTGATTCTGTGCCGGTTTAGGCGGACTCTCCAGCCGTAGAAGTATCATCGGCCGTCTTTTCAGTTTTGTCCTTATCGCCCTTCTTGCACTTGCTGCAACCTTCTCCGGCATATACAGCTACGGTACCGGCTGCCAGAAATGCCACTAACAGCATACTCATCATTCTCTTCATGTCTGAGCTCCTTTTAGGTTAACAGTTTACATATACGACCATTATGATCATATTTTATACAAACGCTCATGCCATCATTTTTATTTTAGGCGAATTCAGGATTTCGCACATCCGCACGCGGAAATCACCAGCTGTCCGCCGGCATTACCGAAAGAAGAGGTCGCGGTGTTGGTGTGTGCTTTTACCCAAACCACCGCACTCACCCGCAGCACACCAAGCCTTTTTATCGCGCTCATCCACGTCCCCAAAAAAGATTACCATCCAACAGGTGAATATCAGCCTTTCAATCAAATGCCCGTTGAGCGACCCTGGTTTCATAAGATTACATCCCTTGCTATTATTGGTGTTCATTCCCGTTAATTCGTGGTTTAAATAGCCGCATGCAAAGTGCGGATAAAAAGGTAGCGGTGATTGGTGCGGGTATTACGGGGCTGACGGCAGCGTTTGAGCTGCAGCAGCGCGGAATCGACTGCGTGGTGTACGAAGCGTCGAACCGGGTCGGTGGATGCATACGGACCGTAAAGGAAGAGGGGTTCCTGGTGGAGTGCGGGCCCAACTCGCTGCTCGACACGCATCCCGACCTGGGCAGGCTGATTTCCCGGCTCGGGCTTAAAGACAGCAAACTGCCGGCCAGTGGATCGGCGCAAAACCGCTTTATCGTGCGCGACGGGAAACCGATCGCCCTGCCCACATCGCCGCCGGCCTTTATCAAATCCAAGGCCTTTTCCGGCAAAGCCAAACTGGCGTTGCTGAAGGAGCCGTTCATCAAATCCAAATCGAACGAATCGGAAAGCCTCGCCGACTTCGTGAAGCGCCGCCTCGGGCAGGAATTCCTCGATTATGCGATTAATCCGTTCGTGAGCGGGGTCTATGCCGGTGATCCCGAAAAGCTGGCCACCTGCCACGCCTTTCCTAAACTCTACGAACTGGAGCAAAAGTACGGCTCGCTCATTAAAGGTGCTATCAAGGGGGCCCGGGAGCGCAAGCAGCGGGAGGAAACCGCGTCCAAGGATGCGCGCATGTTTACGTTCGACGATGGACTGGAAGTCCTCCCGAAGCGGCTGGCCGAAACACTGGGCAGTGCCGTACGCATGGAATATCCCATTGCCGGCATCGAGCAGCTGGAAAGCGGCCGATGGGATGTGGGCAGCGAAGCCTACAGCGATGTCGTGCTGTCGATTCCGGCGCATGCCATGCCGAAACTGAAGACGCCTTTCGATCTTTCGCTGATGGACAAAATCTATTATCCCCCCGTCACCAGCCTGTCGCTCGGATTCAATGCCAACCAGTTTATCCACCCGCTTAACGGATTCGGCATGCTGATTCCGAAAATCGAAAACCGCTTTTCCCTCGGCGCCCTTTTCCCGTCATCCATCTTCCACGGCCGCGCGCCGGATGGCATGGTGCTGCTGACCGTATTCATCGGCGGATCGCAATCGCCCGACCGGGCGCTGCAGAGTGAGGAAACGATTTTAGCCCATGTCCTCGACGATCTGCACGATCTGCTGGGGCTCGACGGGGTTCCGGAATACAAACGCTTCAGCGTCTGGCCAAAGGCGATCCCTCAGTATGTGGTCGGCTACTCCAACTACCTGAACCTCATGAAACAGGTGGAAGCCGATTATCCGGGCATCCATTTTGCAGGTCACTACCGAGACGGGATCTCCGTCGCCAACTCGATCCTCTCCGGTCTGAACGTCGCCGAATGCATTGCAGAAGGAACAAACACAAAGACACAAAGTGCACCAAGTCCGGCTGCGTGACCTTCGTGCCTTAGTGGTTAACAAGGACATGTCATGAAAAAAGGATTCCTGCTAATGAACACCGGCTCGCCAGACTCAACCTCGGTGGAAGATGTGCGTCGATACCTGGGTGAGTTCCTGATGGATCCGTATGTGATCGATATTCCGTTTCCCATCCGATACGCCATCGTCCACTGGGCCGTTCTCCCCAAGCGACCAGCCGAATCGGCCGAAGCGTATCAAAGTATTTGGCTGACTGAGACCGGAGGGTCGCCGGCCTCGGCGACCGTGGACAGCGAGGCCGCTGTCCCTCCATTAAGAAACGGATCACCGCTGATTCACTTCTGCTCCAACCTCACGGATGAGCTGAGAAAAAAAACCGATGCTCCGGTGGAAATGATTATGGCCTACGGCAATCCATCGGTCAGCCACGGCGTCGGCCGGCTGTTTGATGCGGGCGTCGATGAGGTCTGCCTGCTGCCGATGTTTCCGCAATATGCCATGGCCACAGTCGGCTCCTGCGTCGCCGGCGTTAAGAAGGAACTGAAACGCCGCAGAAGCAGCGCAGCCCTTCGCGTCGTTCCCCCGTTCTACCTTGAACCCACCTATGTCAATCCGATTGCTGAATCGCTGAAGGATGTTGAGGAGCACATTCTGTTCAGCTACCATGGTCTCCCCGTGCGCCACCTTAAAAAAACCGATCCAACCCATCACCACTGCATGTCATCGGCTGATTGCTGCAACACCCCTTCGCTGGCCCACGACACCTGCTACCGCCACCAGTGCTATGCCACCACCCGAGCGATCGCCGAAGCGGCCAATCTGTCATCCGACCGCTATCAGGTTTCCTTTCAATCGCGCCTCGGACGAGCGGAATGGATGCAGCCCTACACTGACAAGGTGCTTGAAGCGCTTCCCGCCAAAGGCATCAAAGCGATTGCCGTGGTCTGCCCCGCCTTTTTCTGTGACTGCCTGGAAACCCTCGAGGAGATCGAGATCCGCGGCAAGGAAACCTTTATGGCAGCCGGCGGCGAATCGTTCCGCATGATCCCCTGCCTCAACGATTCCCCCGCCGGGGTGAGCTGCCTTGAGACGTTGATCGGGAATGCAGATGCGTGGGCACATGAATCCCTACGCTAGTCATATATGCCCTCTGAGCACCGTACGTATTTAAACTTGCAACCTCCCCTCGCAGGCGTATAAGAGTCCGTCAGGGCTCTTTAGAGAAGCAAGGGGGTGCGAAGTGGATTTGCAACCATATGAAACACCGCCGTGCTGGTGGTCACCGATGCTGAGTCCGGGATGGTTCAGGATATGGAGATTTCTGCGCGAGCAGATTCGGTTTAAGATTTATCATATTCCCGAGATTGAAATCCGGGGGCTGGAACACCTGCAGCAATGCATCGCTGCAAAAGAGGGCGTGCTGATTACCCCCAATCATTCCTGCCATGCCGATCCTTCCGTCGTGTACTGGGTTGCAGATCAGCTCAAGATGCCATTCTATTTTATGGCGGCCTGGCAGCTGTTCCAGCGCGTTGGTTCATTTGGACGGCTGTTCCTGCGTCAGCATGGCTGCTTCAGTGTAGACCGGGAAGGCATGGATATCCGGGCATTTCGGGAGGCCGTTAAGATCCTACAGCATAAGTCCTACCCGCTGGTCATCTTCCCCGAAGGCGTTGTCTACCATCTCAACGCACGTATCACCCCGTTTCACGATGGGCCGGCCGCAATTGCCCTGACCGCACAAAAGCATTCTGAGCGGCCGGTTCAATGTGTTCCCTGCGGCATTCGCTATCAATACATAGGCAACCCGACCAAGGAACTTCTTCCGCTCATGGATCGGCTCGAAGAACGTATTCTTTGGCGGCCCCGGCGCCAGCTCGTCCTGCGGAAAAGGATCTATCACTTTGCCGAGGCCATCCTCGCCCTCAAGGAGCAGGAATACCTGGGGCACACCCAGGAAGGTTCGCTCCCGGAGCGCATCCGAGCACTCTCCGAGTTTGTTCTATCCAAAACGGAGGAGCATTATGGAATCCCGGATCGCGCGGCCAGTTTACCGGAGCGGGTAAAGCTGTGCCGGCGCCGAGCCATACAAACCGTTGAGAACGTGAATCTAAAGATAGAAGAACACGTTGCAGCGCGAGTTGATCTCGAAGATCTTTTCTTCGTCACCCAACTATTCAGCTATCCGGGCACGTTCACGTCAAAAAAGCCAACCATCGAGGAGATGGCTGAAACGCTGGACAAATTTGATGAAGACGTATTGCGAACCTCAAGGGCATCGATCCGCGGCAGGCGAAGAGCCATTATTGAATTCGGCGAGCCGGTACCTGCAGAACCGGCCACGGCCGAAAAGAACCAGGTCCAGGCACTTACGGAGCAACTTGAGCAGCGTGTGCAATCATTGCTTGATGGCATTCAGTTCGACCGCAAACGCATTGGATTGGAAACTCCTACGCAAGAGTCTCGAAATAATCGGCCACGAAGAGTATAAGGACTTCAGAGGGGGCTACGAATGGATATTCAACCCTACCAAACGCCGCCGCGCTGGTGGTCACCGATGCTGAGTCCGACCGCGTATCGGTTCTGGAAATGGGTTCGCGAGCGGATCCGCCTGCAGCATCATCGGCTGGTGGAGATCGAGATCCGGGGGATGGAGCATCTGCGCAAATGCATCGATGAAAAACACGGCGTGCTCATTACCCCCAACCACTCCTGCCATGCAGATCCGACCGTGCTCTACTGGGTGGCCGACCAGTTGAAGATGCCGTTTTATTTTATGGCCACATGGCAGATTTTCCAGCGCGCCAGCTGGATCCGCCTGCTGGTCCTCCGGCAGCTCGGATGCTTCAGCGTCGACCGTGACGGAACGGATATCCGGGCATTCAGGCAGGGCGTTGAGATCCTGGAAGACAAGCCGTATCCCCTCGTGATCTTTCCGGAAGGCGAAATCTACCATATCAACAAGCAAATCACCCCGTTTCGCGACGGACCGGCCGCCATCGCACTGATGGCGAGCAAGCATGCCAAACGGCCGATTTCGTGTATTCCCTGCGGCATCCGCTATCAATATATCGACGATCCCACAGATGACCTGCTCCAACTGATGGATCGGCTGGAAACACAAATCCTGTGGAGACCCAAGCGGGAGCAGATTCTGCAGCAACGGATCTATCATTTCGCAGGAGCGATTCTCGGCCTTAAGGAGCAGGAATATCTCGGCCATGCACAAAAGGGAGAACTACCCGAACGCATCCATGCCCTCTTTGAATTTATCCTCTCCGGACTGGAGGACAAATACGGGATCAAAGACCGTACGGCCACCCTGCCGGAACGGGTCAAGCAGTGTCGCCGCAAAGCGATCAAGCGGATCGAAGACGACACCCTTTCAGAGGACGAACACAATGCCGCACAGATTGACCTCGATGATTTATTCGTTGTCACACAGCTCTTCAGCTATCCGGGCACAGTCAGCATCGGGACCCCGACCATTGAGGAAATCGCCGAAACGATGGATAAATTTGAAGAGGATGTGCTTCGGGCGCCTTCGGCAGCAATCCGCGGCACACGGCGGGCCGTCATCGAGTTCGGTGAACCGATCCGCGTCAAGGGAGGAAAAAATCAAACCCACGCCCTGACCGAAGAGCTTGAATGCCGGGTGCAGGCTCTGCTCGATGGCATTGAACTGGAATGAGGTGATATTGATGAGCCGATCAGACTCCGGACACTCTTTTGCATGGCTCAATGCCACGCAGTTTTTCGGTGCACTCAACGACAATATTTTCAAGTTGCTGATCATCTTCTTTCTGGTCGACCATCTGGGCCTCGACCAGAAAAGCACCATTGGACTGGCCGCGATGGTATTCGTAGCACCGTTTCTTCTGTTTTCGCACGCGGCCGGCATCCTTGCCGATCGCTTCAGCAAACAGCACATTGTGTTCTACTCCAAATGTGCGGAGTTGGTATTGATGATCCTGGGACTGGGCGCCATTCTCCTGCAGCGGCCCTATCTGCTGTACGCTCTGCTGTTTCTAATGTGCACCCAAAGCGCGTTTTTCGGCCCTTCCAAGTATGGCATCATACCCGAGATAGTACGCCGCGACCAGCTGTCGAAAGCCAACAGTTTTCTGATCGGCCTGACCTATCTGGCCATCATCATCGGAACCTTTATTCCTTCCCTCTCGCTAAAGGTTGTCTTCAGCAACTCATTTGTCGGCCTGGCATCCGTCAGTATCGGCATCGCCATCGTAGGCCTGGTCTGCAGCACACGCATTGAGGAAACAACGCCGGTGGGCCGGAGCGGACAGCGCTTCACGCCGCTCTTTTTCGTGGAAATCTTCAAAACCCTGTCCAGTCTTCGGCACGACCGCTATCTGTTCCTCACGCTGCCGAGCATAGCCTATTTCCTGTTCCTGGGGGCCTTCCTTCAGCAAAACCTGCTCCTGCTCGGACCCCAACTGCTGGGCTGGGACACCACGACCAGCGGCTATCTCTTCCCGATGGCCGCCGTCGGGATCGCGATAGGCGCCCTTACCGCCGGCAGGCTCTCGGGGCGCCATATCGAATTCGGCATTGTACCCGTTGGTGCGGTGGGTCTGACCCTCTGCTGCCTTTTGCTGGGCGGCATTTCCGCCTCCGTACCCGCCATCCTCGGCGTGGTATTCCTGATCGGCATAAGTGCCGGACTGTTTATCGTCCCGCTCCAGTCCTTCGTCCAGCAGCGCAGCCCCCGCGAACGGCTGGGTGAAATCCTCGCATGCATGAATTTTCTCAGCTTTCTCGGTGTCGCCCTCGCCGCTTTGATTTTTCTGCTGCTGACCAAGGGATTCGGCCTGAGTGCCCAGGGCTGTTTCATCTTCAACGGCATACTCACAGGGGTACTGGCCGTGGCGGCCTTCACCGTGCTGCCCGACTTCCTGGTCCGCTTTGTGATTCTGATACTCACCCGGATCATGTACCGCATCCGGACCATCGGAAACGAAAATGTACCCCTCGTCGATCAACCGGCCCTGCTAGTCTGCAACCACGTAACCTGGTCGGATGCCCTCATCCTCTCCGCCACACAGCAGCGCCGCATCCGGTTTATCATGAACAGGCGCATCTACCGCAACCGCTGGATGAATCCCCTGTTCCGGCTGATGAGGGTGATCCCCATTTCATCAAGCGACCCGCCGCATGAACTGGAAGCCTCAATACAGCAGGCAAAACGTGCGCTCGACGACGGGGCGCTCGTATGTATTTTCCCTGAACAGAGATTGACCCGCAACGGCAACCTGCAACGCTTCAAACCAGGTATAGAACACATTGTCAAAGGTACCGAACATCCCATCATTCCCGTGTATATCGGCGGAGGCTGGGGCAGTGTACTGAGTCACTTCTACGGCCATCTGCTGACGCGCCTGCCCCGGCGGCGATGTCACATAACGGTGGTGTTCGGGCAACCGCTCCCCGCCAGCACGCCGACTCATCGGGTACGGCAGGCCGTTTCAGAGCTGGCCAAGGACTACTTTGATTCCAGAAAAAACCCGAAGCGCCTGCTGTCGTACCAGTTCATCAAAAGTGCCCGGTCAAACTTCATGCGGGAAGCCATCGCCGATACCACCGGAAAAAAGCTGACGTTCGGGAAAACGCTTATCGCATCCCTCATGCTGGGCGACGAAATCAAACACAGAACCGAAGGCGAGGACAAGATCGGCATCCTGCTGCCGGCCACCGTCGCCGGAGCGCTGGCGAACATCGCCGTACAGTTGGTCGGAAAGATTCCGGTCAACCTCAACTTTACCGCTTCAGCCGGCGCGTTTACCTCCTCCATCCAGCAATGCGATATCAGGACGGTCATCACCGCGCGGGCCTTTGTGGAAAAAATCGAAGGCAAATGCCCCGTGCCCAGCGATGCGGTTTACATTGAAGATATTCTCGAGGGCATTACCCATCGCGCAAAAATCCGTGCGCTGCTCAAAGCCCTGTTCCTGCCGACGGCGATGCTGGCCCGGTCGCGCCATGCCTCACCCGATGATATCGCCACCATCATTTTTTCATCCGGCAGCACGGGTGAACCCAAGGGCATCATGCTCTCGCATCATAATCTGCTGTCGAACATTGAAGGATTCTCCATGATCCTTCGGCTCCAGAAATCGGACCGGCTCTGTGCGGTCCTGCCGCTCTTTCATTCGTTCGGTTACACCGCTACGTTCTGGACCCCCCTGCTCTCCGGCTTTACTGCCTACTATCACCCCAATCCCGTCGAAGGAGCGGTGATCGCCGAAATGGTTCGGAAAGACCATCTGACGCTGCTGTTCGGCACGCCCACATTCCTGCTGACCTACATGCCGAAGGCCAAGCCCGCCGATTTTTCCTCCTTGCGTTTTGTTGTGGCGGGAGCCGAAAAGCTAAAGAAGAAACTGGCCGACCGCTTTGAAGAGCGCTTCGACGTCCGGCCCATGGAGGGCTACGGAGCCACGGAGCTTGCGCCTGTGACGGCCGTCAACCTTCCGCATGTCGAGATGGACGGAAGGCAGCAGGTCGGATGGAAGGACGGCAGCGTCGGTCATCCGATTCCCGGCGTCACCGCCAAGGTGGTTCATCCGGAGACCGGCGAAGACCTTGGCGAAAACGAGGAAGGGCTGCTGTTGGTGAAAGGCCCGAATGTGATGCAGGGTTATCTCGGAAATCTTGAAAAGACCATGGGGGTGCTCAGGGATGGATGGTACGTCACCGGCGACATTGCCCGGATCGACTCAGACGGCTTCATATTCCTGCTCGACCGGTTGATGCGCTACAGCAAGATCGGCGGTGAGATGGTTCCGCACCTCGCGGTCGAGGAAGTTCTTCTTCAAGGACTCGAAGCCGTCAGTCAGGTGGTCTACGTAACCGCGGTACCGGATGAGAAGAAAGGCGAACAACTTGTGGTCCTCTACACCAAAGATGCGGGCGATGCCGACCTGCTTCGGGACATTATCAAGCGCAGCAGCCTGCCCAACCTTTGGCATCCACGTCATGGAAACTATTTCCTGATTGATGAAATGCCCGCCCTGGGATCCGGCAAACTGGATATGAAACAGCTTAAAATCATGGCAAAGGAGCGGGTTGACGCCAAAGCGACCCACTGAGTGAAATCCATGCCTCATTTTGAATATGAACTGAACACCACGGACGGGTTGAAACTGCGCGGTCAGGGGTGGGAACCTGACAAAGACATTAAGACCGTAATCTGCCTCCTGCACGGGCTGGGGGAACACAGCGAGCGGTATCGTCCCATGGCCGCTGTGTTCAATCATGCCGGACATGCCCTATTGACCTTCGATCTGCGAGGCCACGGCCGATCTCAGGGGCGGCGCGGTCATGCACCAAACTATTCCGCGTTAATGTCCGATATAAAAGGATTGCTGGGCAAGGCCGGGGAGCGCTATCCGGATCTCCCCTGTTTTCTTTACGGCCACAGCCTGGGCGGCAACCTGGCGATCCATTATGCGCTGAAGCATAAACCGGCCATTGCCGGCGTTGTCACCTCAGCACCGTTGTTCCGAACCGCCTTCAAACCTCCGGCATGGAAAACGGCACTGCTCAACGCCCTGCATGCATTTCATCTCAACCTGACGGTGTCGAGCGGACTGGACCAGCGTGCGCTTTCACGCGACTTTCATGTGGTGCGGCTCTATCAAGACGACCCCATGGTACATGAACGCATCACACCCGCGCTCGCGGTGGACATGTTGCGCTCAGGAAAATGGAACCTTAAGCATGCCGCCGAATTTCCGCTGCCCATCCTGCTGATGCACGGCGAGGCCGACCGCATTACTTCCGTCGAAGCCTCCATCGAATTCGCCGCGCATGTGGAACACCGCTGCACGCTCAGGATCTGGGACGGCTGCTATCACGAGCTGCATAATGAACCTGAAAAGGAAAAGGTGTTCGACTGCGTACTGGAGTGGATCCAAACGGTAACTGCATGACCTGGCGAACACACCTATCGGCATATCCGGCATATCCTGCATGCAATCACTGTCCCACACCCCCCATCGATCCAGCCCACTATTCACATAACCACTTGCCGTTGTTGATTTAGTACACCCCACCTCTTCTCTGGCACACCCCATGCGTTGCTTTATATAGGCCCTACCCATGGCAAACAGAAAGGAGGCCGCCATGCACTGGAAATGGATAGCTTTGAGCGCGCTTCTGCTTGGAACCCTGTCCGCGTATGCCGAACGTTACTATGTGGGCGGAGGCGTATCCCAGATCGCGATTGACCATGGGCACGAGGCCATTGGATCGCAGAATGCGACGGGATACCAACTGGTCACCGGCGTCATCTGGGATCACTGGGGGTTGGACTTTTCCATAAGCGGGACCACGCTCGATACAGGGGAAGTCACCGACATCTATTACCCCCCTGACAGCGCGGACTACGGCATCCTCGACATGGGCTTGCGATATTATTTCCGCATCGTAGAAGATGACCAGATCATCCCGTGGGTTGGCGCAGGGCTTGGGATCCATTTCATCTCATGGGATACCTACTGGTATAATGTCGATGGAGCCGGCTATTCGCTGGCCGCCGGAGTTGACTGCAGGGTGGTTTCCAACCTTTACCTGAGGAGCGGGCTTAAATATCACCGCTTTACGAGTGACGACACCTACGGCTACGGCCCCTATGACGGAACGACCATCGAGGCAAACATCGGCCTGATCTGGTTGTTCGGCGAAGGCTGCATGCCCTGAACCGATTCAGAGCCGGGCACGGACGCGGTAAAAGCGGTTACTGTCCGGAGCCGTAACCGTGCTGACCGTCTGGGAAGGGGAGCCGGTAAACCAATCCAGCCCCGGCTCAACCTGCCAGGTTTCATTGGTATCGGCGAGATCGAGTCTGAATTCGACTTTGTATTCACGATTGGTGGAGCTCGTGAAGATGAGACTGGTGGCATTCGTATAGGGACCCATTCTGAAATAGGAGTTACCATCAAACGGATTCGTGTCCGCAACCCACTCCTGTTCGCCCGTATATCCGTCGCCATCCTGATCGGCTGAAGCCACGACCCCGGTTGAATTGCCGCTCTTGTCATATTCCCAGCCATCTGGCAATCCATCCTCGTCGAGATCATCGATTGCGGCCGTGCTGATGATTTGGGTGGCATAGTACTTCATATCGGCGCTATAGGTGTTGTTGTTGTAAACAGCCGTTCCCGGCCAAGGCTGTCCGCTCTCGATGCCAACCGTGATCATGATGCCCACCAATTCCCATGCGCTTCCATTGTCGTGGAACACGCCGCCGCCGGAGTCGTAGGCCGCACCCTGCGCCTCGCTACCGCCGACATCATCAAAGTCCGTTCGAATCATATCCGTGACGCCAAACCCGGAATCAACCCTGCCGGAAAAATTATCCTTCTTATTCGTGCCCCAGCGTTTAGTGGAACCCGGCGCCCATTTGTAGCCGGTATAGAATGTCGGGAGACCCCCTTCTTCCCATAAGACGTTCCATGTGGTTTCACTGGACTCCTGGTTGCGGCCATTGCCAATCATGGTCACGTTGGAATTGTTGGGAAGGTTGGTCGAGCGGACGGTCACCGCAGGAAGCGCTATGGTTCCACCCACCACGCGAAACATAATCAGGTCGGCATCGCCGCCTATGCTGTTCTGCAGGCGCGTCCAGCTGTTGGGGTCGATTGAATAAGCGGCACCTCCGATAATCACCCCCGTTGGATCATCGATATCCTTGACGTGGTACGCAGTGATAAACCAATTGTTGGAGATGTACGTTACACTCGAATACTTCGACGCGTCATCAATCCGTCCGACATAATCCCAACCCTGCCCACCGCTGGGTTCCATTGTATTCTGTGTTCCGTCACCGCCGGCAACGATTACCGCCTCGGCACCTGCCGCCAGAAATACACTCAGCACTGTATAAACAAATATCCGCATGACTCGTTATCAGCTAATCAAAAACAGCCCATGGTGAGCATACCCCGTCAAAAAAATCCAAAGAAAAGAGCTAATTATAACGGGGCCCCTCCCATCTGTCCTGAAATTTTGATGCAGGCCGCATGGTGCTTCTGATACAAACTGTCTCATGCAGAGGGATCAAATCTATTCCGAATCGCTGGCCAGGATAGCCGACTTCCGCTTCGACGCGCAGGTGGCGGATGTCTTTACCGACATGATAGAACGCTCCGTGCCGGGTTATCGTTCCATCATTTCGATGATTGCCACCCTGACCGAACATTATGCCCAGGCCGGAAGCACGCTCTATGATCTGGGCTGTTCCCTGGGTGGCGCCACCCTGTCCATGCGGCACGGTATCACCGCCGAGGGCTGCCGGATTGTGGCAGTCGACAACTCGTTGGCCATGGTTGAACGATGCCGAAAGCAGATTGACCGCGACCATCACCCGGTGCCGGTCGAGCTGATCTGCGACGATATCCGGAATGTGGAAGTAAACGATGCCTCCGTCGTGGTGCTCAACTTTACCCTGCAGTTTATTCCGCCGGATGAACGGCAGGAACTGCTGCAGCGCATAGGTGAAGGCATGCGACCCGGCGGCGTACTGATCCTTTCCGAAAAGGTCGTGTTTGCCGACGCGCACCTGAATGAGCTGCTGACCGACATCCACCATGACTTCAAGCGGGCACATGGTTATTCCGACCTGGAAATCAGTCAGAAACGCACGGCCTTGGAAAACGTACTCGTGCCCGAAACCATCGCCACCCACCGCGAACGACTGGCCGAGGCCGGCTTTTCCTCCGTCGATGTCTGGTTCCAATGCTTTAACTTCATGTCCATGCTCGCCGTGAAATGAATTAAACACCGGAACACATAAACTCGAAGCGATTTATTCCACCCAAACTCTGGAGAGCTTCGTACCTTTGTGTTTATCATTTATGTTCCATCATGAAGATCGACTACACAGAATTCTATCCCCTGCTGGAAAACACGCCGCTGGAGCCATGGATCGGACTGTTGCCGGAACGCATCGCCCACGGCCTGCGATACGAGCGCCATGGCACCCTGCCGCAATGGGAGGAGACGCTGGCGAAACTGCCCGATCTTCAAGCCCGCTCCGTTGAACTCAAATCTGAAGTCTGCGTTGACGGCCCGGGAGTTGCGGAGCTCGAAGAGCTGCTCAGAGCCTTTCACCCCTGGCGCAAGGGCCCATACCATATTCACGGCATCCAGATCGATACCGAGTGGCGCTCCGACTGGAAATGGGACCGCGTGCTGCCGCACCTCCAGCCGCTCCAAGGACGCACCATTCTCGATGTCGGATGCGGCAACGGCTACCACTGCTGGCGCATGGCGGGCGAAGGCGCAAAACTCGCAATCGGCATTGACCCCTCACCCCTCTTTATCTGCCAGTTTTTTGCGGTTAAAAACTTTATCCGCGATCCGCGGGCCTGGGTGCTTCCGCTTGGCATCGAGGATGCGCCTGCGGCTCCCGGGGCATTCGATACCGTCTTTTCCATGGGCGTACTCTACCACCGCAAAAATCCATCCGAACATATTGAACAACTCAAGTCATTCCTGCGCCCCGGCGGAGAGCTGGTGATCGAAACCCTGGTGGTCGACGGACCGCAGGGCCAGGTGCTCGCCCCTGAAGGCCGCTATGCCAAGATGCGCAATGTCTGGAATATTCCATCCATTCCAACCCTGGAACACTGGATGCGGGCCAGCGGCCTGCAAAACATCCGAACGGTTGATGTAACCACAACCACCGCCGAGGAACAGCGCCCCACCGAATGGATGACCTTCGAATCGCTGCCCGACTTTCTTGACCCCGCCGACTCCTCCAAAACCATTGAAGGCCACCCCGCCCCGAAGCGCGCCGTCGTCGTTGCGGCCGTGTAAAGGTATATCAGACCGCCGGATGCCAGCAGCCGGCGCATTCTTTTTTCGTGTTCATCGCATCGCTTGTGGTTTATCTTTCTGCCATGAACCTCTCGAAGTTTGGTGAAAAGTTTACCCGCAGAGCGGGAATCACGGAATTGATGGATGATCTCGGCGCAGCGATGGCCGGGGGCCACATGCTGATGCTCGGGGGCGGCAATCCGGCACACATTCCCGAAATTCAACAGCGTTTCCGCCGGCGCATGGAGGAGATCCTGGACGAACCGAACGGCTTTGAAACCATGATCGGAAACTATGATGGCTCGCGTGGCAATGCCGAATTCATTCACGCGTTGACCGAAATGCTGCAGCGGACCTTCGGCTGGGATATCGGCCCGGAAAACATTGCCCTGACCAACGGGAGCCAGAACGCTTTCTTCTGCCTGTTCAATCTACTGGCGGGCGAAATGCCCGACGGCTCGAAAAAGAAAATCCTTTTCCCCCTGACGCCGGAATACATCGGCTATACCGACACCGGACTTACGGATGATTTCTTTACGGCCCGGAAGCCGGCCATTGAGGCGCTGGACGACCACCTGTTTAAATATCATGTCGACTTTAAGAACCTGACGATTGAGGACGACATCGGCGCCATCTGCGTATCACGACCGACCAACCCCACCGGCAATGTGCTGACCGATGAGGAAATCCTGCATCTCGATCGGATGGCTCAGGATAAGGGCATCCCTTTCATCATTGACAACGCCTACGGCACGCCCTTTCCTGACATTATCTTTACCGATGCCCAACCGCGCTGGAATCCCAATACGGTCGTCTGCATGAGCCTTTCAAAGTTTGGCCTTCCCAACCTGCGCACCGGCATTGTCATCGCCCGCGAAGAAATTGCTTCGGCCATCGCCGGCATCAACGGCGTGATGCATCTGGCGCCCGGCGGCATTGGGGCGCGACTGGCCGGTGCGCTCGTACGCTCCGGCGAGATCATGGAAATGAGCCGGGAGATCATACAGCCCTTCTACAAACGGAAGGCCCTTGACGCACTCGACCTGGTACGTGAGGAGATGGCCGGGCTGCCCTGCAGGATCCACAAACCTGAAGGTGCGATCTTTCTGTGGCTCTGGTTTCAGGGGCTTCCCTGCACCAGCGCCCGGCTTTACGAAAACCTGAAGGCGCGAAACACCCTCGTGATACCCGGACACCACTTTTTCCCCGGTCTGGAAAACGAATCCTGGCAGCACAAACACGAGTGTATCCGCGTCACCTACGCCCAGGATGAGACGGTTGTGCACGAAGGCATCAAAGTCATAGCCGATGAAGTCCGAAAGCTTTACGGGTGACACCGTCGCCCTCCGCCGTTAGAGTTTGGTTACTACATTCAACGTTTGGATAATCATGAAAACATACCTAATGCTAGTGCTCGTGGGAGTGGCGGCAGCATCCCCGGCCGAAGAAGTTGTGCTGCGCGGCGGAACAAAAATCCTCGCGCCCATCCTGAAGCAGACCGACGACGCGACCTTACTGGATCTTGGATTCGATGTCCTTCGCGTACCGCAAAGCGAGATTCTTGAAACCTATGAAGACACCGCCGTCGAAGGAACGGTGCCGAAGGACAGCGACCGGCTCTACACGCTCCAGACTCCGGAACGGATTACGACGGCCGAAGCGGCCGAGTTGTATGCACCGTCCGTCGTTGTCGTCAAAAGCGCCGGCGGACTCGGTTCGGGCTTTTTCATCAACAAGGAAGGCTATCTCATCACCAACTTCCATGTGATTGCCGGCGAAAAGAAAATCTCGATCACCCAGTTCCTGCAGGAGGGGCAGATCCTGCGCCGTGTGGTATACAAGGACGTGGAAATTATCGCTACTGCACCGTTCCACGATCTGGCCGTGCTGCGGATCAAGGAGCTCACCACAGAGATCACGCCGGTCGTATTTTCTCCCGACGAAAAACTCGGCATTGGTGAAACCGTTTTCGCCATCGGCAACCCCCTCGGTCTGGAACGTACGGTTACAGAAGGCGTGTTGAGCCAAACCCACCGCAACTTTGGCGGCATCCTCTATCTGCAGGTGGATGCGCCCGTGAATCCGGGCAACTCCGGCGGACCGCTGTTCAATGCCCGCGGCCAGGTGATCGGTGTCATCAACATGGGGGTTCCCACCATGGAAGGGCTGAATTTTGCCATTCCCGCCCGCCATGCGACCTACATCCTCGATCACATTGATGCATTTGCCTACGATGCCAGCAATCCGGAATCCGGCTACGTTTATCCCGATGCACCCCGCCGTCCCGGGAGGTTCATGGCCGAACAACAGGAGTCCGCACCATGATCCGCCCTCTTCGAAGCACTCTGGTCCTCACGCTGCTGCTGTGCAGTACCTTCCCCGCTCATGCCCTGAAGCGAACCCAGCTCGCGCCCCAGGAGGCACGCTTTCATGTACACCTGACCAGCACCGTATCCTTCTGGGAACGGCTTAAGCAATCCCCTCTGGGAAAACTGTGGATGGACCAGCAGTTCCAGGATTTTATAGGAAATCCGGACGAAGACCTCCTGAATGAAATCTTCTTTGGCGGCGAAAAAACCGCCGAAGATGAAATCATCATCGAGCAGCTCAAGATGCTGAAAGGTGAAGTGGCCTTTGCCATGGGCCGGGAGAGCGAAAGTTTTTATGTCGTGGCCGCCATCAGCCCAGAGGACTTCCACCGCAGCCTCGACATGGATGAGCGATTGAAGGAAATCTCGGCGGAACCTTTTGATATTGTTCGGAGCGCTTTTCAGGATATCGAGATCATCCAGCACATCAGCAATCCACGAACCGCGCAGGAGAGCAGCTCATGGCAGGCGCATGTGAACAATACCCTGATCATGGGGCCGGACAGAGAATGGGTCGAACGGTCGATCGTGCGGCTCAAGGAGGAATCCATTGAAGAACCTGAGGGCAATCCGGTCCTGACGTTCACCTTGCCGCTGGCGGCCCTCATCGAAGAAGCCGTGGCCGCAGCCGCGGCGGAGGAACAGGCAGCCCCATCGGGCATCAATCCAACGGCCCTGTTTGAATCGCTGGGACTGATCGGCATCGAAACGTTTACCGCCCGCATCGAGCTTAAAGAAGGGGAACTGTTGATCGACAACAATCTCATCGCCACCAGCCTCGACCGGGGCCTCTTCACCATCATGGACATGAATCCCGTCGAGATCCCTTCGGTCGGCTTTATTCCTGAAGACATTTCTCTCCTCGAAGTAGGGCGGCTGAACCTGCTCCGCTTCTGGCAGGAAATCCCGGTGGTACTGATGGCCGCCATGCCCGAGGCAAAGCCCCAGTTCGATCTGGTTCTGGGCATGATCCGGCAGCAGACCGGCATCGACATCGAGCAGGACCTGCTCGCCCATATCGGCAACCGCTATCTCGGCTTCTCCACCATGGAAAATGACACGATGATCTCGATCACCGCATTTGAACTCAGGGACGGAACAGCCTTCCAGCATGGCCTGGAGTCCATCCTGAATGCCCCGGCCCTTCAACCGCAGGTCGCCACGGCACTCGACACTATCGACTTCCTCGACCACACGCTCTATGTGAGCAGGAACACCGAGCCGGCCGATACGATAGCGTTTGCCGTAGCCGGCAACTACCTGCTCTATGGCCAGCCTGAAGGTGTGCGGCAGGTCATCCGCAATGAATCCAGTGAAACCGCGCCCGACCTGCGCTTTGAGCAGACTGCCCTGGTCGAGGGCCTGCGCCGCAACACCCCGGGGAGCGCTTTTGGGTACAGTGCGGTGGATTGGAATAAAAACATGACCTATTTCATTCGCGAGCTCAGCAAACCGCAGGTCTATCAAATGATCTTCGGGCAATGGGCCAAAAGCGGCGCGCCGATTCCGCCTCCGGATATCAGCAAGCTGCCTCCCTCCGAGCACCTCGCATCCTTCTTCAACACAAGCTATCAGTACGTGGAAAAGACGGAGCAGGGCCTCCATCAACAGATCACGCTTAAATATTGAGGCCGGAACAACCCGACCATAACGCACAGGAACCAGCACCATGACAAGATTCGCAACGCTGATCGCGCTCGCAGTTGCCACCTCTTCGGGGTTCGCCGATGATGCTTCCCGCACCATCGGCTTCAAGCCGCTCGAGATCTACACCTTCAAACCCGGCTCCACCCGGCTCTATGTCAGGGACCTCAACAACGACGGCATGGATGATATCATTTTTGCCAACAACCATGTTTCCCGACTTGAAATTCTTCTGCGCAAGCCCGACTCAGGCGAGCCGCAGGAGGATCTGCCCGAGCTGGAGGACCGCTTCGAGGATAAAGGCATCATTGTCGACCAGGGCATCAAATCGCTGCGGGTGGCGGATCTGAATGGCGATGACCTGCTCGATATCGTCACTTTCGGCACAGCGCTTGGGCTGCACATCCGCTATCAGCAGCCGGACGGAAACTATGCCGAACCTGTGCGCGTCTTCACCAAGGATCTATCCGATGTCGCCACCTTCCAGATCGAAGACCTCAACAACAACGGCCGGCAGGACATCCTGCTCTGCCGGCGCGACAAGGCTGAAGTGCTCTGGAATGAAGAGAGCCGTCCCTTTCAGGACCGAACCACGCTGCCCTTCTCCAGCGAAAACTGCTACTACTGCAGTATTGCGGATGTCAACATGGATGGCTGCATGGATCTGGTCTTCCATTTTTCCGTGAAGCGAAATCCGCTTAGAATTCTATACGGACTGGGCAATGGCCTCTTCGGCGTTGAACATCCTGTGGACCTGCCTCCAAGGCAATATACGGAGGTCATTCGCGCAGAGGGAAAACCCGCCCGGCTCGGTGTGGTTCTGCAAAGCCGGCTCTCCTTCCGCACCTATGGGTTTGAGGAAACGGAACAGCCTCCGCTGCTGGAAGCACGGGAAATCACCCCCCGACGCATCGGACTCGAAGGCACCAGCAAAAAAGCATCTCCGGCGTGGCTGACCGGCGACTTCGACGGCGATGCCTACGACGATCTGCTCATTGCCGCCCCGGAGCTCAGCCGGCTTCATCTCTATTCCGGTCAGGCCGACGGCCTGAACCCCGAACCGAAACATATCGATACCCTGTCCGAGCTCACCCACCTGTCACGCATGGTCGACGGCGACATTCTGGTGATCAGTACAAAAGAGAAGATTGCCGCAATCCACACCGCCGGGAACCTTTCGCAATTCCCCCGCATTCTTAAAACCGAGGGCGATGTGCTCACCGGCTGTGCGCTGGCATCCGCCAACGAAGCCTGGCTGGTGACGAAGAATGAGGATAAGGTCGTGAAGCTGGTTCGAATCCCGGCGGATGGTGCCGAGGGTGCGGCGTATGACCTCGATCTGCGCAACGATCCCGACGGCCTGCTCGTCTTCAGTCTGCCCGAAGGAAAAACAGCCGCCATACTGTTCATGCCCTACAGTACTCCGAAAATGATGCTCATCGAAAACGATGTACTGACGGAACTGGACAGTAGCGCATTCCGCGCCCTTGCCCAGACGCTGTCGCCCGAAAACATACGGCTCGATGCACCGGGCGACGGTAGTGCCCTCACAGTTGCCCAGGGTGCTATTGCCCGGCGCTTTGAATGGCAATCCGATCACTACGAAGCAACCCGTCAGTACAACCCCGAAAATCCGCAGGGCGAGTTGATTGCCTCCTGTGCATACACCCTGCTTGACGGTTCCGGCGGCATGATGCTCTACGACCGCAATTCCAGCGATCTCGTCTATTTCTCCAACACCGACGATACGTGGGGGAAGGTTCAGATTCCCGATGCCGACCCGACCATATTTTCGCTCGCGCAGCTCAGGAACGGAAACCGCGACATCATCCTGCTGATCGACCGCACGGGCATCAGTGAAATCATGGGTGAAGGCAAACAGCTCGAAGCGGTCGCCGGCGCCGAATACACCTCCCCCTCCGAAGAGCCGCTGTTGGCCTATGCCGTCGACGTCAAGCTCGGCGAACCGCCGGAACCCATGCTCGCCATCATCGACTCCGCCAACCGTGCCATTGAAATCGTGCGCGAAAAAGACGGCGCGTTGCAGCAGGAGGTCGCCTTCGAAGTCTTCCTCATCTCCGACTTTGCAGATGTACACGCCTCACGCACCACCGAGCCGCACGACCTCGACTCCGGCGACCTCAACGGCGACGGCATCGGCGACCTCGTCGTCCTCAGCCAGGACAAACTTCTTATCTACCTCGGGGAATAATAAGGTGAATATTAAGCGCATCATCATCCTGTTGTCTCTTGCGTCGACTGTAAGCCACGCGGGCATTCTGAAGGGTATCACGGAAACCGGCGACGAGGTCATCCTGCGTGAAGACGGTACATGGAGCTATGTCCATCCCGACGAGGTGGAGACGGAGGTGATCGACCTCAATCCTGCAGCATTCACAAAGCCCGTAAAGAACACGTTTCCAGTGAAGAGCAGGAAGAACAATTGCGAGGTCTGGATCGATGCCAAAAAATGGACCTTCGAAAAAAGCACGGGCGGTGCAACGGAATATGACTTTGAACTGCGCGGCGAAGATGCGTATGCCATGATGATCAACGAGGCAATCCAGATGGAGTTGGAATACCTCGCAGAAGTCGCGGTTGAAAACGCGCGCGACGCCGCGCCCGATGTCAACGTGGTGCGCAAGGAATACCGTATCGTCAACGGGAATAAAGTGATTTTCATGCAGATGGCCGGAACCATCAGCGGCATGAAATTCACCTACCTGGGCTACTACTATTCCGATCCGTCCGGCACGACGCAGCTGGTGGCCTATACCGGCACTTCGCTGGTGGATCAATACCGCGCCGAGCTTGAAAATCTTCTCAATGGCCTCATGGTTAAAGCCGAGCCAACCGAATAATTGGTCGAGGAACCCGCTCTCCCGCCTGAATTCACCGAAAAAGCGCAAAAAATCAATTGCCATATTCCCCTGACGTTGGAAGATAGGCCGCGGTTTTACCAAGAAGCGGAAATGGGGAAAAAATGAACCTACAGGATTTGATTGATCTCAAGGCGAAAGCACTGGATGAGGCCCGGGCAGCAGAGAATGCCGAAGCGCTCGAAGCCGTACGCATCGCCTATCTGGGCCGGAAGGGCAAACTGCCGGTAGTCATGCAGGAACTGCGCAATGTGACTCCGGAGGAACGCCCCGCCTTCGGCAAGACCGCCAACGAACTTAAAAACGAACTGGCGGACCTCATCAAGTCGAAGCAATCTGAATTTTCCGGAAGCGGATCGACATCCACCGGATTCGACCTGTCCCAGCCGGGCCAGTGGCAATCCGTGGGCACACGCCATCCCATCACCCAGATTACCGACCGCATCACGCAGATTTTCCAGACGCTGGGCTTCACTGTGGCCGACGGCCCGGACATAGAAACCGTGTGGAACAACTTTGATGCCCTCAATACGCCGGCGGACCATCCCTCGCGCGATGAACAGGACACCTTCTATCTTGAAAACGGCGATCTGATGCGCTGCCATACTTCGCCGGTGCAGGTGCGCTATATGATGGAGCACAAGCCGCCGGTGCGGATCATTTCACCCGGCCGCTGCTACCGCCGCGATACGCCGGATGCCACCCACAGCGCCAATTTCCATCAGGTGGAAGGTCTGTATGTAGATGAGAACGTTTCCCTGGCCGATCTCAAGGGCACGCTGTCCTATTTCGCGCGCGAACTGATGGGTCCCGACGTAAAGGTGCGCTTCCGCCCCCACTTTTTTCCGTTCACCGAACCGAGCGTTGAGGTCGACTTCACCTGTCATGTCTGTCACGGAAAAGGGTGTCGCGTCTGCAAAAACAGCGGCTGGATTGAAATCCTTGGTGCAGGCATGGTCGATCCCAATGTATTCGAAGCCGTAGGCTACGATGCCAACCTGTCCGGATTTGCCTTTGGTATGGGCATCGAGCGCATCACCATGATTCTTTACGGCATTCATGACATCCGGAACCTATACGAAAACGATATGCGGTTTCTTTCCCAGTTTTAGGAGATGAATCCATGATTGAACCCAAGATTATCCAGGCCGAAACACTCGGGGAACCGCGATACGACTCGCCGCTGCTGAATGATCTGGTCCGTTTTTACAATGGCGAGGGAATCGCGATCGGAAACCGCACCAAGGATTTTGCCCAGCTCGAAAACATCGCCGATATTGAATACTATGAGCTGGCGGGACCGCGGAAAAAGCTGTTTTTTAATCCCTCCGAAACGACGGTGGGTATCGTGACGTGCGGCGGGCTCTGTCCGGGACTGAACGATGTTATCCGGGCACTGACTTTCTGCTGCCTCGACAGTTACGGCGTGAAGCGCGTACTGGGCTTCAAATACGGCTACGAGGGGTTGGTGGCGAAGTACTACCACTACCCCATCGAGCTCACGACGGAGAACACCGACGAGATCCATGAAAAGGGCGGCACGATGCTTAAGTCATCCCGCGGTGCCCAGGATACCGATGAAATCATCAATACATTGATCCATTACGGCGTCAATATTCTCTTCACCATTGGCGGTGACGGCACCCAGCGCGGGGCCCGTGACATCGTCGAAGGGGTCAAAGCCCGCGGTTTGCCCATCTCCGTGGTCGGCATCCCGAAAACGATCGACAACGACATCAATGTGATCCAGCGGTCGTTCGGCTACGAGACCGCAGTGGAAGCCACCTGGGACATCATCACCAATGCCCATAACGAGGCAAAAGCCTGCCGGAACGGCGTTGGCCTCGTCCGGCTGATGGGTCGGCAGTCCGGCTGGATTGCCGCATCCGCCACGCTGGCTAACAGTGCCGTGAACTTCTGCCTCGTGCCGGAAGTTAAATTTGATCTGCATGGTCCAAAAGGATTCCTCTCCGTGCTCGAAAAACGACTGAAGCGCAAGGAGCACGCTGTCGTGGTGGTGGCTGAGGGTGCGGGACAGGAGCTGTTTTCCGAATCCACCGGAACCGACAAATCCGGTAACAAGAAACTGAGCGATATCGGAGACTTTCTCTGCGATGAGGTCCGCGCGCACTTCGATAAAATCGGCATGGAAGTCAACCTCAAGTATTTCGATCCGAGCTACAATATCCGCAGCCGCCGGGCCAATGCCAACGACTCAATGTATTGCATGCGTCTGGGTAATAATGCAGTCCATGCCGCCATGGCCGGCAAGACCAATATGATCGTGGGCCTCCATCAGGATCGCCTGGTTCATCTTCCCATTTCCCTTATCGGTGCACGTAAAACCATTGATCCGAACAGCTGGTGGTGGCAGACTGTCCTTCAGGCCACCCATCAACCGGCCATTATGCAGAATCCGTAAACATTCACTGTACGGCTGGACGATTGAACATTATGCCGATTGCCCCTGTCTCATACAGTTTACATATAGGACTTGTTTGGTCATGATTAAGATTCGAAAATCAGAAGATCGCGGGCACATTGATCACGGCTGGCTGGATACCCACCACAGCTTTTCGTTCGGCACCTATTTTGACCCCAGGCATACCAAGTTCAGAGCCTTGCGGGTGCTGAATGAGGATTGGATTCAGGGGGGCATGGGATTTGAAACACATCCCCACGAAAACATGGAAATCGTAACCTATGTTATCGAAGGCGAGCTGGAGCATCGAGACAGTATGGGAAACGGGTCGGTGATAAAGCCCGGCGAGCTTCAGCGCATGACCGCGGGCTCCGGCATTACCCATAGTGAATTCAATCCATCGGATGGTACCACCCACCTGCTACAGATCTGGATTCATCCGCACACGATTGATCTGACACCCAGCTATGAACAGCGTTCATTCCCCTCGCTGGATCAGCCGAACAGCCTGACTTTGCTGGCCTCCACCGACGGCAGGAACAACAGCTTGACCGTGCATCAGGATGTTTCCATCTATGCGGGGAACCTCAAGGCCGGCCAGACCATAGAGCACGCACTTTCTGCAGGACGGCATGCCTGGATACAGATGATCAAAGGCGAACAGGTGCTCAATGAACACCCGACGAAGGCCGGTGACGGCGCCGCCATCAGTGATGAAAAGCTCATCACCCTTACCGCGCAGAAAGACAGCGAATTTCTCTTATTCGATCTGGCATAATTCATGTCTGCACCCACGACCATTCACTGGTTCCGGCAGGATCTTCGCCTCGGTGATAATCCCTCGCTCGTCGCAGCAGCCGAACGGGGACGGGTATTGCCCATCTATATTCTGGATGAAGTGCATCCCGGCGGAGATGAAATGGGTGGAGCAAGTCGGTGGTGGCTCCATCATTCCCTTAAGTCCCTGAATAAGCAGCTGAATGGAAGCCTGCAGGTTTTCCGCGGGGACCCGCTGACGATCATTCCGAAACTGGTGGAAGAACTCCGCGTCACACATATTCACTGGAACCGCTGCTATGAACCCTGGCGAAGGAAGCGGGATACGGCCATAAAGGAACAATTAAAAGCATCCGGAACAACCGTCAGGAGCTTCAATGGCTCCGTGCTTTGGGAGCCCTGGGATGTACTGAACAAAGAGGGGGCTCCCTATAAGGTTTTTACGCCCTACTATAAGAACGGCTGCAAGCAGACCGAGTCGCCGAAGAAGCCGCTGCTGCAGCCTGCGGAACTGGACCTGATCCGTCGTCCGGACGATGGCATGAGCATCGAGGATCTGAATCTTCTCCCGAAACTTCGATGGGACACGACGCTGGAAAAACATTGGGACATCGGAGAACAGGGTGCGCACAAATGTCTTCACGCATTCCTCGAACACGGTCTGTCCGGTTATAAGGATAAACGGGATTTTCCTGCACTGCGCAATGTATCGCGACTGTCACCGTATCTGCACTGGGGCGAGATTTCACCCAACCAGATTTGGCATGCGGCGGCCTGTCTGGGAAAAAATGAGGATGTGGAGCACTTTCATCGGGAACTGGCGTGGCGGGAATTTTCGATCTATCTGCTCTACCATTTCCCGGATCTCCCCCACGCCAATTTTAACCGGAAGTTTGACCGCTTTCCGTGGAGCGATAACACAGAGGCCCTGAAACGTTGGCAGCGGGGACAAACCGGCATTCCCATCGTGGATGCCGGCATGCGGGAGCTGTGGCAAACCGGTTACATGCATAACCGCGTGCGCATGATCACGGCGTCCTTCCTGACCAAAAACCTGCTGCAGCACTGGCACCACGGGCGCGCCTGGTTTTCGGATTGTCTGGTGGATGCCGATCTTGCCAGTAACTGTGCAAGCTGGCAGTGGGTTGCCGGCTGCGGAGCCGACGCCGCTCCCTATTTCCGGATTTTCAATCCCGTGACACAGGGAAAGAAATTTGATCCCACCGGCGAATATACACGCAGGTATGTGCCCGAGCTGAGCCGAGTTCCCGACACCTATCTGTTCAGCCCCTGGGAAGCGCCCGAGGATATCCTGCGCAAGGCCGGCGTCACACTGGGGGACACCTATCCGCATCCCGTCGTGGATCTTAAGCAGTCGCGGCAGCGGGCACTCGACGCCTATGAAAAGGTGAAAGGGTAGACGTGCTCAGTCAGCGGCACGAAAGGACGCGAAAGGCGTCGGGCAGCTTCTCAATCAGATCCGTGGCAATGATGGAAGCCTGAGACTTTTCAGCGGCGGCAAGATCGCCGGCCTGGCCATGGAGCCATACCGCTGCACATGCAGCTTCGAACGGATCAAGCCCCTGCCCTGCCAATCCCGCCGTTATACCGGCCAGCACATCCCCGGCCCCCCCGGAAGCCATTCCCGGATTGCCCGTCAGATTAATCGCGGTTCGCAGATCCGGTGCGGAAATAATCGTTCCTGCCCCTTTGAGGACAATCGTTGCGCCCAGGCGTCCCGCCGCCATCCTGGCCATTCCGACCCGGTCCTCCTGCACCTCTTCGGTCTTGAGGCCAAACAACGCCGAAAACTCACCGGGATGCGGCGTCAGGATGACCGGACATGTTGCATTCGAAACCGCTTCAAGCTGGCCCTCGAGTACCGTTATTGCGTCAGCATCAAGCACAAGGGGTACTGTTAGTGTTTCCAGCAGATGCAGAACCTGTTCGCGAGTGGTCGCTGTCCGTCCCATTCCGGGCCCCGCAACAACCGCAGTCCACTTTCCGTCCGGCAGGCTTGAATGAACCATCGCTTCGGGCACAGCACCGGCGACCAATGCATGAATGGATTCAGGCACATAGGCTGAAACCAATCCTGCACCGCTCCTCAACGCAGACGTTGCGGCCATGGTGATGGCGCCGCTGAATCCTTTTGACCCGCCTATGCAGAGGACATGCCCGTACACTCCCTTGTGCACATCCCGGGGCCGGCGGGGGAACAGCGGCTTAAGGTCGGAAGAGTGAATGAACTCCAATTCGGCATCGCTTTCCACCTCATCAATAAAATCCGAAGGAATACCGATATCCACCACTTCCAGGCTGCCGACCGCATCCAGATGTTCCGGTTGCACGCAGTCAATCTTTGGCAGCCCCATGGTCACCGTCAAATCGGCGCGTACCGCCATAGCGGAGGGTACATCAACGGCGACAATCAGGGCACGGTCAGTCTGCCCATCTATAAAACGGATCACCTCCGCAGCAACACCCCGAGGCTCGCCGGACACACCGGTTCCAAACAGTCCATCCACGATGATCTCCGCATCGATTCCACAGGTAGCGGCATAGGCCCACTCGTCTTTGTGTTCCATGCTTCGGAACGGCACTCCGGCCTTTCTCATCAATTTAAAGTGCGTCAGCGCATCGCCTTTCAGCCTGGTCTCGGAGCAGGCCAGCCAGCATTCAACCGGCCATCCATCGGCATGGAGGCAGCGGGCCGCTACGTACGCGTCACCGCCGTTGTTGCCCGGGCCGGCGATGAACAACACGGGCGCGTCCACCAACTGATGCAGGCCGGCCAGGTTCCGGATGGCGTCCGCCAGGCCCTCTCCGGCCGTCAGCATGAGCTCCTCGCCTGGAATGCCCGATTCAATCGTTCGGCGGTCCAGTTCGCGCATTTGGCTGGCAGTGACTAGTTTCATGGCGGAAACGAGGTCTGATGGGTGAAACGCGATGGCCCGGCTTTTACGGCTCACGTTTCAACGGTCATACCTACCCCTCATAATCCTGCATGGCTTCGAGCATTTCCATAACGGCTTTTTCCAGCCCGTGAAATACCGATCGGCAGACAATGCTGTGGCCGATATTAAGTGTATCCAGATGAGGGATGCAGAGAATCCCGCCGAGGTTTTCAAGGTTGATGCCATGTCCCGCATTCACCTTGAGTCCGAGGGCATGGGCATGATCTGCACCTTGGATCAATTGTTGAAGAAGTCCGGGACGGTCATTGATTTCTGCATCGCAATACGCGCCGGTATGGAGTTCCACAACCGGAGCTCCGATCTCCTTGCAGGCATCCAGCGTCAGTTCGTGGGCATCAACAAAGAGACTGACCTCAATACCGGCTTCTGTAAGGGATGCAACCGTTGAGCGGAGCGATTCCATGTTACCGATCACATCCAGCCCGCCTTCGGTCGTCAATTCCTGACGTTTCTCGGGAACCAGACAGACTTCTGCGGGCTGTACGCTCAAGGCAATCTCAACGATGGATTCCACGTTCGCCATTTCGAGATTGAGCGGCAGCGGCTGAAGTTCCTTCAGCCGGAAGATGTCATCATCCTGAATATGACGCCGGTCTTCGCGCAGATGGGCTGTAATACTGTGCGCACCGGCCCGGCCGCATAGGATTGCAGCATCCAGCGGATCCGGATATACTGTACCTCGCGCCTGGCGCAGGGTTGCAACGTGATCGACATTAACACCTAGCTTCATACGTTCCTCCGTAACCTCAAGCCTTGACCGACTTGATACTTCTCATGGGCTTGGCTTGAACCTTATCATGAATTTCCGGATCGTAAACGGCATAGGCACGAATATCATTGGCACGGCTGTGGTCGAGAACCTTCTGACCCGCGGTATATAGATGGTGCAGGTTCCTACCATGCTCAGGATAGGTGGCGACCCCGAGCGTTATGGAGGTCTTCAGCTTTTTGTTATCGCTCTCAAACTGAGACTGCTGCACAAACGTGCTGATGCGCTTGGCGATAAGCTCGGTCTCATCCAGCGAGCACTTGGCCAGCACCAGAAACGCATGCTTTTCATGCCGCCCGATCAGGTCGTCTGCGCGAAGATGATCCTGCAGCACCTTACTTACACCGGCCATCACATCATCGGCGGCCTGTTCGCCATGGAAGCGGGCGATATGGTCCATGTTATTCACCCCGATGCAGAAAAGCGCCACCTTTTGCTTCTTGTAGCGCAGGTCGCTCATCATGCGCTGCATATATGCGGAGATAACCGATGGCTTCAAAACCCCGGTCACCGGATCTAGAATCGCATCCTTTCGGCGCTCGCGCCAGCCCTTGCTCTCTTCTTCGGCAGGTTCGCGCTCTTCCTCATCCAGCTCATCCGGTGCATATTCCTCTTCATCGGGCTCCTCATCCTCGGCATCCACGTCGACGATCTCGGGCAGAACGACAGGCCGCTCCTGCGAGGTTTCTTCCAATCCCTGCAGGGCAACATCGAGCAGTTCCTTCCCGCTTAATCCGTGCCCGGGGTATGAGGCTATGCCCGCACGCAGTTCGTCGAATGAAAGTTCTGCGCACTCGGATGCAACCGACTGGATCATACGGGTCAGAATGGCTTCTGCATCCTCCGGCTCGGACTCGGCCAGAAAAGCCACGCAGGCGTCATCGTAGACACACACCACATCATCCCGCCGTGCGGCGTGCTTGGCAGCGCCGATCACGTTCGAATCCATCTGTAACCTGAAGCCGGCCGAACCGAGCTTGAGCAGCGCAATGGAAAAGGAGGTGCCCCGCCGCCCGCAGCCGGCCAGATACCGGGCCAGCTGAACTCTGAGAATTTCGGAAGCCGATGTCCCCATCTCCTCGGGGCTCTTCTCTTCGGCTTCCTCCAGAATGTGCTGAAAGCGGTAGTAGCTCGAGATCAGCGTGATCACAACGAAGGAGATCACGACCGCGGCAACCACACCCACCACACCTCCAACAAGGTCGATCTGCGCAAGGAATGTGGGAATTGGTGCGGCCATGCGAAAAAGAAGGTGCGGTCATTCACCGCACCTTCGAAAGGTTTTTAGTAGATGGCAAATACCGATCGGCGGTTTTTACGCCAGGCGGATTCATCGTGCCCCATATCGTCAGGCATCTCCTCGCCATAGCTCTTGGTCTGAATGACGGCCGGATCCACGCCAAGGCTGATGAGATAGTCACGAACCGCCAGGGCCCGCCGTTCGCCCAGCGCCAGATTGTATTCACGGCTGCCGCGTTCATCGGCATGTCCTTCAACAATGACGCCGCTTCCCTTACCCTTTAGCAGGTAATTGGCAACCTGTTCGCATTTTCCGGCCTCCTCGGGGTTGACCTGCGAGCTGTCGTAAGCAAAGTAAACCGGTGGAAACAAGCTGCGGTCGCCGTCGGCGGGCATATCCAAATTGCTTGGCATCAAAGGCATATCCTCGGCCAGCGGATCACCGATGGCCATGCCCATGTCATCCCATTCAGCCGCTTTCGGCTTCGATTTACAACCCCCGACAAAGGCCATGGATCCCACCATGGCTACCAATACTGCCATCTTCAAAAACGTCTTGTTCATCATCTCTCAACCTTCTTTCAGTTTATGGAGAACATGCCGGAGAATACCAATCGTCCGAGCTTGAAATTAAAGCTACAGGAGAATCTTTCAGCGTGTCAAGGAGGTAGATAGCCGAACGGTAGCCCGATGTGCGGGAACAGACAATATGCCGTCCGTCCGGAGCCCAGCTGGGGTCTTCATAATCGGCCCAGTCGCCTGTCTCGAGCAGTCGCATGGAGCGATTGGACGGATGGACGATGGCTATCTGGTAGCGGCCGCCCACCCGCGAGCTGCAGGTAATCCAGCCGTTTTTTCCCCAGTCGGGAGCCACATTCTCGGAACCGGTGGTCGTGATGCGTTTCGCCCGCCCCCCGGTCGCAGGAATCACGTAGACCTGCGGTCGGCCGGTGGTATCGGAAACAAAGGCGATGTACCGTCCGTCGGGCGACCAGCACGGGCTGGCTTCATTGCCGCGCCGGGTGCGCGTAAGACGGGTCAGCCGGCCCGTGCGCAGATTCTTGATGAACAGTTCCGGATTACCGGAAAGAGAGAGGACAACGGCCATGTTTTTACCGTCCGGTGATATGGCTCCACTGGCATTCAATCCTCCGTGGCTTGAAAGCGGCCGCCCCTTCCCGGTGATAAATACGTTTGGATAGCCCAGTTTATAGGAGGTATAGACCAGGCGCTGCCCATCGGGTGCCCAGCGAGGTCCCACGACGATGCTGCGGTCGTTGGTGAGCCGCCGCATGTTGTACCCATCCACATCGCAGATATACAATTCCTTGCGGCCGGTCCGGTTGCTCACGACCGCAATCTTGGCCGAAGCCATGCCGGGCTTGCCCGTTACGGCGTATACGATCTCATCGGCCACTTGATGGGCCAGCGCACGCGGATTGCCGGCCTCTCCGTTATAAGTCTTTCCCAGCCGCCGCTGCCGTGTGGCTGTTTCAACCAGCTGGCACTGCGCCTGCATCCTGGCGCCGGACGAAGCGCATGTGCCGGCCAGGTTGAGGGCTCCGCCGCTCGATGTTACCGTAAAATAACCCGAACGGTTCAGGTCGGCTTTCAGCACCGAAAGAAAGGTCCGCGACGCCGTGTCGCTGCCCGTCCGGAAGCTTCCGAGATTGATGGATATCTTACCTTCACCGGTTTTAACCACATCAATCGTGCGGCCATGCGCCCCCATGACCAGCGCGCCAATTGATAACACAAACCAAAATCTTTTCATGATGTACTCCTCTAAAAATTCAAGTGTCAGTTAATGTTGAAGTTGATCACTATATCGTTCAACGGATATCCGGCCGGCGGCTTTTGGGGAAGTATTGAAATACTCTTGACCGCTCGTTCCACGGTGGCATCAAACTCCGGATCACCGGAGGACTGACTGAGCCGCCAGCTCTTTATGCGCCCGGTCGAGGTGATGGATATGGTTATCCGGGCCGGCCGGGATGCCGCAATGGCAGGCTGATCCCATGCGTTATAAAAAACGGAATGGATATGCGCATCATACGCGGAAATCTCGTTTGCATTCCCTGATTTTGTGACGGGCTTGCTGATGTCGCTTAACTCTTTTCTTATCTCATCTGCGGAAATGACAGGCTTGGGCGGCGTATCGTTTATCCGTTTACCTTTCTTGATCTCATCCACGGAAGCCGGACTCCAATCGCTTTTCTTGGGCTCGGCTTTGGGTTCGGGTTTGGGCTCGGGGGTAGGCACCGGTTTGGGTTGGGGTTTGGGCACCGGCGTGGGCTTCGGCGTAGGTTTCGGCGGTTCCGGAACCGGGGTTGGATCGGGGGTTGGTGCGGGTTGCGGCTCCGGCCTTGAAATTTCAGTCACTTCCTCGATAACCGGAGTAGGCATCGGCTCGCCGAAATCAATAAAGGTAACGATTTCCGGCTTCGGTTCGGGCCGGAAGCATCCGTGCAAAAGGGACTGAAGCATCAGGACGACGACAACCGCAGCATGGATGCCCAGCACCCGCAACGTGATTCTGCGCTTAAACTGATTCATCGCTACTGGTCTGCCTCCGTCACCAATGCCATGCGCGTTATGTCTGCGTCGTGAAGAATTTTCATAATGTCGACCACTTCGCCGTAGGGCAGTTCGCGGTCGGCCCGGACGTAGATGGTGGTATTCGGATCGGATGCCGAAACCTCCATCATGGCCGAAACCAGTTCATCGCGCGAAACAGGCGTGTTATCGAGAAAAAGCTTCCGGTCATAATTCAGGCTGATTTCCCGCGTTTGAGGGTCCATCATATCGTCGGCGCTCCCTTTCGGCAGATTGATGGCAATCCCCTGCTCGATGAGCGGAAACGTGATGATGAAAGTGATCAGCAAGATGAAGGTCAGGTCCATCAGCGGCGTCATGTTGATGTCGCTGATCTGATTCAATGATACCAGGCTGGTCCGTCGAGCCATTGTTTATGCCTCAATCACATAGGTGTTCTGGATTTCAGAAATAAATTCCTGCGCAAAGTTATCCATCTGCACGGATATGCGGCGAATATGGGCGGAAAGCAGATTGTAGCCCACCATCGACGGCAGCGCGACGATCAGACCGACAATGGTGGTCAGCAGGGCTCCGGAGATGCCGGGCGCAACGGCGGAAAGCGCGGCGGAACCGGATTCGGCCATCCCGCTGAAGGCATCCATTACACCCCAAACGGTTCCGAGCAGCCCGAGAAAGGGTGCGGCACTGACGGCCGTGGCCAGCATCCCCATCTGCTCCTCCAGCTGGAGGGCCTCGTCCGCCACATTACGGTCGACCACGGAACGCAGGGTTTCAAGCTGGTTCAAGGTCAGATGACGGTGGGCCTCGGAGGTCAGACCCCCCATCAGCAGGTCGTCAGGATCAATCCCGTGAGCCTGCAGCTCACCGCCCAATGCCTGACATCCGGCCTTGTAGATGGTGTTCAGCGGAGAACCGGTATATTCCTCCCGCTTGGTGAAGAGAGCGGTCGGATTCCGTTCGGACCGGAAGGCCTCGAGAAATTCCAGTGTGGTCTGGCTGGCAAAACGAAGCTGAACCCCTTTGGTCCACATGATGGTCCATGCCCCGGCAGACCCCAGAAAAAGGATAATGACAATCAGTTTCCCCGGCAGGGTGCTGTCCCAGAAAGCCCCGGCAATATCGGCCAGCGGCAGGGAACCCGGAATTAAAGTGAACAGATCCATAGCTGTATTCGTCCCTCTGTTTTGCATGTTTAAAATTCGGCTTCACCAAACATATTTCCCGGTCGGGGAAAAGCAAATGAAAAAGGGAGTTGCCCAACAAAAAAAAGAAAATCCGCCGGGTAAACAGAGGGATTTGCATGCAACCGTCCTGCTGCAAAGGGGTACTCGACGGAAAAAGGAGTGGCGACCCCTACGGGACTCGAACCCGTGTTGCCAGGATGAAAACCTGGAGTCCTAGGCCACTAGACGAAGGGGTCGGCTTCGGTTCCGGAAGAAAAAATGGCGACCCCTACGGGACTCGAACCCGTGTTGCCAGGATGAAAACCTGGAGTCCTAGGCCACTAGACGAAGGGGTCGTCTTCCAAAAACGAGCGCGTACCATAGCAGAACGCACAAACCCGGCAATAGTAAAAACAAGATTTTTGAAAGCCCGCTTTTCCCCCCTTCCCGCTTTACTTCACCGGCCGGGATTGGCAACCTGTCGCACAAGTCACCCGGGGTGCCTGTCCGCTAATCGGAGAGTGCTGAGATTATACCCGTTGAACCTGATCCGGATCATGCCGGCGCAAGGGAGCGTTGAATGCGATCAAGCGCTCCGGACCGGTTCGGGGCGCATTTTTTTTAGTTGGAGAAATGAGATGAAACTGATCATAAACGGCGAATCGCACGAACATACAGGGAATGGACGCGTCGAGGACCTGCTCGACGAGCTTGGCGCCAATAAGGCCCACACTGCACTCATGGTTAATGGCGAGGTCATTCCCTCAGAGACATGGCGCGATACGGCTTTAAACGAGAACGACGAAGTCGAAATGCTAGTATTTGTAGGCGGCGGCTAAATAAACACAAAGACACCAAGAGCACCAAGCTTCGAGCAATTCGTGCCTTTGTGTTCTTCAATCAGCAGGAATCAGGATGAATAATGATGTTTTAAGAATTGGTGATCAGGAGCTGGGCTCGCGCCTGTTTCTGGGGACGGGTAAGTTTTCCAGCACCCAGGCAATGGTTGATGCCGTCAAGGCTTCGGGGACGGAACTCGTAACCGTTGCGCTGCGCCGTTTTAACCGAGCCCAGGCGGAGGACGACCTGTACGGACCGCTCTCCCGGCTCGACAACGTACGGCTCATGCCCAACACCTCCGGCGCCATGAATGCCAGAGAAGCCGTCCGCGCGGCCCTTCTGGGGCGTGAGCTGAGCAAAAGCCCGTTCGTGAAGCTTGAAATCCACCCCAACCCGCACCATCTGCTGCCCGACCCGATCGAAACCTACGAGGCCGCCGTCGAACTGGTAAAACAGGATTTTCTCGTCCTGCCCTATATACCGGCCGATCCCGTACTGGCCAAGCGGCTCGAAGACATTGGATGTGCAGCCGTCATGCCGCTGGGGGCTGCCATTGGAACCGGCAAGGGCCTGTCTACGGCTGAAATGATCAAGATCATTATTCGCGATGCCAATGTCCCGGTCGTCGTCGATGCCGGCCTTCGCTCGCCCTCGGAAGCGGCCTGTGCGCTGGAAATGGGCTGCGACGCCGTACTGGTCAACAGCGCCATCGCCGCCGCCGAAAATCCGGCCGCCATGGGGGCCGCCTTCAAGACGGGGGTCGAAGCCGGCCGCGCCGCCCGCCTTGCCGGACTGATGCCGACCTCCGAGGTGGCAGTGGCCAGCTCACCGTTAACCAGCTTCCTTTCTTCAAATGACTGATCAACTTCCAGACTGGCTCGATCCGGCGGCCTGGATGGAGCGTGAACACACTGCTGCCGATATCGAGCGGGCGCTGTATGCCGACTCACCGAACGAAGCGACCCTGGCCGCGCTGCTCTCCCCGGCTGCAGCTCAATTTCTCGAGCCTATGGCCCGGCGGGCACAGGCGATCACGCGGCGTCATTTCGGACGGACCGTTTCGCTCTATACCCCGCTCTATCTCTCCAACTTCTGCAATGGCGGGTGCGTCTACTGCGGCATTGCCGCTGATCGGCGGGCCAAGCGTGCCGTACTCGATGAAACTCAGCTCCGGCATGAAATGGAAGCCATCCAGAGAATGCATCTGGAAGAGCTGGTCATGCTCACCGGTGAACGCATGCCGGAGGCCGACGTCCCCTACCTGCGCGACTGTGTGGCCATTGCCGCCGAATATATAGCCAATGTCACGGTTGAAGTGTTTCCGATGAAGGAGCTGGAATACCGCCAACTGGCGGACGCCGGCTGCACCGGCGTTACGATCTACCAGGAAACCTACGATCCGGTCGTGTATGAACGCATGCACCGCTGGGGCGACAAACGCAACTTCATGGGCCGCATTGAAGCCCCCGACCGCGCCCTGCGCGGCGGCCTGCGCACCGCCGGCATCGGTGCCCTGCTCGGTCTGGCTGATCCGCGCTACGATATTCTCTGCGTCTACCGCCACGCCAAGCACCTGCTGAAAACCTACTGGCAGGCGGGGGTTTCCATCTCCTTCCCGCGCATCCGCCCACAGCTCGGCGGCTTCCAGCCGGACCATCCGGTCGATGAACGCATGCTGGCGCAGATCATTTTTGCCCTGCGTATTTGCCTGCCGGAAATTCCGCTGGTGCTCTCAACACGCGAGCCGCAGCGCGTGCGTGACGGACTGGCCGGCGTCGGCATCTCCAAGATGAGTGTCGCCAGTAAAACGACCGTCGGCGGCTATAGCGACGATTCGGAAGAATCGACCGAGCAGTTTGAGATCAGCGACGAGCGTGATATCCCGACCTTCTGCGCCATGCTCCGCGCCAAAGGCCTCGAACCGGTCTTCAAAAACTGGGATGCCACCTACCGCGAACCCGCACAGTACGACAGGTAGAGGGACGCATCGATGTAGCGGCCGCGGCTTCATCGAAACCGCCCAACCCTATGCGGCCTTATAGAAAACCATGGTGTCGGCCTGTGTGCAGCCCCCGGCGCAGCCGGTACTGCAGGGCAGCTCGACCTTCACGATCCTACCCTTGCGCTCCAGCATTTGAAGCATCGGATGCAAGGCGGAGGACTCAATACCGAGCGCGAGGCTGATCTCCTGAACGGAGAGCGCTCCTCCACGCTCGTTGAGCAACTTGACGATTCCGCTAAGCATGGGATTCGGGTTGAGCCTGCCGTCCTGCAGCGGCAGCCTTCTGCTCCGGTTTTTCACGGCCGGCAATGCGAAGACCGACCACAAAAGCTGCACAGATGCCCACGCACAGGGCCAGCCAACCGGCCGACGCGGACGGATTGACCGAAAACGTGGCCAGCTGATAATAGACGGTGGCCATCACCCACGCCAGGACGGTGAGATAGGTAACCGCCAGCAGCATCCAGCGAATTCCGATTTCGCGGTAGATGGCCGCCATGGCGGCGACGCACGGCGCATAGATGAGAATGAACAACAGGTAGGCAAAGGCGGCCTTCGTTCCATGATCACCGAAGCGAGCCACCATCGTGGCATAGGATGATGCATCGGTGGTCTCGACCTCCTCCACCGCACCACTCAGCCCAAGCGGATCCTTCAGGTTGTCCCAGAATCCCTCAAAGCCTGCCGGAATCGCGGCGAAGGCATCGATGATCCCCTGCCAGAAGCTGAATTCCTCTTCGGGTGCCTCGGCCAAAGATTCCGCGCTGACATCAAGCTGGGCATAGATGGAATCCAGCGTGCCGATGACGGCTTCCTTGGCAAAGATGCCGGTGAAGAGACCGACGGTGGCCGGCCAGTTTTCGTCTTCGATGCCCATGGGATGGAAGACGGGCGTCACCGCGCGGCCGGTGGCACTGAGCAGTGAGTTTTTGGAATCGCTGTTGCCGAAGGATCCATCAGTACCCATCGAATTCAGGAATCCGAGAATGGCCACCAGCAGCAGGATGACTTTGCCGGCCTTGATGATGAACGACTTCAGCCGGTGCCAGGTATGGAACATGACACCGCTGAAGGTCGGCATGTGATACGGGGGGAGCTCCATCACAAAACTCGACACTTCCCCGCGCAGAATCGTCTTCTTGAACAGCAGCCCGGTCATCACGGCAAGCGCGATACCGATCAGGTAAATACCGAAGATGAGCGTACCCCCGTTGCGTGGAAAAAAGGCCGCGGCAAACAGGGTGTATACCGGCAGACGTGCGCCGCACGACATGAACGGATTCATCATGATGGCCAGAATGCGGTCGCGCTTACTCTCCAGCGTACGCGTGGCCGTTATGCCCGGTACGTTGCAGCCGAAGCCGACAATCATTGGAATGAATGCCTTGCCCGGCAGGCCAATGCGTCGCAGAAAATGGTCCATCACGAACGCCGCACGCGACATATACCCGGAGTCCTCAAGAAACGAGAGGCACAGAAAAATGAAAAAGATAGGAGGAATAAAGGTTGATACCGTCTGGATCCCGCCGCCGATACCGTCGGCCAGAATGGCGATCAGCCATCCAGGTGTGTTGACCGATTCCAGCAGATGCCCGAAGCCATCCACGAAGATCGTTCCGCACAGGCCATCGAAGAAATCAATGAACGGGCCGCCGACATTGATAGTGAGCGCGAACACCAGATACATGACGCCGAAAAAGACCGGAAAGCCCAGCACCTTGTTGAGCACGACCTTATCAACGGCGTCGGAGAAGGATTTGCGGGCCTTATCGCTCCCGGCGGTTACATCGCGGGCCAGACCGTGGATGAAGCCGTACCGGCCGTCGGCAATAATCATGTCGGCATCCTCGCCCACGATCTTTTCCACCTTCCTGAGCTGATCATCCAGATCCGGAAGCATGGCTTTATCGACCCCGATGATTTCCTCGGCGAGGTCATCTTTTTCGAGCAGTTTGACCGCAAGCCAGCGGGCGGAAACCTGCTTGCTCAGCGCCACATCGGCCAGGCTGACCTCCAACGAGTGAAGAACCTCTTCGATGTCCTTTTCATACTCCACGCGAACACCGGGTTTGTGGTGTGACTTGCTGATACCGCAAATGGCATCGCGCAGCTCCTCGATCCCCACCTTTTTGGAGGCTACAATGGGAATCACCGGACAGCCCAGGTGCTTTGAAAGATGCTCAATCTCAATGCGGATACCGCGGTGCTTGGCCATATCCATCATGTTGAGAGCCACGACGACCGGGACATTCATCTCCAGGATCTGGGTGGTGAGATAGAGGTTGCGCTCCAGGTTCGACGCATCGATGATATTCACCACAACGTCCGGCTTATCGAACAGAATGTGCTTGCGCGCCACCTCTTCATCAAGCGAGAGCGCGGAGAACGAATAGATACCCGGCAGGTCGGTGGCCTCGATGGTCGCATCGCAATGCGTATATTCGCCCACCACGCGCTCAACCGTCACACCGGGCCAGTTCCCGACGTGCTGTCGGGCACCGGTCAGGGCATTGAAGACGGTGGTCTTGCCGCAGTTGGGATTGCCCGCCAGTGCTATTTTAAGTGAATTCATTTCTTATCCACCTCCAGCACATTGGCTTCATCGCTGCGCAGCACCAGACGCGAGCCCTTGACTTCGATCTCAATCGGTCCGCCAAAAGGAGCCTTGCGCACCACCTTGAATTCGGCATTCTTGGTCAACCCCATGCGAAGCAGCTTCTGGCGATAGGCTGCATCCGATGTGCTGAACCCCGCTACCACAGCCTCTTCGCCACGCTTCAATTCCTTGAGTTTCATCTGTTTTCTCCTTAAAGCACAATACCGAGACGCAACTGACCCACGACCGCATCGTCCACCGAAGCATCTCCCGAGGGATTGAGAATATACTTTACGCCCGGCTGAATCGAAACGGCAGGCGTAATCATAAACCTGTAAATCGCTTCGATAGCCAATTCATCTTTTTCAAAGCCGGCGGCCGCATCGTCTGAAAGGTCCGCGTAACTGGCGTAGACCCCAATCAGATCACCGGGACGAAAACGCCCCGCACCGTTCTGCACGGCCCCGGCCGAATACACCTGTTCGACATCAACAACCTCGTCATCCCCGTATCCATACTGCCCGAAAAGATAAAGCCCCCGGTCTGCATCATCTTCATCCGGCGCCGTTAACTGCTGTTGCAGGGTGGCATAAAAACCTGCCGTTCCATGTTTGATGCCGCCCGGAAACGTCTCCCAGTCACCGGTGTGGTAATACCCACCCACACTCACGCTGCCGCCGAAGCAAGGGCCGGCCTCATCCCAGGAAAACTGCCCCTCCGAAATGTGAAAGTAGTCATCCGACTCGCTGCTGCTGATGAAAGAGGATGGCCCTCGCGCACCGGTAGCGATGCCATCCACCCCAGTCGCACCATCATACAGACCGTATCCCACGGCAAACTGGATTTCATTGCCCTGATAGGGCGTCAGAAACAGATTCACACTCATTGCCGGATCCGGATAACTCGGAAATCCTGCGATTGTCGGCTGAAAGCCCGCGCTCGAGTGCGTAAGCTCCCCTGCGGCCGTGTAATCCTGCAGAGGGGCTACATAGGCAAACTCGGTATTGGCGTCCACTTTACCGGCCTTGACCCTCACTCTTTCATTGAGCCAAACCTGCTGATACCACAGTTCGTATAAAACATTGAGCGTAGATTCGCTCTCTATATTCGTATATCCCTGCAGGTCCCCGGCATCACCGCTCCCGCCCGTTTCCGCGGTCACCGAGAGAAACTGCACAAAAAAGGTTCCCCCCTTGAGACCGAACAGGGTCTCGGTATCGACCTCAAGGTCCGCAACAAACAGGTTGCGGCTTGAGTCGCCTTCATTTACGCCGCCATCAATAACACTGCTATATTCAAAAACGTTTTCCGCAGAAACCAGGAAGCCCGATTCCTCCAGGAAAGCACGCGCCCCGCCCCAGTCTCCGGTTAAACGTTCATTATCCAGATAACCGGAAGCGGAAGGCAACGGTTCAGACTTCACGCCCTCCTGCTCAGCAAAAATTTCCGTTGCAATGGCACTCAACACAACTGCAATACACGCGTCCTTAATCATTCGTTGTTATTTTCCTAAAACGCCTGCGCGTTCCTCGGGCTATCGGCGTCTTAACGATTCGTTTCACCGCTCCGGGGCCGTCCCGGCAGCAATTAATCCTTTAAACAGCGCATGGAACTGTCCACGACATAGCGGTATTGCTTGCCGCAATGGACAATGATCTCTTTCTGACCCTTCTTCAGAATCCGAAAGTCGATGCGCATCTCGCCGTAGCCGTCATGCTCGACGAGCATATTATAAAGCGCATTGATTCGTTTTTTCACCTGTTCGTGGCAATCCGCCATGATCCACTCTCTGCTAAATTGCGGGCAAATTTAGATGTTATCTCAACAGGGTCAAACCTAATCGCCTGTTTTTTGCTGCGCCTAACATTTAAACAGCGCCGATACCTGGTCGGAGTTGGACTTACGGAAGCGAGGCGGTTGGAAATCTAAACACCTCAACCCGTTAAAGGCGGTGAAAGGGAAGAAATTGGAGCCAGTGGAGGGAGTCGAACCCCCGACCAGCTGATTACAAATTAAGTCTTTAGTTTTTGTAACATGTTAATATTATGAGTTTTATAATGTTTTTGCTGATGGTGTTTACAGCCAGATACAAAAAGTGACGGTCGGGGACGTAGCAAAAACCGCAACAAAAATGCCCCGACAATATATATTCCAGCCAACCATCATCGATGTAGTTGCTATCTCACATATTACTTCACCAGCGCGTAGACGGTGAAGGTTCTGACGGAATCAAGACCTTCGGGCTTTTCCGGGTGGATGATGATGGGTGTGAGCGATTTCCCAAGCTCGGCAGAGGGTGTGATGACGAGATCGTATTCAAACCCTTCGCGGAGGGTTTTCAGCTCAACGGTTATGCCGTCGCGGACGGGAACCACCTTTTCCAGCGGGAACGAGATTTTGCTCGCATTGGTTAGGCGAATGCTTTTGGGAGCACGTTTCTCTTCGGGCTCCCAAATCACTCGTTTAACTGAGAGCGAATAGCTTTTGGGAATGTTTGTGTTTATATGAAGTTTGGTGCGTTTTGCGGCTTTGTCGTCGGTTACAACGGTGAGACCCTTCAATTGGGCTCCGGCACGACTCTGCAGGTTGAAGATAACCTGAATCGATCCAGATTCACCAGGCGCATAAATCTTCTTATCGATTTTGCC
>JBNKVA010000045.1:0-72889 GCA_050298955.1 Pontiella sp.
ACCGCGGCCGCCACGGGCTCCGCCTTCTTCTTGGTCTTGCCGGTGGAGCGCATGTAGTTCTGGCCGTTTACCTGAAACCGGGCGTAGTAAACTTTGGAAGTCTGGAGGCCTCCATCTTTGGCCTTCCACTCGCGTTTAAATACCTGCGGCATGTCCACTCCTAACCGGCGACTGTACCCCTCTGTCACCAACCGTATCTGTACACCCAGACCGGAGCAAAAATCAAGCAGAGACGTAGCAAAAACCGTAGCAAAATGGGTTTTTTGACGATTTTAGCGGTTTTTGGAGGTCTGATAGCAGCATCAATGAGTCGAATGCTGAAATAATAAAACCCTGCAAATCAATGATTTACAGGGTTTTTAAAAGCTGGAGCCAGTGGAGGGAGTCGAACCCCCGACCAGCTGATTACAAATCAGCTGCTCTGCCACTGAGCTACACTGGCTCGAAGGAACGGCGAATTATGCGAATAAGCGGGGTGATGTCAATACGCCGGCTTCACTATTTTCCTTCTGCGGCAAATGTGCTTTTATACCTTGATCATTGCGGTAATGCCGCGATTCAGGGGGCTGGAAGAATGAATCAAACGAAGATCTGGCGATGCCGGGTGTGCGGTTATATCCACGAAGGCGAAATCCCGCCGGACCACTGCCCTGTCTGCGGCGTTCCGGCTAGCGAGTTTGAGGATGTTTCTTCGGCACAGGAACCGGCCGATCCGAAGGATGGAAAAACGTCAGCATGGCGTTGTACGGTTTGTGGATACATCCATACGGGGAATGCCCCTCCAGACGAATGTCCGGTTTGCGGCGCACCGGCACGCGATTTCAAGACGGTTGAACAGGAAAAGGATCCAGGAAAACCAGGCCATAGCAGCCCTGCGGATGCCCTCATTATAGCCGGCGCGGGTATTGCGGGTCTGTCGGCCGCAGAAGCCGCCCGGGAAACCGCGCCCGATACCGAAATTATCCTGCTTTCAGCAGAAGAGAAGCCCCCCTATTACCGACTTAACCTGACCCGTTACCTGGCAGGCGAGGTGAATGAGGATGAACTGCCGATCCATCCGATGGAATGGTACCGGGAAAACCGCATCGGGTTCCAGCCCGGCAAGCGCATCGAACAGCTTTTCGCAGAGGAAAAAAGTATCGGGCTTTCCGATGGAACCCGGATGGAGTACGACAAGCTGATCATCGCGACGGGAGCCGCCCCGTTTGTTCCTCCCATCCCCGGCAGCGAGCTGCCCCATGTGCACACGCTCCGCACGACAGACGATGCCAACGCCATTCTGGAGCGGATCAGGAACGGCCTGCAGGTGGTCTGCATCGGCGGCGGTATACTGGGTCTGGAAACCGCCGGCGCGCTGTCACTACAGGGTGCTAATGTGACCGTACTTGAGGCTTCCGGGCACCTGATGCCCCGGCAGCTGAACGCTGCGGGAAGCGCAGTTTTATCCAGACACCTGTATACGCTGAACATCGATGTGATTACGCAGGCGAAGGCGAAAACCATCACTCCCCATAAGGTTGAACTTGAAGACGGCGCCATGATTCCGGCTGATATGGTGATCATCGCCGCAGGGGTACATGCCGACTTGCGTATGTTCGATGATGCCGACCTGAAGGTCAACCGGGGCGTGCTTGTCGACAACTACATGTACACCAGCAACTCAAGCATTCTGGCCGCGGGTGATGCCTGTGAGCACGCTAACATGATGTACGGTTCATGGTCCGCCGCACAGTTTCAAGGCAGGATTGCCGGCATGAATGCCGCAGGGGCTCCTACCGAATTCGGAGGCATCCCGCGCTCCCACACGCTTAAAATTCTGGGCAAGGATATGTTCAGCATAGGAACGATTACGCCTGCCGACGGCAGCCTTGTGCAGTATGAAGATGAACCGGACGGCAGCTATCGCCTCTTTACGACCAAAGACGGCATACTGGTCGGGAGCCTGCTCATTGGCGATCTTTCGCTTATGGCCGATTGCAAGAAGGCGATCGAAAACAAAGTCCGGGTGGACCCAGCAACCACTCCGGCCGAAATCGCTGAAGCTATGCAATCGAGTTAAGCAATCCGGCCAGCCTGTCCTTGGCCACATCCAAACGCTGGAGCAGCATCTCGTGCACCGCGGTACTGACCTCCTCGAATTCATCCCGGCTCTCCACAAGACGATCCAGCTCGTACTGCATGTGTTCGAAATCGCATTCGTCAACACTCCCGGCCGACACATGCCCGAAGGGGATGAGAAAATTGTCCACCTTGGATCCCCGGCTGATGCCGATAATCGGCACATGCAGCACGGATGCAAGGATCAGCAGATGCAGTCGGCTGCTGATGACGAGGTCGAGCCGCCCGGCAATGGCTAGAATTTCCCGGGGGGTTCTCTTTCCATGTATGACAATCGAATGCCGCCGACTCTGCATCCGGTTTCTCAAACCCTCCATCAGCGGCGCATCGGTCGCATGATTCATGGGCAGGAAAATGATCCGGTAATCCTGTTGAGCCAGGCGATCCATGAACTCGATCAACTCCTGTTCATGTACGAGTTGCCGCTGTGCGGAAATGCACAAGCCGATCTTACGATGTCCGGGTTCCAGAGCCGCCCGCTCTTCATCCGACAGCTCGAGTGTATCCCACGGCGCCGGCTTTAAAAGCTCGGCGGAATCGGCGCCGACGATAGCGTCCGGTACATCGCCACACGCGTGAACGGCGGCGAGCGTTTCGGGATCACGCAGCACGACAAGGTCGGCGAGGTTCAGCTGCTCGACAATCTTACTGCGTGCACGCCGTTCGTTGGCCTCTTCCACCCGGCCGACAAAGTCAATCTGTTTCAGGGTCAGGCAGGAGAGCAGGTTGAGCAGCAATTTTCGTTTCCCGGGAAGCACACGATAGATGAAGGGATTCAAATTGCTGTTCATCCCCACCCCCCAGACAACCGTCCGCGTTCCAGCCGAATGAGCCAGTTCCAGCATGAAAAGGGGAATTTCGGGGTAGTCGGACAGTCCGGTGGCTCCCGCCCAGATAAACACGTCAGCGCCAGCAATGCACTGTTCCATCTGTATCCGGCTGTATGGCGGAGCAAAGCCGAACAGCGGCACAGTGTCAACCTGCAGCCGTTCAGTCGTTGCGAGGGGATCGTCAGTGCTTACCGTAATGCGTGCATCGGGGCGGATCTCCCGGATGATCTCTACCATGCATTCCAGAATGGCTTCATCGCCCACATTGTTGCGTCCGAAAGGTACCCCCCCCAGAAGAATATTGATTTCTCGGCCCAAGCTGCCTCCGGATTATCCCAACGCTGAAAACATATCGGAAGAATCATCCGTTGACACCAAAAAGCGGCTTTTAATCGCGCCAGGCCCAATCTATTCTTCCCGACATGTCTCTGTATCCGAATATTTCCGCGCTGATTCTCGCAAGTGCATCACCTCGGCGCCGCGAACTGCTGGCCTCGCTCGGCCTTGATTTCACCATCCAAACGCCGGAAATCGACGAAACTCCACGGGCGGACGAATTGCCCCGCAGCTTGGCCGAGCGGCTCGCTTCCGAGAAGGCGGAAGCGGTGCGCTATGGACCTGAAGAAACGGTTATTGCGGCCGATACCATCGTGCTTCTTGAAGGATGCATACTGGGCAAACCCTCTGATGAGCAGCATGCGCTGGAAATGCTGACCCGACTGTCAGGAAAAAGCCACCAGGTCATCACCGCGGTATGCATCCGGTCTGCTCAAAAATCCACCGTTTTTTCCGTCAGCACCGAAGTCCTTTTCCGATCGCTGATGCATGAGGAAATCGAGCGCTACATCACCACCGGATGCCCCATGGATAAAGCCGGCGCCTATGCGATTCAGGGAGGTGCCGCCCACATGGTCCGGGCCATCAAGGGCTCCTATACCAATGTGGTGGGATTACCGCTGTGCGAGCTGCATGAAGCATTGCTTTCTTTTTGAATTCATGCGGTTGAATGGGTATAGAAAATGCTGTCATGTAGGACGTGAACTGATATGCCTGACTACATACTGACAACCTTATCCGAATATTGCTGCCTGGCGGCCACGATCGGCGGAGTAATCCCGCCGGAATGGCTCAACATGAGCGAACGTGCCGAAACGCTGATCGTAATGGCGCTGGCCTTTCTGGTACTGCTGTTGACCGGACGGCTTATGTCTGCCAGGCGGCGGCAGACGGTCCTTCGAAAGGAAGCCGATGCGGCAAAAAGAAACGCGCAGCATCTGCGCGCTTTAAGCGACGCCCGTCCGGACATGATTATCTTCCAGCTGGAATACAATCCGGCAACGGGCAGCTTTTGTTTTACTTACATCAGCCAGGGCCTGGAAGAGATGCTGGGCATTGAAAGAAATCATCTCCTTCAGGATGCCCAGATCGTATTGGATCTCCTGTCCGAAGAAGACATTGACGGCCTCAGGACAATTTTACGGGAGGCGCCCGAACAGCCGGCGTCAACCGAAGTGGAGATGCGTGTGCTTGCGGCAGACGGGACGTACAAGTGGCTGCACATCAGCGCCCTTCCACAGTATGTCGGCAGGCTGCTGATCTGGGATGCTTTCGTGATGGATATCTCGGCCACAAAACGTGTCGAACAGTCGGCGGATCAAGAGAGCCGCAATTTCGAGAACCTGTTTGAGATGATCGATGACTTTCTGCTCGTGAGCGATATGGAAGGGAAGCTGCTGCACACCAACCCGGCATTACAGCAGCGCATGGACTATACCCGGGAAGAACTCGATACGATGAGTATTTTCGAGCTCTATTCCGAAGAGAATCATCCTGATATTTATCGATGCGTTGCCGCCCTGCACTCGGAAGCGGCTGCAACCTGCAAATTACCGCTGCAAACAAACAGTGGAGCCGAGATTCAGGTGGAAATGTCCCTGTTCCAGGGCATCTGGAAACATGACAAAGCGATCTTCGGCGTCGCCCGCGACGTCGCACGATTTCAGCAAACGGAAACCGCGCTTCGCGAATCCAAGAAGATGCTGCAGCTCATCATTGATTCCATCCCCATGTCCGTATTCTGGAAAGACAAGGATTCCCTCTATCTGGGTTGCAACAGACACTTCATGAAGGAGTGTCGGCTCCACAACATTGATCAGGTCGTGGGGAAAACACCGTTCGATCTGTTCGGGCCGTCTGAAGCGCCGGCCATCGTTGAACGGGACCGGAGAGTGATTGCAACCAATAATCCTGTCATGGAGCTTTTAGAATCGCACACCCAGCCCGACGGCAGCATAGGATGGCGGGAAGTCAGTCTTATTCCTCTGCGGAATGAATTGGATAAAGCTGTCGGCGTACTCGGAATCTGGCGCGATGTAACCGATCAGAATCAGGCGGAAGAGCGCCTTAAGCGAACGCTTGACGACATGGAACGCTTCAACCAGCTGATGCGTGGGCGCGAGCGGCGTACGCTGGAGCTGAAGGATGAGATTAACGAATTGCTCGATGAACTTGGAAAACCCCGTAAATACCGAACAACCGCCGCAGACATGCCGTCATGAAAAAGCCCCGCATACAGCATGAGGTGCAACATTCGTACCGTCGATTCGGATGGGCCGTGGCCTTCTACGTGATTGGCGTTCTGGCTTTCTCGACCTTGTCCTACATCACGCACGGCAGAGCCGCTAAGTCAGCACTGAACCAGGTCGCTGTGATTGAAAGCCTGGAGAGTGTCTTCATGCTCGCCATGGCCTTTGTTCTCATCATTCTGTACCACCGCGCCCGAGCTAAAAGCATGCATCAGGTGGAGGATCTTAACCGGAAGCTCAAAACCGACTTTCAGAAGCTGAAAGAGCATGAGTCCGAACTTGAAGATGCCATCCATGATCTGGAACGGTTCAACGCCCTGGCGACCGGGCGTGAGCAGCGCATTCTTGAGTTGAAAGACGAGGTCAACCAACTCCTGCAGGAAACCAACCGGCCGATGAGATATCAATCTGCCTCGACCGATTAAACGACCATGAGCAAGCGATTCAAACTTGAGTACAGACTGGGTCTCGGCTACGCCATCGGGGCCGTCGTGAATGTCCTGCTGCTGGCCGCGGCGATTTACGGCCTGTCCCTCGTCAACGACCCGTTTTTCTTTTATTTCGCCGGCCTGTTCCTCTTGCTGGTTGCTTTTATCGGCTATCTCGCCGGCCGGTTTGTGGGACGGCGCATCGAAAATGAAAACAGCGCCACCAACCGGGAGATCAGGGAGCAGCTGGAAGTCATGCAGGAGTTGACCAAAGCCAATGAATTCCTTGAAACGGAAGCTGTTGGTCTCAAGAAGCACCGCAAAGCCCTCTTAAACCTCATGGAAGATGCCGAGCGCGCCAACGAAAAACTCAAGCAGGAGATTGCCGAGCGAAAACGCGCGGAAGCCGAAGCGGGCCATGCGCGCAACAACATGGAGCTGATTCTCTACGGAGGCGACCTGGGATATTGGAACTGGGACATTTCCGAAAACGCCTACACCTTCAATGACCGGTTTGCCACAATTCTCGGCCAGACAATCGATGAAATTGATACGCAGGCAGACTGGCGAAGTAAGCACATACACCACGAGGACATCGAAAAGGTACAATCGGCGCTAACCGCCCATCTCGAAGACAAAAGCGATATTTTCACCTGTGAATATCGGATGCAGCGCAATAACGAAGTATGGATCTGGGTGCTGGACCGCGGCCGGGTCATTGAGCGGACTCCGGATGGACGAGCCGTGCGCATGGTAGGTACGCTGCTCGATATTACCGACCGCAAGAAGTATGAGCTGGAAACCAAGGAAGCCAACCGGCTGCTGGACAAGCGCAGCCGGGAACTCGAAGAAAACCAGCACATTATCATGGGTATGATGGAAGATGCCAATGATGCCCACGAAAACCTGGAGCAAGCCAACCGCCAGCTTTTGATTGCCCGCGAGAAAGCCGAGCAGGCCACCCGCGCAAAGTCAGACTTTCTCGCCAGCATGAGTCATGAAATCCGTACGCCCATGAACGGCATTATCGGAACCGCCAGCCTTCTTCACGATACAGCGCTCAATCCCGAACAACAGGAATACCTGAGGATTATCCAAACCTCCGGAGATGCCCTGCTCACGCTGCTGAACGACATCCTCGACTTTTCCAAGATCGAAGCAGGCAAACTGGATCTGGAACCCCAGGCGTTCAACCTGCGCGAAGTCTGCGAACATATCACAGAACTGCTTACCCCCACCGCAATGGAAAAAGGAATAGACCTGATTCTTCGCTACTCTCCCGGAACACCGCCGTATATCGTCGGCGATGCCGGTCGGATCCGGCAAATCCTGATGAACCTGATCGGCAACGCGCTGAAATTCACGCGTGATGGTTATGTTTTCGTCGATATTGAATCCGTAGCCGGAACCGACACGGAAACCACAATCAGTTTTTCTGTCAGGGACACCGGCATCGGCATATCAAGAGATGAGCTGCCGGCCCTCTTTGAGAAGTTTTCCCAGGCCGACTCCTCCACCACCCGCGAATTCGGCGGAACCGGACTGGGTCTCGCAATCTGCCGGCAGCTCGTCACGATGATGGGCGGGAAAATCGGCATGGAAAGCGAACTGGGTAAAGGCTCTACCTTCTGGTTCCGTCTAAATCTACCGATCGCAACGCACCAGAGTGAAGCCACGATCGACCGAACCTTCTTCAACGGCGAGCATGTCCTGGTGATCGATGAGAATGAAAGCGTCGCAAAGACATTGACGGAATGGATGAAACGCTGGGGGCTCACGGCCGACTCGTCGACCTCGTTGGAGGAAGCCCTGAATAAGACCCGATCCAGCACGTACAGAGTCGTGTTCATTGAAGAACAGCTTGCATACGAATCAACCAATGCGTTTTTCAAGGAAGTGGAGTTCGAACACGTTGCCCTCTTCATTATCTGCTCGATTGCCAGCCGCGATTTTCACGCGCTGGACCATGCGGGTCACACGGCCAGCCTGGTTAAGCCCATCCGGCTGAATACGCTGCTCTCCAAAACCCTGCAAGCCCTTGATTATCCGGCTGTTTCGATACTGCATACAGAACCTGTGGCCGTATCAAAGGGAGGCCCCGTGGTGGAAACTTCCTTGATCGAAACAATCGGCACGCGCCGGATTCTCATTGTGGAAGACAATCTGGTCAACCAGACGGTTGCCAAGCGGATTCTGGCCAAGGCGGGCTACGAAGTTGATGTGGCCGGTAACGGAGAACAAGCCGTGCACAAGCTGGGGAACGAAGAGGCATACGACCTGGTTTTCATGGACTGCCAAATGCCGCGCATGGATGGCTACGAAGCTTCCCGAAGAATTCGAAACATGGAACAAACCAATCAGGCGGATATGCACATTCCGATCATCGCGCTGACCGCCAACGCCATGCAGGGCGACCGGGAAAAATGTCTCGAGGCGGGCATGGATGACTATATCGCCAAGCCCGTTAAGAAGGAAGCCATGTTCGAAATGCTCCGGCGGCACCTGGGCTGATCAATCGCCGACCTTAGACAGTTGACACTTGTCGCACCGCTGCGTATCGCCCATGGCCTTGCAGAAATAGGCTTCGGCACTCTCCTGCCAACGGGCGTTGAAACTGGGACATTTTTCAGTGTACTCGGCAAAACACACTAAGCGCTGCAGGATGCGATCCGGAATGGTGTGCTCCATCGAACAGGCAAATTCCTCGGCCTCTGCCGCTTCGATACCCAGCACCTGGGTAAAGAAGTGCAGCAGGGCTACATGCTTTTTGGCGATACCGCCTGCAATCCTGCGGCCGTCATCGGTGAGGGTTACGGATGAATATGGGGCATAGTTGATCAGTCCCCGTTCCGCCAGGGCCTTGAGCGCACCCGTCACCGAAGCCGCGCGGACTTTCATTTTTTCCGCGATTTTCTTGGGACGCGCCGTCCCCTCCTCCCGGGAAAGAAAAAAGATCGTTTCCAGATAGTCTTCCAGACTGGCGCTGAGTTCAGGGGCTTTCATGGAACCGCGTATTAACAGACTGCCGGAAGTATGCTCAACCTAACTTTTCGATTATTTTCGGCAGCCCCCGCCCTCGCCCTAAGAAGATTGAATCTAAATTACTCGCAATGGAAGCCGCGATGGATATGATGCCGAGCATGGATTTCAGCGGACAGCTCAAGACTCTTTTCCAGCCCCCGGAACGGCCCCATTCGCCGAGGGCCGAACTCTCGATCAAAGCCGGAATATGCGGTTCGGCGAAGGATTTCAGATGGTTGGAAACCAATATACCCTGCCAGCAGGCGTGTCCTGCCGGGACGGATATTCCAGCCTATCTCACCGCCATCGCTGAAGAAAATCCGGATGAAGCCTATCGCATAAACCTTCGTGACAATGTTTTTCCTGCGGTGCTCGGCCGCGTCTGCTCACGGCCGTGCGAAGCCGCCTGCCGGCACGGTTATGAAGGCCTCGGTGATCCGGTAGCCATCTGTTTTTCAAAGCGCTCCGCGGCGGACTTTGCGGAACAGGAGCCTGTTCTGCTCGCTCCCTTGTTTCCCCCTACGGGCAGGCGGGTTGCCATTATCGGATCCGGCGTGGCCGGACTTACGGCGGCACGGGAACTGACCTTGCTGGGACACCGCACCACGGTTTATGAAAAGCATTCCCGGCCGGGCGGCATGCTCAATCAGGGCATTCCGGAATTCCGCCTTCCGCGCACAATTATCGATCTGGAAATTGAACAGATAGCAGCACTTGGCGTTGAAATTGTCTGCAATACTGCGGTGGGATCCGACCTGCCGATGGATGCCCTGTTTCAGGATTATGATGCGGTCATCATGGCCGCCGGCACGCTGAAACCCAATCTGCTGAATATACCCGGCCATGAACTGGAAGGTATCCGGCACGGACTTGATTTCCTGCTCGAGGTCAATGAAGCCGGTACAGCAAACATCGGGGAACGCGTGATTGTGATCGGCGGCGGTTTTACGGCCATGGACTGTGCCCGGACCGCCAAACGGCTGGGCGCTCAAACCGCGGAGTTGTCCGAGGATTTGAACCTGAAAGTATTGTACCGCCGCTCGAAAAGCGATATGCGGGTGACCCCCGGGGAGCTCGATGAACTGCAGACTGAAGCCATTCCCCTCGAATGCCATGCCACGCCGCTGGCTTACCTCGGAGAAAGCGGAAAGCTGACCGGCATGCGGTTCCGAAACGGGGAAACAAAGGAGGAATTCGATCTCCCCGCAGATACCGTATTACTGGCAACAGGACAGTTTCCCGACTTTTCGTGGGTCGGAAACCAGGACGCCTCCCCCACACCTGATACCCATGAAAAGCTCTTTGCCGCCGGCGATTTTGCGCAGGGCGCAACCTCATTGATCGATGCCATTGCACACGCGAAACGGACCGCCCGGAATGTCGACTTTTTCCTGAGCGGACATGACCGTCTTCAACCCGCTGTGCAGGTCGAGGATGCCACCGATACCGGACGCACCCGCGAAATGGATGCGATCGGGCGACAGCCCATGCTGACGCGTCCCGCTACCGAACGTCGACTTCGGAACGAGGTCGAACTCGGCTTTGATGAACAAGCTGCTCTGAAGGAGGCGCAACGCTGCTACCGCTGCAACTACAAGTTTGAAATCGACCAGGATAAATGCATTAAATGCGACTGGTGCCTGAAAGCCAGACCGAGGCCTGAATGCATTCTTATGCTCAAGGAAATCCGGCACGATGACGCGGGGCGCGTTGTTTCCTGGGACGCCACAGAAACCGTCCGTGAAATGAACCTGATCTGGATTAATTCCGACGAGTGCATTCGCTGCGGCGCGTGCCTGAAAGCCTGCCCTGTTGATGCCATTAACCTGCAGAAAGTTTCCCTGATCACGGAGCAGCTTCCTAAAGAGCAAAACCATCGCGATGAAGAGTTTTCCTGATTGCTTTGCCTACGTTGCCATCTTCTGTACAAATGAACGGATTTAGGAATTGAATCGGAGGTTCCCATGAGCAAACCACCTGTCGTATTTATCGCCGGCGAGCGGCAGCACGCCGGCAAAACCGTTACCAGCCTCGGCATCATCTCGGCCCTGACGAATCATATCGACCCGAAGGACATCGGCTATTTCAAGCCGGTTGGACAGGAAATGATTACGCTGCCCAGTGGGGAGCGCATCGACAAGGACGTTCGGATCGTGAAGGAATTTACCGGCATCGATATGCCCGACATGGGCATACTCTCACCGGTGCGCATCGTTTCCGGCGTCACGCGCGACTATATTACGGGCACACAGCAAAAAGAGATCACCGCCCGCTTTGAAAAAGCGGTTCACCAAACGATCGATGCGCTCTCGGATAAAAAACTTATTATCGCCGAAGGCACAGGGCACCCCGGTGTCGGTTCGGTGGTCGGCATGGCGAATTCCCGCGTCGCCAACCTGCTGGATGCACGCATTCTCTACCTCGTGGGCGGCGGGGTCGGACGCACCATCGACGAGCTGGAAGTGGACCTCTCCTACTTCTCCCACCACCACAGCCGGGTGGCGGGGGTGCTTTTCAACAAGGTGCTTCCGGACAAGGTCGATATGATGAAGGAGGTGCTGACAGAAGAGGCGCTGGACCGGATCTTCCCTTACTGGGAACCATCGCTGAAGGTGTTCGGCTACATGCCCCAGGTAAAGTATCTCAACAATCCATCCATGCACCTCATCAGCCACACCTTCCGGGACCATCGTGCCATTAAAGGGGGGCGCAGTGCAGAGGCATGGCACCTGCCCTGTCGCAAAGTGAAGATTGTCTCCCAGGGCTCGGACGTCTTCCGGCCGGAAGGCCACCTCAAACCGCGCGATATCGCCGTCATCGGCGCCGGCTCCCACACACGCCTGAAACGCATTCTTGAGTATAACGAGGCGCTGCCTGACGGAAAACTGGGCGGAATCATCCTGACCTGCGCCAACGAGAATATGCCGGACGCCAGCCAGAAGGAGATGCTGGCAAACAGTCGGATTCCGACGATTGCGGTACCCAAGGATACGGCCGAAACCGACACGCGCCTATACAAGTGCTACAGCAACACCAAACTCCAGCTCTACGACAAAATGAAACACCAGCTCATAGTCGATCTGTTCAACGAACACTTCGACGCCAAACGCTTCATCCGCACCTTCGGCCTCTAGCCAGCAGCATCGAGGTAATGGCATCTTGTCTGAATTTCGAGGTTGGTCTTTTTTAACGTGCCATTCATCAGCAGAGAGGCCATGTTTTATCGCATCGGCCAAGGGTGTGCCGAAGTAAACATGAAACAGGAGAAAGACCATGGCCTATGTAATCTCGGATGAATGCACCAGCTGCGGAGCCTGCGAAAGCGAATGCCCCGTTGAGGCAATCAGCGAAGGCGACGGTAAATACGTGATCGACCCGGAAACCTGCACCGACTGTGGTGCCTGCGAAGCGGTTTGCCCGGTCGAAGCCATATCCGCCGGCTAGCATAACCAACACATTGACGATGAAAACCCCGCTTGCCTGGCGGGGTTTTTTGTTGGAGAAGCGACTTTTCCGGCACCCGGAATTTTTATCAGCCTCACATATGACGGGGCCTTCTACAGAAGGTAATCAACGCCCGAGAATGGCATCCACCTCACCCTGTTCCAGCCTTTGCGCAACGTACGCTTCACCGGTAAGGCCTTCAATGTTTCGGACAAAGGCGATCAGGTGCTTCCTGGAACCCGCCAGCAGGTTGCTGTAGACATTCAGGATGTCCGTATGATCCGTTCGATCCATGGCCGGAACAAGATCCTCCATATCAACCTCTTCGATCAAGGCCCCGGCGTATAGGGCGGCGAGTTCGGATCCGGCGCCCCGAACAGCCAGGGTGTCATAGAGCGACTGCAGTTGGTCATTGGAAAACATTCCAAAGCCAAGCGCGGGATCCCGCAGCCCATAGGCATCCAGCAATCCCAGAACGGCATCTGTATGCCGCCGCTCCGACTGCGATATCTTGTCGAACACGCGGCGCCCCCATTCGCTGTACAAGGTGACGTATACATCGTGCGCGAGCTTTTCCTCCTCACGCATAAACAGGAGGTCATTGATCTCGGTCTGACTCAACGCCGGGACCTGTTGCGGATTTCCTTCTCTGTGATTTCCTGCCGCGCAGTCTGGATATGCGAACCATCCTGCCACCAGGGAACACCCGATGACCCCCAACAGAATACCTGTCTTCATTTCAATCATCCTTTCTTGACCCATGGATTACCACTCCTTTACAGAGTTCATACACTTGCGAAGGAGTCCGCATTACTCAGGACATAAAGAAAGAGGAGCCGAAGCTCCTCGTTGCAGACACATCAAAGATGTCTAGTCTTCCTGACAGGAGCCGTCGCGGGCACGCGTTCGATCCTGATCCTTTTGCCTGTCGCCCGTGCAGTCGCGGGTCTGATCGGCCTGTATGCAGCTACCGTCGCGGGCGCGGTCACGATCGCCGCCACCCTTGCCCTTCTGTGCTTCTGCTGCGATCGAACCCAGCAACAGTGCTGATGCAATGATTACGACATACTTCGCTTTCATGGTGTATCCTCCTTGGTTGATGGCCCACCTGCATAGGAGATACACCCCGCCTCATGGAAAAGTCACATGCAACCTCCAGAGCAAGGTCGCGTTGCTCCTGCCCCTCCTGCGCGATAAAAAAAGAGGGCCAGCAGGCCCTCTCCATCCTGAACCGGTGCCCCGGAATTATTCCGAGCAGCTTCCATCGCGCTTCTGATCCTGTTGACCGGAACCGTTACCACCGCCCTTGCGGGTCTGCGTACCGGAACCGCTCCCATCGCAGCTCTTATCCTGTGAGCAGGCCTGCTCCTGCCGGCATTGTCCGTTACCCTGACCACCGCCTGATCCGCTGCCGGAACCTTGGCCCTTGCCGGCCATGGCATCCAATACCATGAAGACAGCGGAGGCAGCGATGAGTGTAACGATGAGATGTTTTGCTTTCATTTGGGTCTCCTTATGATGTTGTTGTTCCCGGATTTCATCAGCCATACAACCTCCGCGTATGCAGGGTCACAAAAAAACAGCGGAATGTTGCCGCCTAACGGGAGGAGACCCAAAGAACGTCATAAACCTCGTTAAAATCCTTACCGCGCGCGACACCATCCTCGAGGACCTCGACCGCGCGGAAAATTTCGTGGCGGCTCAGATTCCGATCAATAAAATCGAACAGAACCCGCTGGATATCGCGATCCTCAAAGCCTCCGAGATGGAGCCGCTCCGCCGCTTCCATCACATGAGCCAGACGGCCCAGCTTCCGATATCCATTATGGCTGAATGCAGCCGAAACCACCTCCGCATCCAGTCCGCTTTCGAGGGCCATGCCTGTATTTTCAACCAGCATAGTCACCCCCTTTCCGTGGTGCCCCGTGACGCCCAGGAGCCCGGCAACCATTTGCTTTGCCTGCCGCAGGTGGTTAAGGCGCGTTTCGACGGCCTGCAGGATGTTGGTGACGGATGCGTGCTTCGACAGTCCTTCATCGATCTTTTGGTAGATGCAGCAGACCGGCAGGGATTCCGCCCTTGCAGCATACACGGGCTGAAACAGTTTGTCGGCATCCGCCGGGGTGAGCCCGCGTTTGCGGCAGATAGCCAGGGTGTGATCCACCATATCCTTTGTCGCACCCGATGCGGCATTTTTTCCCCTGAGCGCTTCCCAGCATGCCACTCCGCCGGGATCGCTTTCAGCCCATGCCGAACAGGTCAGCAGGATACCGGCCAGCAGCAGTCTATGCGTTGTTTTCATCATACACCTGGATTACCGCATTTACGTGACCAAAACCATCCGGCCGCACCGTGGCGGCCTTGGGATCAGCGATCCACCGATCACCGTCCACTAGAAAGATATATTCATGGCGTCCTTCCGGCAGCTGCACCGTTGCCGTCCAGTGACCGGAGGCATCCGGGCCGGCCAGAACGATATTGCCGGTCTTCCAGCTGTTGAAATCTCCCAGCAGCTCCACCTGACTTGCCCCGGGGGCATGCAGTTCAAAGTGGACCGTTACAAGTTCCGTCTTGCCGGGAACATCCGCAGCGGGCCTGTAATGATCCAGACTCATCATGATCACGAACATGACGGCTGCACCGGCGATTGCCGACACGAGACGCCCACGCTGCCGCATTAGCCAGGAGCGCGGCCCGGCCGGCCGCCAGGACGGTATCGCCTCCATCACCCGGTCCGAAAAACCGTCAGGTGCATGGAGCTGATGTTGTTCCAGTCGTTTAATCAGCTCATCATGCTTTTTCATAGTTCAATAACTCCGCTAACCGGTTCCGCGCACGCATCACGCGCATTTTAGCCGCACTCACGCCGATGCCCAGCACTTCGGCAATCTCATCGTACGCCAGGCTCTCCATGTATTTAAGACGCAGCGGCGTTCCCAGTCTGGCCGGAAGACTCCGCAAGGCGGTCTCCAATTCCTGATAATCCGCATCCTCTCCTGACAGGCGAACCAGCTCCTCCGCCTGGTAGTTGTCTTCCAGCTTGTGCTGGTTTGAGCGTTTCCGGAAAAGATTTTTCGTCTGATTCGCGCAAATGCGCAACACCCACGACTTGAAACTGTATTCCGGATTATACTGATCGAGCTTGGTGTAAGCCCGCACAAAGGCATCCTGAGCCATGTCCGCGGCATCGGCATGGTTTCTGGTCATGCTCATTGCCAGCCCGAAAACGACATCCTGATATCTTTGAACCAACCGTTCAAACGCACTCAGGTTGCCCTCAAGGCACATACGTACCAACTCCTTGTCTAAAGGTTCTTCCATGGCATTATTTCAAGGTATGTACACCCCACCTCTCCCGTTTGTCACACGCTGCAACGTGATTTGGGCATATAACGCACCGGCGGGAAAGACATGCTGATGTTTTTATATTTTAATGTATTGACATATTATCATATCTGAATATGTTTATGCGCATGAAGACGACAGAACTCCATTGCGCACTCGAAAATCTGAGCCCCGGGGCGGTGGCTAAAGCGGCGGACATGCTTCGCATTCTGGCCCACCCGGCACGGCTTCGGATTATTGATCTGCTCCATACCGCGGGCGAACTGCCGGTCTGCGACATTACTGACTATCTGGGCATCGCACAGTCGGCTACCTCGCAGCACCTGAATCACATGCGACGGACCGGACTGATTAAGTCCGATCGGCGAGGTAAGGAGGTTTGGTACTCCATGGCTGACCAACGCCCTATTGCCCTGCTCAACTGCATTTGCAGCTGCTGCGACAGAAACCCCTAGACTATATAGGTACAATTTTATAATGATTAGCGCCGTCGTTCGGCGGCACGCGTGAAAACACAACTCGAGGTTACGGATGAAACGCCTAAAAATGACATCTTTCAGTATTCGGTTTCCATGGCTTATCATGCTGCTGAGCATAAGCATAGTGGTTCTGTTCGGCGCACAATTTCCCAAGGTGAGCTTCGACAACGATCCCGAAAACATGCTCGCCAAGGATGAATACATCCGTGTTTTCCACAACAAGGTTAAGGCTCAATACAACCTGTATGATTTCGTCATTGTCGGCATCGTCAACGAAACGGATCCCGATGGCATTTTCAATGTTGAAACGCTGGGCCGGATTGATCAGCTCACGCATGAGCTGATCAGTCTTCGCCGGAATGCAGACGGTATGCCGGAAGTGATGCGGGACGGAGCGCCCTATGTCCCCAGGCTGGAATCTGAAAGTGCATGGGAGCGGGCGTTGGCCAAGGTGTTTGGCAACGATGTCAACCGCCTGTTCGATGACGACGGCAATTCCGCGATCATTAATGCGGAAATCATCAGTCCGAGCGTGGTCGATAACATTCGCCAGGCCGACCGAGGGCAGCTGGCCATCGAATACCTGATGGAGCAGGCACCGCAGACCCGGGACGAGGCGCTGGCCATTCGGGATGACGCCATGAACAACCCCCTCTACAAGGGCACGCTCGTTGCGGAGGACGGAAAGGCGATTGCGCTTTACATTCCGATCATTGAAAAGACCTATTCCTACAATGTCGCAAACCTGGTTGAAAATCTGACCTCTCAATGGGGCGATGCCGACGAGGTCTTCATCACCGGCCAGCCCGTGGCCCAGGATACCTTTGGCGTGGAGATGCTGGTGCAGATGGCCTCCTCCGCCCCTATGGCCGGACTCGCCATATTCCTGCTGCTGCTATTCTTTTTCCGCCGCCTCTCGCTCATCATCGCACCGATGATCGTAGCCGTCATCAGCGTCGTCTCCACCATGGGTCTATTAATCGGGCTCGGTTTTGACGTGCACATCATGAGCTCCATGATCGCCATTTTCCTGATGCCGATTTCGGTCGCCGACTCGGTGCACATCCTCAGCGAATTTTTCGATCTGTATCCAAAATACCGCAACAAGTCGGAAACAATCAGGCATGTGGTTGGGCACCTCTTTATGCCGATGCTCTACACCTCGCTCACCACGATGGCGGGGTTTGCATCGCTCGCCTTTACGCCGATCCCGCCGGTTCGGGTGTTCGGCCTGCACGTTGCCTTCGGTGTCGGGCTTGCATGGCTGTTGACGATGACCTTTGTTCCCGCCTACATCATGCTGTTCGTCCGCACCAGGATGCTCGACCAGCTCAAGCCGGAAACCGACGAACACCACTACGGATTGCTCGGCCGTTCGCTGGGCCGGCTCGGCCGCGTCTCTTTCAGCCACTGGAAACTGATTCTCGTACTGACCTCGATCATCATTGCCATCTCTGCCTACGGTATTTCGCGCATTCAGGTGAATGACAATCCGGTCAAATGGTTTACGCAGAATCATCGCATACGCGTGGCCGATCGCGTTCTCAATGATCACTTCGGAGGCACTTACACCGCCTATCTGACCCTCAAGCCGGAGCGCATCGAAACACCCACCTGTGCCGAACGCGTAGAGGCGATGCACACCGCCGCCATAGACCGATTCGGCGAAACGCTGCCCGAGGCCTCTCAACAGTTTCTCGGCCGGCTCGATCAGGTACGGCGTGAAGTAACATCGGGCAAGACATTTGACGAGGAACGCTGCTTTGCAGACCTCGTGGATTTTGCTGCCGGGCTGGATGAACAGACCAGCGGCGCATGGAATGCCATCGCCGACGAAATCATCTACCTTGATCCTCAGGGGCTCACTTATGACAGGATTACGCGCGCCATCGCCAATGCGGGCGATGAAGCAACGCGCACGCAGTTTGCAAGACGGATGCAGCCTTTCAGCACACTCACCGGCGCTGAACTGCAGGACAAAGCCCTGGCCATCACCGATGAATACAGTGTCCTCTCTTTCCGGGATTTTCTATTCGAAGCGCGCGCCGATGCTTCCGCGCCGCCGTTCAAGAAGCCCGAAATGCTGGCCTATATCAACCGGCTTCAGCAGTTCCTGAACACATTGGATACGGTCGGCAAAACGAGCTCAGCCGTCGATGCGCTCAAGAAGGCAAACTATGAGCTGAATTTTGACGCCGCGGCATCCACCGACCGGAACGATGCCTTCTACAGTATTCCGCCCAATCCTTCCGCCGTGGGTCAGGTGTTCATCCAGCTTGAAGGCATGAAGAAAAAGGACAGTCTCTTCCACCTCGTCACCAAGGACTACAGCGAAGTCAATCTCTGGATTCAGCTCAAGAGCGGTGACAATACAGATATGCAGGCTGTGGTGGAATCCGTCGAGGAATGGATGGCGGAAAACCCCGCGCCGGTCAATCTTGATGTGGGCTGGGCCGGACTCACTTATCTGAACGTGGTCTGGCAGGACAAGATGGTGGCCGGCATGCTTAACTCGCTGCTCAGCAGTTTTGCCGTCGTGCTGATCATGATGATGGTCCTCTTCCGATCCCCGCTTTACGGGCTGCTCGCCATGATTCCTCTGAGCGTAACCATCACCTTCATCTACGGACTGATCGGGCTCGTCGGCAAGGATTACGATATGCCGGTTGCGGTGCTCTCTTCGCTGACGCTGGGTTTGAGCGTCGACTTTGCCATACATTTTCTTGAGCGAGCCCGGGAGCTCACCAAAAAGTTCGGGGGGTGGGAGCAAGCCATCTGGCATATGTTCCAGGAACCGGCTATGGCGATCAGCCGCAACGCCATCATTATCTCGATCGGCTTTACGCCGCTGCTCTTCGCGCCGCTGGTGCCCTACAAGACGGTGGGCTTTTTCCTCGCCACCATCATGGCCGCCTCGTGGATCGCCACTCTTTTCATCCTCGCAGCCCTGATTACCGGACTGCAGAAACGGCTCTTTAAGGAAAAAGGAAATGAAACGGAACAGGATCTTGCGGATTAACGGGACCAGAACCTGTACACCCCTGCAAATCCCGTCACAAACCGGAGGTAAATACGATGAGAACATTACTTACAGCATTGGCAGCTGCCGCACTGACATCGACCGCCACGGCGGAACTGTCGGTAGATGAGATCGTAACCAAAGCCAACGAGGCGGCCTATTATGCCGGCGACGATGGGCGCGCTCAGGTCGAGATGATTATCACCGACAAAAGCGGCACTACGCGAACCCGCAAGTTCACCATCCTGCGACTGGATACTGATGGCGGCAACCAGAAGTTCTATGTCTATTTCAAGGAGCCGGCCGATCTCTACAAGCAGGTATTTCTGGTCTGGAAGGAAGTCGCTGACGACAAAAACGACAGCCGCTGGATGTGGTTGCCGGCGCTCAACCTTAAACGTGAAATTGCCCCCGGCGACAAGCGCACCTCCTTTGTCGGCTCCGACTTTGTCTACGAAGATGTCTCCGGCCGCAACCTTAAGGAAGACCGGCATGAACTGGTTGAAACAACCGGCGGGCAATATGTGATCAAGAACACGCCGAAAAATCCCGGTGACGTGGAGTTTGCCTACTACACGGTCAAGATCGACAAGGACACCTTCCTTCCGCGTCTCGCGGAATACTACGACAAGAACGGCAAGCTCTACCGCACGGTCGAAGCCACCCGGGTTGAAACCATTCAGGGATTTCCCACGGTGACGGAATCGGTCGTCAAGGACCTCAATACCGGCAGCTCCACCATCAACAAATTCAGCGATGTGGAGTATAATATCGGCCTCAATGAACGCATCTTCACGGAGCGCTTCCTGCGCCGTCCGCCCAGAGAAGTAACGAAGTAGATTAGTACCAAACGACAAAGGTTAGGTTATGAAACGGATAGCAACTATCGGTCTGCTGGCTTTAATCGGTTTTATTCATCATGCGCATGCGCTCGATACTGAGCTGCGGGGTTTCGTGGACAGCCGTGCTGGTGTGCGAACACAGGACGATCCCTATGAGGATGATCGGAGCCTGACCGAGGTACGCCTGCAGCTCGACTCACTGACCTACCTCGACGCAGCGACCATCCAGGCCCGCGCCGACTTCGTTTACGATGAGCTGGCTGATGACATTGACAGGGTTGACCTTGAAACCGGTGACGGCTTCGTTGATCTCCGCGAACTGAACATCCTGTTTACCCCTGTCGATATCGTGGATATGAAGGTCGGGCGGCAAATCCTGACCTGGGGAACCGGCGATCTGCTTTTTATCAACGACCTGTTTCCGAAGGATTGGAACTCCTTCCTGCTGGGCCGCGATGAAGAATATCTCAAGGCGCCGTCGGATGCGGTATTCGCCAGCTTTTTTCCTGCCGTCGGGACAATCGATTTGGCCTATACCCCGCGCATGGATGCCGACCGCTATGTTGACGGCCGGCGCTTATCCTATTGGAACCCCATGCTGCAAAGCCTGGCAGGCCGGAATGCGGTCATTGACGCCGACCGCCAGGATGAGTGGTTCAGGGATCAGGAAATCGCCGTTCGGTTCTATCGCCCCCTGCTCAGCTACGAAGCGGCCTTGTACGCCTATCAGGGTTATTGGAAGAGTCCGGGCGGCTTCAATCCGGCAACGATGAAGGCATACTTTCCGCATCTGAATGTATACGGAACCAGCGTACGGGGCACCCTCGGAAACGCATTGGTCAACGCCGAGGCCGGATATTATGATTCCCGGCAGGACCGGAAGGGTGAAGATCCCAACATCCCCAATTCGGAGTTCCGCTTCCTGACCGGTTATGAGCGTGAGGTAGCCCGGAACCTTACTGCAGGCATGCAGTATTATGTCGAATGGATGATGGATTATGATAACTATAGGACCGGTGCACCCGCGGGTACCTCACGCGATGAATTCCGCCATGTTCTCACGCTGCGCCTCACCAAAATGCTGATGAATCAGAATCTGATTCTCGGACTCTTCACCTTCTACTCACCGAGCGACAACGACGCCTACCTGCGACCCAACGTAACGTATAAACTGACGGATCACTGGCAGCTGACGGCTAACGGCAATATCTTCATCGGCGAGGATGACCACACCTTCTTCGGTCAGTTTCAAAACAACAGCAACGTGAACCTGGGCATCCGTTACAGTTTTTGAATCCTGCCTGCAGGCGCAGTCCTTGCGCCAAAAGAGCCGGGGCACGCTGCCGTTTAAAGGGTGCGCCGGTGCTGTATCCATAAGGCTTGGCTATCAGCTTATACCCGGGAGGCATAGCGCCCAACAAGAGACGTCATCGTTAAAGCAGAACGGTAATGAACAACGCTTGATTACGCCGGGATGGACTGAAATACTTCATCAACCCTAGGAGACCATATGAAACAAGTCGTGTTGCTTTTTTCGCTATGCATGCTGCTGGCAGGATGCCAGTCCACCGATATCCCTCCGGATCCCTCGATCCTTCGCGTGGGCGTCACGCCCAACTCTCACCCCATGATCTTCAAGCAGAACGGAACAATCTCCGGCGTGGAAGCGGATTTTGCCCGCCGGCTGGGCGCCGAGCTGAACCGTGAAATTGTTTTCGTAGAGGTCCCCTGGGGCGATCAGATCGACTATCTGGAGCAGAATCGGACCGACATCATCATGTCCAACATGTCCGTTACCGAACCCCGCTTCATGCGCATCAACTTTTCAAATCCATACATGCAGTCCGGCTTGAGTGCCCTTTTCAGGAGGGATAACGCCGATCCTGCGGGCTTGCTGGCGAGCACGGTCAAAAATCAGCTGCAGCGGGTTGGCTACATTCAGAATACCACGAGCAGGTTTTTCTGCATACAGCGCTTCCCCCGGGCGAAACAGGTCAGCTATCCCGATGTGCCCAGCGCTGTAACAGCCCTCAAGAGCGGTAAAATTGACTTTTTTATCTATGACGCCCCGGTTATCTGGTGGAACGCTGCGGTCAATGAAAACGATCTGGTTTCCTTCCCGGAGCTGCTCAACATCGAAATGCTTGCCTGGGGTATCAGCAAGCAAAACACCGCATTACTGGACCAGGTCAATGTCGCCCTGAGCCAATGGGAGGCTGACGGCACCGTGGATGATATTATCAGCAACTGGATACCGCTGTACGCGCCCCGGCCTTAGCATCCCTCTAATATGTTCAGGCATGTCGCCCAAGTGCAAGGTCCGGCCCTGGGGGCCAGGATCAGCACGATGGGAAATGACGGTCTAAGCCGGATGCCCGGCGCACCGATAGTTACTTTTGCTCAGGGAGCACTTTAATATTCGGCTTCGGCGGCGTTTCCATGCCATCGCCCATATAGAACGAAGGATGTGGCGGCTGATTGTAGCTCACATTCTGCCAGGCGATGGACAGCCGGTATTGCGGATCCTGCATCAGTGTAATCAGCCGACGCTGCGCCGGAATAGTGGTGGTGAAAATACGCAGCTCGTCGCTATCCTCTGTACGCCAGATGACTTCCTCGCGATAATCCCCGAACAGGTCAACCGAAAGGCAGGGATTGGCTTTGCTTCCGTTGTTTGATTTGCAGTCATATTCCGATGCATCAAGCAGCGTTTCAAGCTCGCCGGTCTCCCAGTTGTATTGAGTGATACGCGTCCCATCCAGCAATTCCAGCAAATCGTCTCCATCCCAGTTGACTACAAAATTCATGGGCAGGCGGTATTTGTCGGTAATCACATTGCCTTTTACATCATAGAGCGGGCAACCGGTGGAACCCCATAGCTCATACCCGGGATGCGTCGGGTCAATGTCTGCCGCACATGCGCGACCGGTGTCCTTTCCGGCCTCTCTGCGGAAAATGATCTCGCCGGTTTCGGCATCCCGAAGCGCATTACCATACGGCCGATGTTCCTGGCAGGTCCAAAGCTCCTGGCCGGGGCGATCAGGATCAAGATCAGTCATGTGGGCGGCATCGCCATGCCCCATGCCGGTTGTGTAAAGCCCCGTCCCATCGTCATCAACGCACATCGCCCCATAAGTGATCTCATCGCGTCCATCACCATCCACATCGGCAACGATCAGGTTATGATTCCCCTGGCCGGCATAGTGCCCCTCCACCTTGTCGGAATCGAAAACCCAGCGCAGCTTCAATCGGCCATCCACGAGATCCCAGGCGGCAAGGAAGGTCCGGGTGTAATAGCCGCGACACATCACGACAGATGGGTGCTCCCCATCCAAATAGGCTACGCAGGCAAGAAAGCGGTCACAGCGGTTTCCATATCCATCGCCCCAGATTCGATCCATCTCGCTGCCGGACGGTTCGAGATTGGAAGGGTCGCCGGGAATACGATACGGCACATAATTTGTGGTGCTGATGGCCGCGCCGGTTTCGCCGTCAAAACAGGTGAGGTATTCAGGCCCTGCCAGGATGTATCCCCCATCATTCCGCCATTTTTTCCCTTTATCACCAATCACATGCCCTTGACCGTCTTCCGTGCCATCCCCGGTTTTGCAGATCAGCTCCGACTTACCATCGCCGTCAAAGTCATAGACCATAAACTGGGTATAGTGCGCACCGGCCCGGATATTGGGTCCGAGGTTGATCCGCCATAACCGCTTGCCATCCAGTTTATAGGCATCCAGATAGACATCATCCGTTTCGCCTGCTTGGGAATTGTCGCGGGCATTCCGGGGGTCCCATTTGAGAATGATCTCGTACTGGCCATCACCGTCCAGATCGCCTACGGAGCAATCGTTAGCTGAATAACCGCGGCCCGGATCGTCCAGTTTAATGGAAAAATAAGGCGGCATTTCCCTGTAATCCACATCCACGACCGATGGAGATTCATGGGTTCCGTTGATGATCGGCACAATGAAATAGCGCGTTCCTTTTCGAAGTCGGCCTGCATTCGTATCCACAAAATCGGTGGTTTGCGTGACCGGCGCATCATTGAGCTTGATGGGTTTTGTCCCCGGCGGTTTGCGATAGACATCGAATGCGACATCGTCCGGATCAGTGGCCAGCAGCCGCCATCCGATATACACACTCCCGCCTTCATTGAGGGCAATCAGCCCCCGGTCGAGAAATTCCATCTCGCGCACCGGACGGCTGTCGGCATTCGCGGCAACCGCATTCGTCTCAGCAACAGTTGAAACCTCATCCGCATTGACTGAAACTGCGGGTTCAGCCTCATTCGCCACCACGGTGTGGATGGCCAGAAGGCTGAAAATTTGACCTGATCTTAAAAGTAATCTTTGTATGTGCATGCTTCCATAGATGAGGGGCGTCCCGTGAAAATGCAATCATCTGTTGCAGATTGGTTTTTTACAAATCCGCACCTTACTTGGACTTCAACGGGCACCTTACGTTCACTGGATAGCCTTCAAGCTTACGGGCAAGGGCCTGCTTGAGCAGCGGGATTCCGCCACCGCTGAAGGGCTTGCCGTAGACCTTGATTTCTTCCTGCAGTACAGCAGCTTCATCCACCTTCATGGCGACGACCAGTGTTTCCATAGCCGCATACAGCTCCGGCCGCACATTGGCTGGGCCTGAAACAAATCCGGCCGCTCCCTGCTGGACCGGTCCATAGATATTAGTGCCGCTGCCAACAAAATACCGGGGGGTATATTCCATGAGTTCAAGCTGTTGTGCAGAATCCTTCATGCCATAGTGCGGCACAGCCTGAAGAATACCGGGTGTGATCGCATTCCCGGCATGCTTTGGAAAATTGTAGAGAATGAACGGCACATCGGCCTCGGCCTCCAGAGCGCAGAAGTAGTCAATAATGCCGGCTTCTGACAATCCGGCCGGATAGAACGGGGGCAGAGCGGCCACCGCGTCAGCGCCATACTCGTTGGCCCACTGCACTTCGATGCGATTCTGGGCCAGACCGGTTCCGGCGGCATGCAGTATGATCAGACCGGGAAAATAGCGGCGCGCGAGCTTAAGCAGCGTCTTTCGCTCTTCGGGCAGGAGGGAATAAAACTCGGCCGTGGTGCCGTTAATCATGATGCGATGGATGCCGTGGTGTGCCAAAAACTCCAGATGCCGGATGAATGCGCGCTGATCGATCGCTTCCGAGTCATCAAACGGCGTGAGAACCGGCACCACCAAGCCCTTCAATCCCACCTCGGCATACTCGGATGCGAACAGCATTTCGTGCCGACGGAATAACTCCTCGGAAACCGATTCGATTTCCAGGTGGTAGTCTTCGTCGCAATACAGGTGAAGATCCGCCCATTTTTTGCTTTCGGCACCGTATTCAGAAAATTCACGCAGGTTGCTTTGCAGAAAAGTCGTAATGGCCTTCTCGCGGTCATAGCCGCGGTCTTCGATATCCCGGTCTACGCGCGTCGCCAGCTGTGTTTTCCAGTCGGAGTCGATAAAGATGGAAAAATCGACCAGATCCCTAAACTCGCGATACGTTGCAACTTCGCCATCGAGTATATTGAAGCGAACGGGTTCATAGGGAATTGAGTCCGTGGCCTCACCCGTCTCTTTGTTGTAGAGAGGCCGGCGAAACCTGCGGCCCGCTTTCATCTCAACCAGATGGTCTTTCAGCAGCTCCAGCTTGTTGGCCTCGGGATGTGGCCCAAAAATATTACGGTCTGCGCGAAAGGTGCGCGAGGTCTTGTAATCGTCAAGCCGCAGCACTGCAGCATCGCCCAGCTGCTCCGCCAGCGCCTTCGCAAATGTCGACTTCCCCGTTCCGCCTGGGCCGCCGACCGCAAGCAGTACCGGCACGCCGCCCCCCCCGAAGATAACATGAAGCAGCTCCGCCACGACCTTCTCCGGAGCGCGGCGCCGGCCGTTCTTTAGGGCAATATGGGCTTTGTATTTGTGCATGCGCGGCAATGTACCGTATTTGGAATGCATGGAAAACCAACTTTGCAATCTTTGAAGCGCGCGTTAGAATCAAGTCAGTTACGGAGGTTTGTATGATTGGGCATATTGTCGCGGAAGATAAATTTCTCCACCAGGGCATTGACCACCATCTGTTTGTGGTGCGGAGCGAGAAAAATGAAAACGAGTTCCGCTTTGAGGTGCGGCGCATCGCTCCGGGCGATGACCAGGCGGAAAGCATTTACGAAAAAACTGTGGACTTTTCGGCCACACTGAAAACGTGCCCCAACACAACGATCGATCAACTGATTGATGCAGAGCTGAACAGCATCAGACAGGATGTGAATGCCGAAGAAGAGATTCACGCCCATGATCCATAAATCGGCCGGATCCTGACGAGCCGGTCTGAAGCAAAGAAAAAACCCGGAGTTCCCTTCGGAGGCTCCGGGGCATTCCATCAGGACTTCAACGCTTACGGAAGCACGGTGTCACCCATCAGGTAACGATCGACTTCGCGGGCACAGCCACGACCTTCATTGATCGCCCAGACGACAAGCGATTGGCCACGGCGGGAGTCGCCGCAGGCAAATACCCTGTCCACGTTGGTGGTGTAGATTTCGTGCGTGGCCTTGTAGTTGGAGCGGGCATCGCGCTCGACACCAAGCTGCTCGGCTACCGGATCCTCCGGCCCGAGGAAGCCCATGGCCAGCAGTACGAGATCGGCTTCAACGCGCTGTTCAGTACCCTCAACCGCCTTGGGCATCCTGCCGCCCGTGCCGTTGTCCACCCATTCCACTTCAACCGTGTGAATCGCTACAAGGTTGCCGTCGGCATCGCCTTCAAACTTCGTGGTCATGACCGAAAAGTTGCGCGGATCCTTGCCCTGCAGCGCAATCGCTTCCTGCTGGCCATAGTCGGTCTTGAGGTTGGCGGGCCACTGCGGCCAGGGATTGGACACGCGGTTGCGGTCGGCCTCCGGCCTAGGCAGGATTTCAAGCTGGGTCACCTTTTCGCAGCCATGACGGAGCGAGGTGCCGACACAGTCGGTACCGGTGTCACCGCCGCCGATAACAATGACCTTCTTGTCTTTAGCGGATATATAGTTGCCGTCCTCGAGATTGCTGTCGAGCAGGCTCTTGGTGTTGGCGTGCAGATATTCCATGGCGAAGTAGACGCCCTTGAGATCGCGGCCTTCAACCGGCAGGTCGCGTGGCTTTGTGGCTCCGGTGGCCAGCACGACGGCGTCAAACTCCTTCTTGAGCTGCGTCGCACTGACGTCCTTCCCGACTTCTGTGTTGGTTTTGTAGACGACGCCTTCCTGTTCGATAATATCGATCCGGCGCTGCATCACTTTTTTATCGAGCTTCATGTTCGGAATGCCGTACATCATCAACCCGCCGATGCGGTCGGCGCGTTCGAACAGGGTCACGTTGTGTCCCGCACGGTTCAACTGCTGGGCACAGGCCAGGCCCGCAGGGCCGGAACCGATGATGGCGATTTTCTTATCGGTACGGATCTCCGGCGGCTCGGGAACCACCCAGCCGTTTTCAAATCCTTTGTCGATAATCGTACGCTCGTTGTCGTGAATGGTCACAGCCGGCTCGTTGATGCTCAACACACAACCCGCTTCGCACGGGGCCGGACAGACGCGACCGGTCACTTCCGGAAAGTTATTGGTGTGATGCAGGCGGTCGAGCGCCTCACGCCACCGGTTGCGATAGATCAGATCGTTCCATTCCGGGATGAGGTTGTTGATCGGGCACCCGCTGGCGCCACCGTCCATCATTTCCCCGCGATGGCAGAACGGCACACCGCAATCCATGCAGCGGGCCCCCTGCTCCTGGCAGGTCTGCTCGTCGCGAAGCACATAGACCTCGTCCCAGTCCTTGACGCGCTCCTCTTCAGGGCGCATGGGATTGGTCTTGCGCACATATTCCAGAAATCCGGTTAATTTTCCCATGGTAAAATCTCCTTCAGAACAGGATTAGAGGCCGAGGCTGGCGATGTGCATATCGAACGCCGCGTCAACAATCTCTTCTTCGGTTTGATATTCTTCGGTCAGGCGCGCGCGTTCGATGAACTCAAGCATGCGCTTGTAGTCCGTCGGGATAACCTTGACGAAGCGGTTGAGCGCTTCATCCCAGTTGGCCAGCATATTTTCGGCAACCGTCGAGCCGGTCTTGGCCTGATGGGTTTCGATCATCGCCTTCAGGTCCGCAATGTCCTTGTTCGCATGAACCTTCTCAAGCTCGATCATTTCCATGTTGCACTTTTGCGCAAAATCGCCGGCGGCATCGTAAACGAAGGCGACCCCGCCGGACATGCCCGCACCAAAGTTACGGCCGGTCTGGCCGAGAATCACGGTCAGGCCGCCGGTCATATATTCGCAGCCATGGTCGCCGATTCCTTCGACGACCACCTCGGCGCCGGAGTTGCGTACGCAGAAGCGCTCGCCGGCGACGCCGCGGATGAATGCCCTGCCGCCGGTTGCCCCGTAAAAGCAGACGTTACCGACCAGAATATTATCCTCGGCCACAAACGGAACGCCCTTGTTCGGGTAGATCGCCAGATGTCCGCCGGAAAGGCCTTTGCCGACATAGTCGTTGGCGTCGCCTTCGAGCTCCAGCTCGATCCCCTTGCACATGAACGCGCCCATGGACTGGCCGATCGAACCGTTCAGCTTGAAATGCACGGTTCCATCCGGCAGGCCCGTGTCCTTGTAGATCTTGGTCATCTCGTGCGACAGGATGGTACCCACCGAGCGATCGGTATTGACCACATCAAACTCGGCATGAACCTTTTCACCGTTTTCCAGTGCGGGCCTGGCGGCTTCAATCAGCTTCCAGTCGATGACCTCTTCGAGCATATGGTTCTGGTCCTTGCAATGGTAGGTACCCCCCTCATCCGCGCCGATGGTTTCCTTGTGCAGGATCGGCGAAAGATCCAGGTTTTTGTACTTCCAGTGATCCACGTCATCGCGGAACTTGAGGCACTGCGACTGGCCGACCATTTCGTCGATGGTGCGGAAGCCGAGCTCGGCCATGATTTCGCGCAGGCCGTCGACCAGGAACTCGAAAAAGTTAACCACATGGTCCGGGTTGCCGGTAAACTTGCGCCGCAGTTCTCCACGCTGGGTGGCGACTCCGACCGGGCAGGTGTTGGAGTGGCATTTGCGCATCATGATGCAACCTTCAACTACCAGCGCGGCCGTCGCTACCCCCCACTCTTCCGCGCCGAGCAGCGTGGCAACGGCGAGATCACGCGAGGTCTTCATCTGCCCGTCGGTCTGCACGACAATACGGTTGCGCAGACGGTTGCGGACCAGCGTCTGGTGGGTTTCGGAAAGCCCGAGCTCCCACGGAAGTCCTGCGTGCTTGATCGAACTGAGCGGAGAAGCACCCGTTCCTCCATCATAGCCGGAGATGAGTACAGCGTCGGCCTTGGCCTTGCAGACGCCGGCGGCAACCGTACCTACACCGGCTTCGGAGACCAGCTTCACATTGACGCGCGCATCACGGTTGGAATTCTTCAGGTCGTAGATCAGCTGCGCCAGATCTTCAATCGAGTAGATGTCATGGTGCGGCGGCGGGGAAATCAGCCCCACACCCGGGGTCGAATTACGGGTCCGGCCGATCCATCCGTTCACCTTGTGACCGGGCAGATGTCCGCCTTCGCCGGGCTTCGCGCCCTGCGCCATCTTGATCTGCAGTTCGGAGGCCTTGGAGAGGTAATAGCTGTTGACCCCGAAACGCCCCGAAGCAATCTGTTTGGTGGCGGAGCACATATCGTCACCATTCGGCAGCTTTTCGTAGCGGGAAGGATCTTCACCACCTTCGCCCGAATTGGAACGTGAACCGATGCGGTTCATGGCAATGGCCAACGTCGTGTGTGCTTCCCAGGAGATCGAACCAAATGACATCGCGCCCGTCGCAAAACGCTTGAGGATGCTTGCCGCCGGCTCGACTTCATCGATGGAAATCGAGGGACGGTCCGACTGAAACTCCATCAGGCCGCGCAGCGTATAGGCCGCCTTGCTCTGATCATCGATCTCCTTGCAGTACTGCTTATACTTGGCGTAGTCGTTGTCGCGTGTGCACTCCTGCAGCAGACGGATCGTCAGCGGATTGAAGAGGTGGCGTTCCCCATCCTTGCGCCAGCTGTATTCCCCGCCGGGATCCAGAACCTTGGAAACACCGCCGCGTGTGGGGAAGCCCTTGCGGTGCTTCATCGCGGTTTCTTTGGCGATATCGTCCAGGCTGAGGCCTTCGATGCGGCTGACCGTACCCGTAAAGTACTTGTCCACCACTTCGGAATTCAGGCCGACAATCTCGAATATCTGCGCACCCTGATAGGATGCGAGGGTTGAGATCCCCATCTTGGAAAAGATTTTGAGCAGGCCGCCGTTGACCGCCTTGATATAGTTCTGGATCGCGGCCTCGGAACTCAGGCCGTTGAGCAGGTCGTCCTTTTCCATCTGACGGATGGTATCAAGCGCCATATAGGGATTGATGCCCGAGGCTCCAAAGCCGAGCACGGTTGCAAAGTGATGTACTTCGCGCACATCGCCCACTTCCATAACAATATCGGCCTTACCACGCTTGCCCACGCGGATGAGATAGTGGTGCACAGCCGCAATGGCCAGAAGCGAAGGAATCGGCGCATGGTCGGAGTTCATGTGGAAGTCCGACAGGATAATGATGGAGTGCCCCTCGTCAATGGCATCTTCGGCGTAGCGGCAGATGCGGTCGAGGGTCTTTTCCAACGTGCCGGGCCCGCCGTTGACCGGATAGACAATCTCAAGGCGCTTGGCCTGGAAATGGTTGTGATCCAGGAACAGCAGACGTGATAGGTCTTCATTCGTAAGCACCGGCTGGTCGATGGCAATCCGGCGGCACTGCTCCGGCGACTCGTTAAGGATGTTCTTGAATCCGCCCACATAGGTGCGCAGGTCCATAACGATGCGCTCGCGGATCGGGTCGATCGGCGGATTGGTCACCTGGGCAAAGAGCTGCTTGAAATAGTGCGACAGCTGCACCGGCCGGTCGGAAAGCACCGCCAGCGGGTTGTCCGCGCCCATGGAACCGAGCGGTTCCTTGCCGCTGGTCGCCATCGGCTTGATCAGCTCGTTTATGTCCTCGTAGCTGAAACCAAACGTTTGCTGGCGCTTGAAGAGCGTCTTTCCGCTGGGCAGCTTCAATTCGTAGTCGTCTGCCGGCGGAAGATCTTTCAGGTGGATCATGTTGCGGTCGAGCCATTCCGCGTACGGCTGGCGCGAACAGAGGTCTGCCTTGAGCTCTTCGTCGGAAATAATCCGCCCCTGCTCCAGATCCGCCACAAACATTTTGCCGGGCTGGAGGCGGCCGCGGGTCTTAACCTTGGTGTGATCGATATTGATGACACCGGTTTCGGAAGCCATGATCAGGGTATCGTCTTCGGTTACGCAGTAGCGCGACGGACGCAGGCCGTTTCGGTCAAGTGTGGCACCAACCAGCACACCGTCGGTAAAACAGATTGAAGCAGGACCGTCCCACGGCTCCATCATCGCGGAATAGAATTCGTAGAAGGCGCGCTTGGCAGGGTCCATGTCCGGCTGATTCTGCCAGGCTTCCGGAATGAGCATCATCAGGACATGCGGCAGGGAACGACCGGAAAGCACCAGCATTTCAATCGCCATGTCGATATTGGCCGAATCCGACGCTTTGACATCGCAGATCGGGAAGATCATCTCAAGTTCTTCGCGGGTGAACGCGGAGCATTCGAGCAGCACCTCGCGAGCACGCATCCAGTTGATATTTCCCCGGTTGGTGTTGATTTCACCGTTGTGGGCAATGTAACGGAACGGCTGGGCCAGCTTCCACGAAGGGAAGGTATTCGTCGAGAAACGCGAATGAACCAGCGCGATGGCGGAAACCGCCGACTCGTTTTGCAGGTCGAGGAAATACTGAGGAACCTGCTCCGTGACCAGCTGCCCCTTATAGTTAATGGTCTTGTAGGAACAGGAAATAATGTTGAGACCGTCCGGGCCGAGACCCTGCACGGTTTCACTGGCAATCCGCTCGGTGTACTTGCGGAACACAAAAAGCTTACGGTCGAATTTTTCGACACTCATGCCTTCCGGCTTGCCGATAAAGATCTGCTGCACACTCGGCTCGGTTTCCGCGGAATCACGGCCCAGGTCGGAATTATCGACCGGAACCATGCGGTATCCCAGCAGCGGCAGGTTCAACTTTCGCAGGTTGCGCTCAATGATGTCCTTGCACTCGGACTGCTGGCGTTCGTCTTTCGGGAAGAAGGTCATCCCCACGCCGTACTCGCCGAACTTCGGAAGTTTGATCCCCGCCTTGGGGCACTCCTCCAGAAAGAGTTCATGCGGAATCTGGAAAAGAATGCCGGCGCCGTCGCCCGACTTGATGTCGAATCCGGTACCGCCGCGATGCTCCATACAGGCCAGCATACCGAGCGCATCGGTAATAATGGAGTGGCTTTTGCGCCCCTTCAGGTTGGCCACAAATCCAATTCCGCAACTGCTGTGCTCAAAATCGGCACGATACATGCCCTGCCCTTCAGGCATTCCGTAGCAGTTCAACTTATTATCCTGTAAAATACTAGTGTTTTTACTCATATTAAACCTCTTGTAGGTTCGTTTGAAAGAGCGGTGTAATTTGCCCACCGCCTCCCTTCAAGTCAATGCCTTACGCCGAATAATTCCGGTGCACAAGTACCAAGTAGCACCTTTTTCGGACTATAATACTGAAAGAGACATTCCATGCGGAGAGAGGTTGAACAGCAAATGAAATGTAGGCCATTCCGGCCTGCCCGATCCTCTTCGCAGGGAAATCGCGTACGCTGCCGTGCGCTTTAATCCCAATCCGTCAAAACGGAAAGAATCGATGCTTCTGCCCCGGGGAGCGATTCCGGCTTGTCCGCCGCGTGACCTGCATCAGGTGCTGGTGATTCCTTCGCGGATGGCGTAGTGGACGAGGTCAGCGACGCCGCGGGCTTCAAGCTTCTGCATCAGGTGCTGGCGATGGGTATGAACCGTGGGCACACTGAGATTGAGCTTGTCGGCAACCTCCTTGGTGGCGTAACCCTCGGCCAGCAGCTGGAGCACTTCGCGTTCGCGGTCGGTCAGTTTGGCAAATGCGCTGTCGGGATCCTTGGCCAGCCGCTGGGCATCCATCAGGTTGCTCAGCACAGCGGAACTGACGTAGATCTTCCCTGTCATGACCGTATGGATGGCTTCTACCAATTCCCTCGATGCACTGGTCTTAGGCAGGTATCCGACGGCTCCGGCATTGAGCATCTCCATGACCATGCGCCCGGTTTCATGCACAGAAAGGCCAATCACCTTGAGGTGGGGGTATTCGGCGGTTAACTGCCGGGTGGCTTCGATGCCGTTCAGATCGGGCATGTTAATGTCCATTATGACAATGTCGGGGGTTACGGAAGCGGCCTGTTTCAGCACATCCCGTCCGTTGCGCGCCTCGCCCACCACGTTGAACGACTCGTTGGCATCGAGCAGACTTTGAAGCGCTTCCCTCATCACATCGTGGTCCTCGGCCAGCAACAGCCGTATCTGCTTTTCCATGTCAAACCTCCTCTAGAGGCAAGATTATCTCCGCCCTGGATCCACCATCGGGAACCTCATAAATGATATGGCGGCTGCCTGGGGGTTGCAAGTATTTGCCATGATTAAATAGCCCGGCGCTTGCCGTCATCTGACCGATTGATTCGAGTCCGGGCCGCCATGCCTGCCCACCGCATAACGGATTCATGGCCGCCCGGTTTTAATCCTGCCCGATCGGGACCTCGAGTACAACCTGCGTGCCGCCGCCGGGCGCAGATTGAATCGAGAGATTGCCGCCCATGTGGTGCACGTATTCTCCGATATTGAAAAGCCCGAATCCGCCCGAAGGGGAAAAACCGCTCCCTGCCTTGGCGGCATTGAATCCGATGCCTTCGTCCGACACACAGATGCGCACCCGATCATCCGTCCGTTCCAGGCGCACCCGGGCCGACTCCGCCCTGGAATGCTTGAGCGCATTGATCAGCAGTTCACGCGCGGCACGGTACAGAATCATTTTCTGGTCGATATGCATCGGCAGCGGCTCGCGCCAGCCGCTGAACTCAAACCGCATGGCATGCTCCTGGCTCATGCTGCTGCACAGCTCATCCAGGGCAGCCCCCAAGCCCAGTTCATTGAGCATGGGACAGCTGAGATCGAAGGTGAGAGAGCGGCTCAACTCCAGCCCCTGATTGATGATTTCGCGCACCTTACCCAGCGGGCGCTCCGCGCCATCGGGCAGATGTTCCTTCATGGCGGCATCAATCCAGAGGGAGGCCGAACTCAGCAGTTGGCTCAGTCCGTCGTGCAGTTCGGCGGCGATCTGCTGCCGCTCACGCAGGTTGCTCAATGAGAGTTCTGAGGCCAACCGCCGCAACTCCTTGTGGTTGCGATCGAGCTCCTTCTCCTGCGCCACACGCTGCGTAATGTCGCGAATCATGGCACTGACCATCTTGCGGCCTTGCAGCTCGAGGGAGGCGGCACTGATATCCACGGGAAACACGGTGCCGTCTTTCTTGCGATGGCGGCTCTGGAAGACCGGCAGGTGTGCCCCTGCCAGGATGTCAGGTATCAGTTTATTCGCCGTCTCCGGCTCTGCGGTCACATCCTGGTGCGTCAGGTTAAGGAATTCCTCGCGCGTATATCCATACAGTCTTGCCGCGGCGTCGTTGATGTCAACAAATCGCCGAGTCTCTCCGTCAAATACGAGAATGGCATCCGATTCGGCCTCGAACAGGACACGGTAGCGTTCTTCGCTTTCGCGCAACAGTCGCTCGCTCTTTCTGATTTCCGAAATATCGATCCCGGTCGTGATAAAGTATTCGCCGGCGGGGACACTGGTCATCTTCAGGTGCTGATCCAGCCCCGGAAAATAGGTTTCCCATGAATAGGGGCGATCATCGGCATAAATCTTTTCCACAATCGGCAGGAAGTGTTCCGTGGAGCCCGGGCCGAAAATCTCGTCGGGCGTCTTACCGATCGCTTCTTCGCGTGTCTTATTCCAGGCCTTCAGGCCGGCGGGATTGATATCCACCAACCGCCAGGTCTTGATGGCATGGGCCTCATCGCGCACCAGCTTCCAGTAATGCACCTCTTCGGAGATGTTGCGAAACAGATTGCGGTATTGTTCTTCGCTTTGGCTCAAGGCCTTTTCAGCAGCCTGCTGCGCCGCAATGAAGCGGGCCTGCTGCACATTCTGGTATGCGGAGCGCGAAATCTGGTTGGCCAGGGCATGCAGGGCCTGCGCTACACTCTCGAACCGCTTGCGGGGCATGACCGGAACGCGGTGGAACGCCTCGATCATTCTTGCTTCATCCGCACCAATCTCACGGGCATAGGCACGTATGTGCTCATCGGTCTGTGTTTCGTCGCGCACCTGTCCTATCAGCCAGCTTGCGATATGATGTCCCCCGACGTTAATCCGCGTACCCGCATCCCACAAACCGGCGCTCAGGCAGCGCCGCACGATCGGGCCGCCGGGATTATAACGGGAAATAGCCGCATCCGACTTGAGACAGTTGGCGCATCCCTTTTCGGTTTTTCGTACAACTTCAAAACAAAAGTCGGTCACATTGCTTGGTTTCGTGATCGGGGTTCCGTCCGGGCGGACAATGACCGAGGACACGCCGGTGGCGGTTGAAAATTCATCCTGTATTTGCTGGATCAGTTCGGTATCGAACAACTCCTCGAACGCAATTTTCCCCCACTGATCCAACGGTTGAGTCAAAGCAAGCACCCGCTTTTCAAGCGCATCGTTTATCCGTTTGCGTTCGGTGATGTCGCGAATGATTTCACAAACCGCCACGCGTCCGGACAGCACAAATTTTCCGGGAGAAATTTCAACCGGAAAAATAGTGCCGTCCTTTTTACGGTGCATCCGATCAGGTGTTTTTGATGTAACGCCTTCAAGAGATAACTGAACGGACCTTTCGGTGGCTTCAGGCTCAACCGTGATGTCCTTTAAGGTCATTTGGCTGAATTCATCGCGGGTATACCCGTACAGCTTGAGAGCCGCTTCATTGACGTCCAGGAAGCGGCGCGTGACCGCATCAAAAACGACAATTGCATCCGATTCGGCTTCAAACAGATGTCGATACCGCTCTTCGCTTTCCTGCAGAGCCTGCTCAGCTTCCTTGCGGTCGGTAATGTCGGCGACCGTGCCGACAAAGCGGGCAAGCCTGAGATCGGTTCCATTTCCGTCAAACATGGGAAGCCCGTGGGACTCGACCCAGCGCAGCATGCCGTCGGACCGGATGATGCGGTACTCAGCCTCATGTTCCCATGCCTCCACCGAATCCATGGCTACCGCGACGGCTGTGCGGATATGCGCCAGGTCATCGGGATGCATCATACGAAAGATTTCGGCGGTCGTGATTTCCGTTCCGGCAAGGCCGAAGATCTGGGCAAAACGCCGGTCGTAGGTGATGATCTTCCGTTCCGGGTCGTATCTCCACCACCCCAAATGAGCGGCATTCAGCGCGAGCCGCCGCTGCCGGTCGAGCAGTTCGCGCTCGGCGGCGGCCTGCTTCCGTGCGGTGAGATCACGGGAACTACACAGAATCGCCGGTTCACTGCCGATGCGCACCAGCCGGGAGGTTACCTCCACCGTAATGCCGGAACCATCCTTGCATACCAGTTCGTACTCGGTCGGCTCAAGCTGTCCCTTCTCGATCAACCTCGCCATCCGCTCACGGGCTTGCTCGCGCGCGGCCGGAGGAAGGATCGCGGATTCAATCAGGCTCTGCCCAACCAGTTCGTCACGTGTATAGCCGATCTGGCTCTCCAGAGCATGGTTGCCATCGATGAGGTACCCGTCCAGATCGAGCAGAAAGCTTGCGGCGGGCAACTCCTTGAACAGCGAACGAAAGCGTGCTTCGCTCTCGCGCAGTTCACCTGTACGCGCCTTGATTTGTTCCTCAAGCTTCCGGTTGAGCCCCTGCAGTTCCTTCCTGTTTTCAAGCCATTCATCCTCAATACACTTGCGTGCGGTCGTATCGGTCAGAATTTGAAGGCACCGCCAATCCTCGGGGGCCTCGCCGGGACGGGGCCTGCAAATGAGTTGCGCATCAAACGTGACCCCATCGGCCTTGTGAAGCTCAATATCGACGGCATGGTCGTCGCAGCCCGAAAGCACCTCATGGCAATGCTCTATCCATTCATTTGTCTGCGCCGGCGGTATAAATTCCGAAAAGCGACGGCCCACCAATCGGGCCCGGTCCATCTTGAGGAGCTTGGCCGCCGCCGCATTGGCTTTAAGAATGGTGCTGCTTCGGTCCACGATCAGGTAGCCAACCGGAGCGGCTTCGTAGAGCATGGCATAGTCATCACGGGCGGCCTGCAATTCTTCGATCACAGACTGCAGTTCCTCATTCTGCATCGCCAGTTCGAGCTGTTTGACATCCAGCTCACGGAAAAGCTCTTGAACTTCGGCGGTTGAGAGCACTGGTGTATCAACAGGATTGGCGTTGATAAACGCCTCAGCCCGCTTTCTGAGTTCGTGTTCCATTGGCCCCTGTCGCCCTCCCATCAAACAAAAAGTCTACTCAGGATTAAGCTAATGCACGACGAGAAAGTCAAGTCGGGACCGAAAGGAAATACCTCATAACAAGCAAGTCTTTTACGTTAACTCTAAGCATCCATCCCTGTCGAAAACACGCGGTCGAACAGGTCGGGCGCAATCGGTTTGCCCCTGCTGGTGAGCACGCCGGTCACCTGCGCTTTGAGTACGGTCTGGTCATCGGCCTTGCGGATGATGGCCTGATCAAACACAAACCGCAGCCGGCCCTGCTTGTGCATGCCGAGCTTAACGATGAAAACATCGCGCGATTTAAGGGGTCGCTTGTAATCGATTTCGATGCGCGTCACGACGGCATCCACCCCCTCCCTGCAGAGTTGCTCAAAGTTGAGCCCGACCTCGTTAAGGAATTCATGGCGGCAGTGCTCGAGATAGTTCTGGTACACGGCATTGTTGACGATACCCTGTATGTCACACTCGTAGTCGCGCACCATGAGCTCAATTTCGAAGACATAATTTGTCATCCGTCCCCCTTCATTTTTCGGCTGGCACGCTGCATGGACCGGTAGAAGCGGCCGAGCTTGCGGTCCTGTTCCTTCTTCTCGATGGCTGATTGTTCGTGGAATGCCGCCTCTTTCATGAGACGGATATAATTGTTGTAGCGCGCCTCGGAAAGCTCGCCGCTTTCGACAGCGGCCGCGACCGCGCATCCCAGCGTATTGACGTGTGCGCAATCGCTGAACTTACAGTGCGCGGCTAATGCCTGAATATCGTCGAAGGTTTCCTCTATCCCCTCATTAACATCCATATTACCCAGTTCGCGCATACCGGGCGTATCGACCACCAGCGCACCATTATCGAGTACGATGAGTTCGCGCCAGGTCGTGGAGTGGAGCCCCTTGCCGTCGGAATCACGCACGGGCAGGGTGAAGAGCGCATCCTCTTCGCCGAGGAGGTGGTTGAGCAGCGTCGTTTTTCCGACCCCTGAGGTTCCGATGACGCAGTAGGTCTGACCGGGAAGGAACAGCTCCATGACCTCGTCGAGATTCCGGCAGTCGGTATTGCTGAACGCATAAATACGCACATTCGGTATGCGTTCGCGCACCTCTTCAATGCGCTGTGTCAAATCATCAGCATCCAGCAGGTCCGCCTTGCTCAGCAGGACCACCGGCTCAATACCGCTTTCGTTGACCATCACTAGATAGCGTTCAAGACGCTTCAGGTTATAGCCGGGGCCCACGGTCTGCATGATGAAGGCGGTGTCGATGTTGGCGGCAATGAGCTGATAGCGGGTCGTACGCCCGGCGGTCTTACGCTTGAGTTCGGTCTGCCGGTTCAGCACCTTTTCGATGCGGCCGGGATCGGCGCTGTCGAAATCTTTAACCAGGACCCAGTCACCCACGGTGGGATAGTCGAGCTTGGATTGTGCATGATGCCGCAGGCGGCCGGTCATTTTTGCGGAACGCGTCGATGCGCCGTCGGAGACTTCAGACTCGCCCTTATGCACGGCCATCACACGTGCCACGGCACAATCCGTGTCCGGATCCACCTGTTCAGCAAACCAGCTGCTATATCCGAGTTCCTCCAGTGTCATGCAACCTTCCCGTAAGGCCATAATGATTAGCAGGCCCTGCAGGAAAGGAAAGAAAATCGGCACGAAAGATCATGACATCAAGGAATCATCCCTTTGCCTGGATGCAGGCCATCCGCCTGGCAGGATTCTCCCGGACCGCCTCAAGCCGTAGCCGTGTGAGGCACAATTTCCACAATGACATCTTCACCGTAAAATGCCTTGGCAAACCGGTTCATGCGCTGCAGAACCTCTTCAATGGAATCCCCTACCGATACGGTCATGCCGGAAAGTATGCCGATGAATTGGCAGGATGCTTCCATACGGATACAGCCCTCGGAAAGCTGCATACCATCAACCGGACGGACAATGACATTCTCTTCTGTAGCATTAGATCCCATAACACTCTCCCTCCACAAGTTTTATAAACCCGCAGACCGGCGTCATCAAGCTCAAATCCGAGACGTTTATGCGTCAGAAACAGAGCGTCCGGCCGGCGGGATATTCGCGGGCCGGTCGGGCTTTCAGCCGCTCCCGGAAGCGTTGATTTCTGTACTTTTATGGTTAATTCGCGGCGTCTGCCGTGGCATGATGGATTTTACGGAAAAAGCTCAGTGACTACTCCATAAATCGGTCGGTTTGCCGGTTCGGCTGGAGTGCTAACGACATGAAGGAGCATTCGTGGAAAAACTGAAGAAGCTCATCCGCAATATACCCGACTTCCCGAAGGCGGGCATCGAGTTCAAGGATATTTCCCCTCTGCTGGCCGATGCCGACAGCTTTCGCGAAGCCATTGACGAACTCAAGTACCGCCATGCCGTCAACCACATCGATATGGTCGTTGGCATCGAGGCGCGCGGATTCGTTTTTGCCGCCGCTCTGGCCTATGCGCTGCGCGCCGGCACCTGCATGGTTCGCAAACCCGGGAAGCTCCCCCACACGGTTCATCAGCAGACCTACGAACTTGAGTACGGCAGCGATACCGTGGAGATTCAAACCGATGCGCTGGCGGGTGGACAACGTATTGTCATCGTCGATGATGTGCTTGCAACGGGCGGGACGGTGTTGGCGGCCACGGAGCTTATTGACCGCAATTTCGAGGTCGAGATCGTGGAAATCGACTTTCTCATGGAACTCAAATCATTGAACGGGCGCGAAAAACTCCACGATTGGCCCGTGCATTCCCTGCTGCAGTACAGTTGACCGATTTCTCCGATATTTCCGCGAACTTTGCTGAACAAAACAGAGCCGTGCAGGTCATATTGATTCAAATCAATCCCATGAAAGGAGATCACATGATCAAACGTTCCATACTGGCCATTGGCCTTATTGCACTGTCCCTCGGCACCCATGCAGAAACTTTTTCCGTGGATGCCGAGCATTCCGAGATCGGATTCACCGTACGCCACCTGATGCTGAGCGATGTAAACGGCGCATTCAATACGTTTCAGGGCACGGTAGAATACGATATTGAAAACCGTTCCCTGGTTTCCCTCGAGGGCTGGATCGATGCAGCAAGCATTGATACCAACAGCGACAAGCGTGACGGTCACCTGAAGACGGCGGACTTCTTCAACGTTGCAGAATACCCAAAACTGAAGTTTTCCAGCACCAACGTGGAAAAGACCGGGGACGGAACCTTCATTGTAACCGGAAACCTGAATGTGCTCGGTACGGATCGGACCGTCCTGCTCCCCGTCACGGTTGCCGGGCCGATTGAAGATCCCTGGAAGAATACGCGAATCGGCCTCAGCTCGGAAACCACGCTCAACCGCAGGGAGCTCGGGATAACAAACTCGCCTGCCGCCGTCATCGGCGATGATGTCCGGATAAGGATAAGCGCTGAAGCGGTCCTGAGCAAAACTGCTGAAGAATAAAAAAAAGCCCGGTTTATACCGGGCTTTTTTGCATAATGAGCAGAAGCTTACATGCTGCCCATCTCATCCAGAAGGCTGGCAGCCGTGCTGGAGTCGGCGCTTTCACCCATGCCCATGTCAGCACCCATATCTACACTTGGTGCAGAGCTCATGGAACCTGTATCGATAGCCGCTTCGAGCTCAGGCCAACCCAGATCGGAAGGATTGACTTTTTGGAGGCGGACCAGATTTTCAATCAGCGCCATGAAACGGCGTTCTTTTTCCTGTGCTTCCATTTCCGCTGCAGCGCGCTCGTTTTCGGCATCAGCAGCCATGCTCTGGGCAGCGGTGATTTTAGCATTGGCGGAGGTGAGCTTCGATTCCAGGGAGGAGATCTGGGTGTTGGCAGTGGCCAGAGAAGATTTGAGCTCAGTCATCTGCTCTTTCAGTTCCCGGTTTAGAATCGAAGAATCGTTCAGATCGCTGTTCAGGGTGCGAGAGCGTTCCTTTTCTGCGGCAAGAAGGGATTTTGTATCTTCAAGCTCGGTATTCAGCTCAAGCTGGACGGCCTCATGATCAGCATTCAATTGTGCTACAATCGCATCATGTTCTTCCTGCGGCACTCCGCAACCCGTCAGCATTCCGATTGCGCAACCGGCAATCACCATCTTTGCAATAGACTTCATTTGCATTCCTTCCTCCGTTGGTTGTTGATAACATTATCCCAGAAATAGAAGCAGTATAGATGAGGGAATCATTAATTCAACATATCTCAGACAAAATAATTCCCGCTCTTTTACACCTATTCAGCAGCAGTCAGCCGAGGTCGCAGGCATCCGGAGGCATCCATTTTGCGGGTTGCCCCTCCCACTTCACATTGCACCCTATCGGGTTGGTGACGGGAAGTGCAATCGGCTCGCCGGCCAGGTGGGCCTCCAGCGCATCCACCAGCTCATGGGTCGTTGACTCCTCCCAGTTGCGGGGGGTATCGATAGCCCGTCCGGTATAGACCAGCTTGCGGTCGGCATCGAACACGAAAAAGTGCGGGGTTCTCAGCGCGCCATAAGCCAACGCCACCTCCTGCGACTCATCGTGCAGGTAGATCCAGGGAAACCTGAATTGCTCCATGCGTTCGACCATATGATCAAAGCTGTCCTCGGCATAGGTGTTCTTGCTGTTCGAATTGATCGCCACAAAGCGGACGCCCTGACCCGAAAACTGTTCGGCGACCGCCCGCGTATTCTCATCCGAGCCGATCACGTACGGGCAATGGTTGCAGGTAAAGAACACCACGAGGACCTTGTCCTCGAAATCGCTCAGCGAGTACGTCTTTCCATCGGTCGCCGGCAGCGTAAAATCCGGAGCTGAATCTCCGATATTGAGTGTAAAAGCCATCTCATACCTCCGTTTGGTTGACCTTCTTTTTAACCGGCTGAGGAGCGATGGCAACCATATTTCGGCATACGGCACGATTTAATCCGCTTTCCTTGCGTAGGGGAAGCCGATACCCTTAGGTGTTATGAAAGCCATTGTGATTGTGCTGGATTCAGTAGGCATCGGCGAAGCACCCGATGCCGCCGACTATGGCGATACCGGCAGCGCCACCCTGCCCCACATTGCCGATGCCGTTGGCGGCATGTCGCTTCCTATCCTCCAATCGCTGGGCCTGGGCAGCATTCCTTCCCTGCTCCCGAATGGCCTCCCGATTCAGGGATGCCCGGCGACAGACAAGCCGCTGGCTTCATTCGGTGCCATGCAGGAAATGTCCCATGGCAAGGACACCGTCACCGGCCATTGGGAGATTGCGGGACTGGAAATCAACCCCGGCTTTCATAATTTTCCGCTGGAGCACCCTTCTTTTCCGCAAGAACTGGTTGATGCTTTTGAAAAGGAAACCGGCCGCCAACTGATTGGAAACAAGGCGGCCAGCGGCACCGCGATTATCGAGGAACTCGGCGAGGAACATATGCGCACCGGGGCTTGGATCGCCTACACCAGTGCCGACTCGGTGATGCAGCTGGCCGCCCATACCGGGATCATACCGCTCGAGGAACTCTATCGCGGATGTGAAACCGCCCGACGGCTATGTGACGCATTCAGGGTTGGCCGCGTCATCGCACGCCCCTTCATCGGCGAACCCGGCGCCTTTCAACGAACCAGGGACCGGCGGGACTATGCCTACACACCTGACGCGCCCCTCATCACCGAACGCATCTGCAATGCCGGTATTCCCGTATACGGCGTCGGAAAGATTGAAGATATTGTTGCCCATCGCGGTATCACCGAGAGCACCCATTCCGGCAATACGGAAGAATCCCAGCAGGCCGTCGAGCAGTTCATGCAGAAAGAGGGCAACGCCTTTATCTTTGCCAACTTTATCGACTTTGACATGCTCTATGGCCATCGGCGCGATCCCGATGGCTATGCAGCCGCTCTCCGGCAAACCGACGAGTGGCTCGGCCGCTTTATTCCTTCGCTCGCCGAGGACGACGTGCTGATTCTGACGGCCGACCACGGCAACGACCCAACCTTCACGGGCACCGACCATACCCGCGAATTTGTGCCCTTGCTGGTGTATCGAACCAACCGTCCAGGCCACTCCCTGGGCATCCGCCGCGGCTTTTACGATATCGCCCAGTCCCTCGCATCCCTATTCCGCCTTTCCCCGATTCCTCACGGCCATTCATTTTTGGAGGATTAAACTGATGTCGTACCAGCATACATTTCTGCAGGAAGCCATCCGGCTCTCACAGGAAAAAATGGAAGCCGGCGAAGGCGGTCCGTTCGGCGCGGTGGTCGTGAAAGAGGGCGCGGTTATCGGCCGCGGCTGGAACCGGGTCACCTCCTCCAACGATCCGACCGCCCATGCGGAAGTTGAAGCCATTCGCAATGCCTGCTCCCGGCTCGGAACGTTTTCCCTGGAAGGGTGCGAAATCTATGCGAGCTGCGAACCCTGCCCCATGTGCCTGGCCGCCATTTACTGGGCCCGGCTCGATGCCCTCTATTTTGCGGCCTCGAAAAACGATGCCGCCGAAGCCGGGTTTGATGACGCCTTCCTCCACAACGAAATTTTAAAGCCATTCATGGAACAAAAACTGCGTGTAGAACAGCATATGCAGCACAACGCGCAAGAGGTTTTGAAGCGTTGGATACATAAATCCGACAAACAGCCATACTAACAAAGGATCCCGATATGAATACCAGACGTTGCTTCCTCTCCGGTTTTACCCTCGGAACAAGCTCCCTGCTCGCAGGGTGCGGTACCATTCTGTATCCCGACCGCACCCATCAGAAGGAGCGGGGGGACCTGGATCCCGCCGTGGTGATTCTCGACGGCATCGGCCTGTTCTTTTTCCTGATTCCCGGCGTCATCGCCTTTGCCGTGGACTTCAGCACCGGAGCCATCTTTTTTCCGGCTGATCATGAACCCGGTGACCGGGAGCGCACCATATTTGACAAGCATGATGCCGAGGCCAGGCTGGACCGCAGGGAGATCGAGCGGGTTGTATCCCGGAAAGCGGGCAAAACCATTGATCTGGTCAAACAAGAAGTGCGCGTCATGGAGCTGCACCATATCGACCAGTTCCAAATGGCGCAGGCCCAACTTTCAAACCGACCCCTACTTGCTGCCCGTTAGACCCTCACGGCAGCAGTAGTACACCCCGTCGTCGTTTCTTTCCTCCTGCAGAACGCCCTTCGAGACCATCTCCGTGAGCACGCTGTAGACCGCGTCTTCAGGTAGATTGAATTCGGCGGCCAGCTGCTCGCAGGTAGCCGGATGCCGCTTGATCAGCGCCAGCAGCGCGTCTTCGCTGATATCCATGGATGTGAAGCCCTGCTTTTTGAACGAGGCGGTTACGGCGGCTTTTTCGCCGAAAACAGCGGCCAGTGCTTTCAGCTGCTCCTCCGAGGAAGGTGTCACACCTTTAACCGCCGGCGGCCGCACGGCCGTATTGATATCAATGCGATCCGGATTGATCGAGCGCACGATCCCGGCAATCTGCTGCACCTGCGAAACATGGGAATTCATGCCTTCCACGATAAAGACTTCAACCGAGAGTTCGCCGGCATAAACATCCCGGAAGGCGCGCTCGCCCTTGACCAGCAAATCGAACGAAATCCCCTGTGCCGGGCGGTGAATCTGCTGGAAGCTGGCCTCGTCCCACGCACTCAGCGTAACCTTGACCTTGTCCGCCAACGCGGCCTGCCGGCGGACGTCGGCATCGTGCAGCAGGGAGCCATTGGTCAACAGGACGGAGGGAATATCGATCTGCTCCTTAACCCAGCGGAAAACATCGCCAAAATAAAGATGCAACGTGGGTTCGCCGGAGCCGGCCAGGGTAATGTGGTCTGCTTTTCCATCCGCAGCCTTCCACTCGTCCAGCTCTGCGAGCACATCCTGTATCGGCACATAGTCGCCCCGCTCGCTGACCTCGCACGGCGTTTCGCCGAGCTGGCAGAACACGCAGTTCATCGTACAGGTCTTGAACGGAATCAGATCAATCCCCAGGGACCGCCCGAGCCGACGAGAGGGCACAGGCCCAAATAGATAGTGGCGTTCTCTTGTCATGGCAAAAACCTTCGTTAATATTACGTGGTGCTTCAAGCCTGCAACGCACATACTTAAGCCATGAAGATTACATACACTATCATGCTGCTGTTCACGGCCCTTTCCGCGCTGGGTCAAAATGCTCAACAACTCTACCGGGCCCACTGCGCGGACTGCCACGGTGCGCGCTTTCAGGGTGGAAGCGCGCAGAGCCTGGTCGACGGCATTTGGCAGTTCGGCGAAGGCGAAGCCGCCATCGCACAGAACATTGCGAACGGCATCGAAGATCTTGGTATGCCCGATTACGGAGACTCGTTGAGCGATGAAGAAATCAATGCCCTGGCCCGCTTCCTGATGGACTCCGAAAAGAAAGCGATCGAACAGCGCAACCGGATTCCGGACACCCTCAAAACGCTCGACTACGAGATCGATGTTGAAATCTATGCGGAAGGGCTCGAAATCCCATGGAACCTGGCTTTTCTTGATGAAAAAACCGCGCTCGTGACCGAGCGTCCCGGCCGGTTGCGCGTCATCCGAAACGGGAAACTGGATCCCGATCCGGTCCGGGATACACCGGAGGTGGTGGCCGAGGGCCAGGGCGGACTGCTCGCGGTCGCTTTCGATCCGGATTACAGGGATGAAGGCAACCAGTGGATCTACCTCGCCTACAGCCATGGTATCGAACCGGAACCGAACAAGCGGGCCGGTGCCATGACCCGGGTGGTGCGGGGCCGCATTAACGGGAACAGGTGGACCGACGAAGAGGTGATCTTTGAAGCGCCGCACGACACCTACCTCACCACCCGCCACCACTATGGCACCCGCATCGTATTCGATAAGGAGAAAAACCTCTATTTTGCAATCGGCGAGCGCGGGCATGGCCGCGATGCCCAGGATCTTTCCCGGCCCAACGGAAAGATCCATCGTATCCAGCGCGATGGCAGCATTCCGAAAGACAATCCCTTCCGCCTGCAGAAGGATACAATGGATTCAATCTACGCCTACGGTGTCCGCAACCCTCAGGGCCTCGCATTTCACCCGGTCACCGATCAGCTGTGGGAAGCCGAACATGGCCCCAAGGGCGGTGATGAAATCAACCTCATCCGGCCCGGCAGGAATTATGGCTGGCCCGTTATCACTTACGGCATCAATTACAATGATACCATCATTACCGACATTGTGCGCAAGGAAGGCATGGAGCAGCCCGTCTGGTATTGGCGCCCCTCAACCGCGCTGTGCGCGATCGATTTCTACTCCGGCGAGCTCTTTCCCAAGTGGAACAACAAGCTGCTCGCCAGTGCGCTGAGAAACGAGGACGTCCGCCTGCTCGACATCGAAAAAGACCGCGTCATGCACGAGGAAATCATTCTCAAGGGAGCCGGGCGCGTCCGTGACGTGGTCAGCGGTCCCGACGGCGCCATCTACGTCGTCCTCAACGATCCCGGAACCATTCTCCGCCTAACGCCCCGATAAACGGTTTGGCGGCGGACCCCACACCATATTGCCCTCGTTATCAGTCGAGCTGTATTGGAGCGTGAACGGAATTGCGGAGTTCTTAAACGCTGCTTCGTACAACGCATTGCCAAGGGTCGTACCGGCATCACCGGCATAAATGAGCACACTGCGGCATTCATCCACTGTTTCCTCACCGACGCGGAAGTATCCCAGCGCTCCGCTCGCACTGCTCAGATGCCAGTAGGTCCAGATGCGCGCATAGCGGCGCTTGTTGAAATCGGCTTCATGCCGGTCCTGATCGGGTTCGATTGAAATCGCCAGCGGATGGGCTCCGATGCGCCCTACACACCTGAATTCACCGTTCCGGTTAAGATAGACATCCCACGGCCCACCGGCATTGCCGAACATGGCTGGATCACCTGACAGAATCATGTCTTGCATACCGTCACCATCGAGGTCGGTGAGAATACGCCAGCGTTCCACATAGCCGTTATTTCCCGTGACATCGCAGGCCGGCACAGACGAGGGATCCACGGCGGTCCCTTCAGCAGCCGTGCTGAGAAGCATGATCACGAGCGGGTAGATCAATCGCTTTCCCATTATCATTTCAGCCTCCCCTTTGCGTAAGCCGGCCAGGTTTTTTCAAATCCCTCAAATCGCGAAGCCTGTTCCCGCAGACTGCACGTGGAAGACTCAGCTCTGCGAACGCCGCCTGCCGGAAAAGATAAGGCCCGCAATCCCCAGAACAAAGGCCATGCCGCCCGCGATCAGGGTGGTCCTGTTGGGAATCAGGACATTCCTTCGTACGGCCAGCTCAAGCGTTGCAACGGCTAGGTCATCGTCCGCCCCTTTTCGTACATCCAGAGTGTATGGGCCGGCTTCATCCACGGAGAAGGTCTTTATGTGAAGGGTCGTTTTCGGCAGGTTGGCGATCCCGAGTTTAATGGTTTTCTCTTCCTTCTTTTCTTTCCTGGCCGATATGGAAACCGTATTTGCCCATACCGTTTCTTCGCCCTTGGCGAGCTCCACCCGATACTCGGCCTGTTTCCGTCTTGCGCCGGCCGGCTGCAGATAACGGGCGATGGCCTGGACCGTCAATGGATTCATTTCAGGTTTCAGTTCCAGCACAACCGGGCTGCTCCATTGTGCATTTTCGCCCGAGCTTTGGACCGTCAACCCGCCGGCGCTGAAGGAACTCACGTCCTGACTGAACACGGTAACCCGGTCCAACTGCGAGCCGCTGAACGATATGCAGTAAAAAAAGTAAGCCGGTCCTGCGACGAGGCCCAGCAGCAACAGCATGGTTGAGATCGCTTTCATATCTTCCCCTTTTTTATCTCTTCGAAAAAGTTATCGATAGCCTGCCCGGAGATGGATTGCAAGGGACGTATCGTACTATTCGAATTTGTTCCTACCTTTTCCAGATCGCCAGCCCGTTCCTGCGGACTTCTCGGATGCGGTGGAAGGGAATGGTGAGGATTTCGCCGTCTACGCAGATCGTGAATGAAAAATGATTCCCGGCTTCCATCTGCAGCTCTTCGAGGGGATGGAAGTCGACGGCATCGGCGACGCGGTCGTAGATCCCGACCTCGAACACCCCCTTACCGAACTCATCATCCCAGCGGATGCGGTTCAACAACTCCCGGATCGTTTCCATGGGTTGAACTTTCTGCTAAAATACCGCGGACTCAACGCAGGAAGAAGCTGCCGCCGGGCTGGCGGGTTTCGCCGGCAGCCGTGACGCGGATAGCCGCTAAATCGTTGACCGGACATTCATGCTGGCAGAGGCCGCAGCCGATACATCGGTCCGGATTGACGCGCGGCTGATGCAGCTCAAGCGTCTTTCCTTCAAGTACGACCGTGACCGTTTCCTTGAAGATCGCCTTGGGTGAGACGGGGCAGACTTCCTCGCACACCATGCAGTTGCGGCCGAACGACCAAGGGAGACAGCGCGAACGATCGACAAAGGCATTGCCGACCTTGACCGGCGCTCCGGTTTCCACACCGTGTTTCTGCTCGATTGTCAGCCGCTCAATGGCTCCGGAGGGACAGACCTGTCCGCACAACACACAGTTGTATTCGCAATAACCGCGTTCCATATCCATCACCGGAGTCCACATGCCGGACACGCCCGCCTCGGTAAAGGCCGGACGCAGTACACCGGTAGGACAGGCTTTCATGCATTGTCCGCACTTGATGCAGCGATCGAGGAAATGCGGCTCCGCCAGCGCGCCCGGCGGGCGAATACGTTCAGGATACCCCTCGACCGCCTGCGATTTCAAAGCGATCACCGTTGCCCCGCCCGCAACGGCTGTACCGAAAAAGGCACGCCGCGACACGCCGACCTCGCGATCCAGCTCCTCGTCCTTCGGCATCCACTGCCAACTTAAGGCCTTTTCGGGGCAATCCTCGATACAGTTCCAGCACATGAAGCATTCGGCCATGCGGGTCTTCTGGTCTGGACTGCAGGCCCCGATGCAGTCGCGGTTGCACAGGCCACAGTCGGTACAGGTCGTCCGATTGCGCACCACGCCGCCGGGAATAAATTTTGCGGCGACACCAAGCAGGGCCCCCAACGGACAGATATAACGGCACCAGAATCGCGGCCGCCATGCATTCAAGAGAAACAGCACTGTAAAGATGGCAATCAGCATCCAGCCCAACCGCATGCCCGGCGAAACCAGCGCCTGCGCGGTCCGCGTCAGCAGGGCAATCGGATCAAACAGTCCGATCTGCATAAAACCTAGGGCGCAGGCTAGCAGGAGCACCATGAGAAGGAGGTATTTGTAGACTTGCGCAGGGCTGTGAAAATTCTGCCGGATACGTGCGGCGGCCTTTCTGGGACTCAGCCACCGGGAGGCGAGATGAAACAGTGTGCCCATCGGACAGATCCAGCCGCAGAAAAAACGGCCGAGAAACGGTGTCAGCGCCAGAATCAGCAGACCGATGCCCATGGTGTACGCAAGGTTATGGGCGGAAAGCAGTGTGCCGACGGCATTCAAGGCCGAGCTGTCCAGAAACAGCGTAACCGGATAACCCTTCAGCAACCCCTGCGCGGTCAGCACGAAGGCGACGATAAAGAGGGCGAGGAAGAATCCCTGGTAGAACCGGCGCAGCTTTCTCATGATGCCGCCCTCACCTTCTTGAACAGCTTCAGGTTTTCCTCGCTAAGCACGCCCAGCCCCAACTTGGCCGCCATGCCCAGATAGGCCACGTCGTTTGGATCGAGACCGAGCAGGCGCACGCCGAAACAATCGATGGCCAGCTGATCGGTGCCGGCCACGATCACATTCCCGGGCTTTACATCAGACGGACTGCCGCCGGTCGGTCCGTTGGATACCAGCAAACGAGAGCCGTCGAGCACCACAAGCGTCGGAGTAATGAACTGCCCCAGATCGGTAATGACTTCGTTGATCGCCTGATGCAGCCGGTTGCGCGGACCGCCGAGCAAACCGTACCAGTTTTTCATCGTCAGCGTGGCCTTGCTCAGGTTGTGCGATTTGACCGTCGGGATCCCGATCAGCTTGTCCGCCCAGTCGAGCGGGCGATAAAGCGCCTCCCAATCGGGAATGCGCAGAGAACCTACCTGTACCTGTCCAAAGAGCGAAGCCGACGGCAGCCACACCTCACCGCCGGCGGAACCGACGGCCTCCATCAGACCGGACTTCACAAAGCACCCTTCCGGGTTATTGATCGGATTATCGATCACACGCACCTGCGCACCTGCGCTGATGCATTGGCGCACGACTTCCGCCGTGACTTCCGGCGAGGTGGTTGCGCCCAGATGCGGCGGCCGATCAAAGGCGCAGTTGGGTTTGATGAGGACGCGATCCCCCGCCTTGACGAAGCGTTCGATGCCTCCCAGTTCCTGAAGCGCGGCCTTAACCGCCAGTGCATGATCCGTGCCTTCGGCCACCGCCATCATGCTTTCCGTTCCCGGCACGGCAAATGATGGAATCAGCTTGGCGGTCTCCCCCGACGGCACCAGATTGCGGTTATGGAAATAGCCGGCCACGGCCGCTGTTCCGGCCGCAAAGCCGGCGGCTGCGCCCATGCGCTTCATAAACATTCTTCGTTCGGATGATGATTCGTTCATGGTGCCTCCGAAACTGTTTCAAGCCGTTCCTGCAGCGTACCCCAGTGGAGCATCAGCACATCACGCGAAGGCGCGTTCTGCACGCCCCACACCTGGCCGCTGATCATGCCGGCGATGCTCCAGGCGCCAAACATGGAACCACCGGAAGCACGGCCTTCCGTGAAGAGTTCTTCACCGCCATACATCGCCAGTTCTTCCGCATAGCCGGCAATCGTGTCGGCATCCCCCTCCAGCGTGAACCAAACCGTCTGGGAATCATTTAAAGCCACATCTGCTGTGCGCACATTGTTAAAGGCCGAAAAGCCGAATGCACTTTCGGGCACAAACCCCTCGGCTTCTCCGGTCATGTCCGCGCCGGCCAGGGCCATCAGGTCAACCTGCTTTTCAGTCTCGGCCATATCCCCGACGTCACTGAGGTGCGGAATCAGCGCACGCGCCAGCTCGACCGCCGGTGTCGGATCCGCCCCGGCGGTGATGGCATTCAGCTGGAGGTAATAGGTGCCGACCGTCATGGCCGCCTGGCCGGGAAGAAAGTAGCCTTCGGCCCCTTCCATCGGCTGGCCCTCAGACGGTTTCTCGCCGTTGTAGGCCCCCCGCGCACCCTGCTCCTGCTCGAAGCGATACAGATACATATCCCATTGCTGACCGTTGGCCTCCCACACCCCACTGCCCAGCTCGACTGCACCGTATTGTAGGTAGTAGTCCGCCTTCCCGTTGATCTTCTCGAACATGCGGTCGGCCGGAAGAACAACCCCCTCCGCCAACGCCCAGCCGCCCAATGAAACCGGCACCGGAAGCGCAGTGATCTCAGAGGTCGGCGGGGTAAAAACGGAGGGATCGTAAAACTGCCCCTTGATCACAAAGAACAGCAAAACCAGAAATGGGAAAATCCATCCGGCGGTCAACAGAACACGATACAGCATACCGAAAGATCCTTAAGCCAAGGCACTCTCGGCCCGGCGAATATGGTGCGCAACGGGCACGCCGTTCGGACAGGCCCGCTCGCAAATACTGCAGTCACCGCAAACTGATAACGACGGGGTACGGATCAGGCCGCGATAGGTTTCGAAGGCCATCTGCACATATTCCGCATTTTCCATGTAGTAGTCGGAGCATCGAACCACATCCGAAACCTGCAGCCCCTGGGGGCAGCTCGACGTGCATACTCCGCACATCAGACAATGGCCGCTCATGGCCACCCTGGCCGAGTTGCGCAGCCGAACGCCCGCCTGCGGATCGGGCTTTGCTTTGGAGGCATCAACGAGCTTCTTGACTTCAGCAAAGGAATTGGCGCCCTTATTGATGGTGGTAATGCCGGCGGTCGCGAGATAATGCGGCACAGCGTCCTCGTAGGCACCCTGCACTCCCCGTCCGGACTTCATCAGAACGATACCCACGCCTTCTTTCGCTGCACGCTCGAAAACCGGCAGGAACGCATCCTCGTCCACCATGGAATAGGCGGGCATGAGTGCGTCGTAAAATCCCTGATCCAATGCGGCCTCAAGGCAATTGACGACATCGCCATGCGAGGTCAGGCCGATATACTTGAACTTGCCCATCTCTTTCCAGCGCGCGGCGCCGGCCTTGAATTTTTCCTGCTTTACATCGTTGGCGTTGTGCAGGTTGAAAAAGGCGATCTCAACGCTGTCGACACCCAGTGTTTTGAGGGCGTCATCCATAGCCGCATCATCGTCCGGCTCCCAGGTTATTTTCAGGCCGATGGTTACTTTATCACGCTGACCCTTGATCGCCTCGGCCACATTGGTGATGGCCCGGCCGCCCTTGTATTGCGTGGAGGTATGGATGAAGGTCATGCCCTGCGCAATGGCGGATTTGATCACATTGACATCCTGTCCGGGTCCGGTACCCAGCGAAACGGCCGGAAGCATCAGATCGGCCTTGCCCAGCTTACGCAGCGGGACGCCCTTTGAGGAGGTCGCTTCCTCTGCAGCCTGCACCTTCCCGCCGGCCACAACCGCAGCGCCGGCCAGGACTCCGGCTCCTTTGAAAAAATCAGTACGGGAACACTTGTTTATGTCAGCCATAATGCCCTTCCTTTCCGGTTGTCCACGCATTGTGGAAAAGTTAACGAAAGGAATAGCATCTCCTGCCGCGGCGATCAAACACGCACCCGGCAGATGCCAAATTTACACAGAATCCTATTAATGGTGCGGTAAAGGGAGACGCCTCTTCCACGGAAACGTTTCAATGCGCGCACCCGGCCGGCCATCACTTAGCCGTGCATTTCCCTCAGCAGGTTGGGCACCGCTTTGATGGCTTCGGGCACTTTGGACCCGTCTTTGCCGCCGGCCTGGGCTTTGTCAGGCTTGCCGCCGCCTCCCCCGCCGGCGAGCTTGGCGACCGCGCCGATGAGCTTGCCGGCGTGAATGCCTTCGGCGACCAGATTGTCGCTGACCGAGCACATAAAGCAGGCCTTTCCGTCGGCATGGCTGCCGAGAATGATCACGCCGCTTTCAAGCTTCTGACGCAGGCGATCCATCAGTTCGCGCAGGGCGTCCATCGGGACCTCGCCGGCCGTGGCCGCCAGCAGCGGCATATTATCGACGTTATCGGTGAGCGTGATGTGTTCCACCTTGGTCAAAAGCGCTTCAATACCGTGAACGGCGGCCTTCATGCGGGCCTCCTTGAGCTGCTTTTCAGCGGCCTTGACCTGGTCGGAAAGCGACTTGATACGGTCCGGGAGATCGGCGGGCTTGACACTCAGGCTCTGGCTCAGGCCGGTCAGCAGTTCGTGCTCCTCGGCGCTCCACGACAAGGCCTCCATGCCGGTGACGGCTTCAATACGGCGGATACCGGCGGCCACAGAGGACTCGGAAACAATCCGGAACGGCCCGATATCCCCCGTCATCTGCACGTGTGTTCCGCCGCACAGCTCCTTGCTGAACTCACCAACGGAAACCACGCGTACGGTATCGCCATACTTATCGTCAAACACGGCCTGGATTTCATTGGATTTCTGGACATCGGCCAGTGCCATTTCCGTGGTTTGAACCGGCGTGTTTTTCATGATTTCATGACTGACGAGCCGCTCGATTTCGCGCAGCTGATCCGGCTTAACGGCTTCAAAGTGGTTAAAGTCAAAGCGCAGATAGCCGGCCGAGACCAGTGATCCCGCCTGCTTGATGGACGGGTCGACAATCTGACGCAGCGCGGCATTCAGCAAATGGGTTGTAGTGTGGTTCCGGCGCATCTGGCCACGCCGGTAGCGATCGATACCCACAACGACGGCATCGCCTTTCGCCGGCGTTCCATAGATGGGGCGCCCCAGATGCATGATGATTCCTTCAGCGGTTTTCTGTGTATCGGTCACCTGGAAACCGAAATTCTTCCCGCGGATTTCGCCCTGATCTCCCTCCTGTCCTCCGGACTCGGGATAGAACGGGGTTTCTTTCAGCACGACAGCCCCTGAATCGAGAACATCGACCACCTCGGTTTCGCACTCGGTCTTTTCATACCCCAGAAAAACCGTGGGTTCAGCATCAATCGTTCCGCCGTCCGCCATTACCACCGATTTCTTGCTGGCATGGTCGGCACGCGCGCGTTCCCGTTGCTCTTCCATCAGCGTTGCAAAACCGTCCGTATCCACAGTGATACCCCGCTCCCGGGCCATCACTTCCGTCAGATCGATCGGGAATCCATAGGTGTCGTACAGCTTGAAGGCCTCGTCGGCCGGGAAAGTTTTATCTGCAAGGCCTCCGGCAACCTGATCGAACAACTCGATGCCGCGGTCAAGGGTGCGGTTGAAGGATTCTTCCTCGGCCTTCAGCATCCTGGTAACGCGGTCGAGGTTTTTCTGCAGTTCAGGGAAAGCCTCGCCAAAGTTTTCGGCCACGGTTTCGGCCAGCTTGTAGAAGAAGGGTTCCTTGAACCCAAGCACACGGCCCACGCGTACGGCGCGGCGCAGAATGCGGCGCAGCACATAGCCGCGGCCGTCACTGGCTGGAATAATGCCGTCGGCAATCGCAAAGGATAGACAGCGGATATGATCGGCAATCACCCGGAACGCGACATCGACCGGATCGGTCATGGCACTGCCGTATTTTTTTCCGCTCAACTCCTCGAGTTTGCGGAAAATCGGGGTGAAAACATCGGTCTCATAGTTGGAGATGATGCCGGAAAAGTCGGAAAAGCCCTTGGTACACTGAATAACGGAACAAGCCCGCTCGAAGCCCATCCCGGTATCGACATGCTGGGCAGGAAGCGGCGAATAACTCCCGTCGGGATTGGCATTGAACTGAATAAATACGAGGTTCCAGATCTCGATCAGGTCGGCACTGTCGGCATTGACCATCCCGGCGCCGGCATCGCCGCTGGGCGTGAGATCGATATGGATTTCTGAACAGGGGCCGCAGGGGCCGGTATCGCCCATCATCCAGAAGTTGTCCGTGCGGTTGCCGGGCACCACGCGCTCTTCGGGCAGATATTTCAGCCACATTTCTTTGGCTTCGAGGTCCGCGTCAGACTTGTCATCTCCGGCGAAATAGGTGGCGTAGAGGCGCTCCTCCGGGAAACCCCAGACCTTGACGAGCAGTTCCCAGGCCCAGTCGATGGCCTCCTGCTTGAAATAGTCGCCGAAAGACCAGTTGCCAAGCATTTCAAAAAAAGTGTGGTGGTAGGTATCGGCTCCGACATCTTCCAGGTCGTTGTGCTTGCCGCCGGCGCGGATGCATTTCTGGGTGTCGGCGGCACGACCCGGTGTATACGGGCAGTCCGCTTGACCGAGAAAAATCGGGACAAACTGGTTCATGCCGGCATTGGTGAACAGCAGGTTCGGTGCGTCCGGCATCAGACTGGCCGACGGCACAACCGTATGCTGCTTCGATTCAAAAAAATCCAGAAACGACTGGCGGATTTCCTTCGATGTCATGTTCACAACCTTCTTTCCATAAAACAAAAGCCGCCCTATCCGTCGGCGAAAAACAGCGGGTTTTATACGTTGATCGGGTTGCCGATGCAATGGCGGAATATCTTTGAAAGCCGGATGCCGTGAACGTAGAGCAGGTCGCAACGGTCATCGATTAAAATTATGATCACATGTCATGTTTTCTGACTGATGCAGCATGGAATGCTAAAAATGCAACTGTTTTACAGGGAACCTGCTTAAAACAACCTGATTAAGCTGCTCACATGCATTCCGCGGTCGCAGTATTGTACCTGCCCGCAAAAAGGAGCTGCCGACCGTTCAATGTTACAGGACCATTTGAAAATCGTAATGGTTATACGACAAAATGCACTAGATCCCAATCTGATACTTGTCCGCGGATTTACATATACCTTTAAAATCGCCGCCGCCTCGAATCATCCGTTTGAAATAAAGACCGCTAAAGCAACGGGCACGAGGAGCCGGTACAACAACGGCGTCGGTGCCCTGGCGTATATAACGGGACCATCATACTTGATGTCTCATGAATGCGCCCGACACCCTTTGCTATCAATGCATAAACCATTTCAACATGCACGGACTTCTGCTGATTGTTGATCCGCCGGCAGCCTGAAGTCGCGGTTCTTCCTATCTGGAAAGTCTGAAAAACCGCGTATCATTTGTCGTTGCGATAATGACGTTAGTACTGAACAGCCAATCTATCGGTCCTGAGCCAGGCGGGGCCAATTCGATTAACTCAGCAGTTGTCCATGCATTGGTTTGAAGGGTGCTGTTTTCATCGAGCGAGTTGCTGACGCCATAAACCAGGTTCATCAACTGAAGCTCCATGGAGGAACTTCCCTGAGACACAATGGCAATCTCAGGCTTATCCAAAACGGTCTTGCTGAGATCCTTTTGGTTATTCTTATTCGAATCTCCATGGTATGATAGAAATATCCCGGTTCCCTGAGCATAGATCAGGTCTATCGTATCTGCTGCATCAGCAAATGTGTAATAACTCGGATTGGCTCCAACTCGGGGACGCGTTAAATAAACGGTTCGCTTACCGTTCGCTACGGTCATGGACTGCACGGTGACACTTCCGGGAAGCAACGTGCCGGCAGTATGAGCTCCCAAGACTCTCTCCGTAACAGTCCCGTTTCCATCGACGATAATCGCGTATGTCCCGCTCATGAAGTTTCTATTAAATCCGACAGCAAACCACCTGCTATCCGGGCCGCTGAGCTGTATATGAACGGTATCGGTACTCTGATCAACAAGCACTCCGAGATGCATATTCCAGGAGGCATTCAGTTCCATGAATCCCCCAAAAACTTCAGCCCGAAGGCTTTGGCAGAGTAATGCCGCTACACATGCTATCAGGTATATATTAGCTTTCATTTTCATAATACTAGTTATTATCAACTGCAACAAGTACCAAGTCAACATCTATTTACGTATATTGTGACCATATTTATAATAATTTGACCGGATCTGTAAAACTGTATAAGCTCAATGTATTAATGAGAATCGATGGACGATTACCGCGTGGAGAACTTTCATGAATGATACCAACCACTTAAAACGCAGGGATGTTATAATCAAAACAGGTATTGGGGCTGCGACCATAGGAATGACTGGAGTGCTAGGCACATTTGGAGAAACACCGGAAGAGTCAAATCCAATGCCTACTAGACCTTTGGGAAAAACCGGACATCAGGTCGGGTTGTTTTCTCTGGGCGGCCAGGGCATGATTGAACGGGGCGGTCATGAGGAAGAGTCCATCGCCATCATCAACCGCGCCATTGACCTGGGCGTAAACTACATCGACACCGCTGAGCTGTATGGCGGAGGACGCAGCGAACGGAAAATCGGACAGGTCATGAAGACGCGCCGCAAAGACGTTTACCTGGCCACCAAGACCCTGAAGCGCGACTATGACGGCGCCATGCGCGATCTTGAAGGTTCGCTGAAAAACCTGCAGACCGACCATCTCGATTGCTGGCAACTCCATACGGTGCGTTCCAGAGAGGATGAGGAGCAGATATTTTCCTCCAACGGGGCTCTAAAGGCGCTTGAGAAAGCCCGCGATGAGAAAATCGTACGGTTTCTGGGTATCACGGGCCATAAACAGCCATTTGTGCTGAAGCGATGCATCGAACGATTTCCGTTCGATACCATTCTGATGGCGCTGAATCCAGCCGATGCAAGCATGCCGGAAAACGAGAACGACGCATCTTTCATAAAACATCTCCTCCCGTTGGCTGTAGAAAAGAATATGGGGATCATTGGAATGAAGGTTGCGGGCGGCGGGCGTCTGTTCAAGGAAGACGGATTCAGCGCCATGGCGGAGTCGATGAACTATGTACTTTCACTTCCAGTCAGTACGGTGATCATCGGCATTACCAAACTGAAGGAAATCGATGAGAACGCCCGGCTTGCGCGGAATTTCAACCCCCTGCCAAATGAAGAGATGAGGCGGATCGAAGAACTGTTCCGTCCGCACGCAAAGACGGCAACCTTCTTTAAGCAGGAGTGGTGACTCACTAAACCTGACGATGACCTGTTCGGCACGATCGCGTCGTACCCGCATGCGCATCACGCATACTGCGGCTAAAGGCGGTACTCAACCGGTTGACAGCTGCCGCTAGAACATCGCAATCCAGCGTATCCCTATGACATCCTCATTACCGAGACCCTGCTGTTCTTCATGCTTCCACTGCTCGTGATTGACGATGATCAGGCTGCCGCCCGGCAAGGATATACTGGGCCCCCAGGTGATGCGTTCAAGAGTCGCCCCTCCAGTACCCCCTGAATTCCTGATGGTATCGTAGCGGAACAGCAATGTGATCTTCGGCTTATTCCAGATCTTGCCTTCCACCTCCGCAACATGACCGGCAGCGGCGCGTGCACCGAACAGGGGCGTCAAGTCCTCGTCACGCCGCGCGTATTCATAGTAACAGCGGATCCAATCTCCATAACGCAGGGTCACGTCGCCGCCGGCCATGTAATAGTTATTCTCCGGAGTATCTCCGGCCTGCAGCTCACCCTGCGCATATGAGCCGCCGATCACCATCCAGGAACACCCCAGAGCGATGCGCCCTCCCAGAGCGACATCACTGTTGTTGTCACGATAACTACGGCTTGCTATAAAACCACCATCCTGCAATCCATTCACGGCATACCCGTCGGCCTGCGCCGAAAAACCCTGAGGCAGCGGAATTCCCAAGTGGAGATTAACGCCCTCATCGGAATAGGGCATGGGCAACACCGGCTCATAAGAACCAATACGTCGGCCCATATTGTACATCAACGATCTTGTCACGGTGCGATACGTCCCCGGGTGCGACATGACCGCACTGGTGCCAAAGGGCACGACAAACCGCCCTGCTTTCGCTTCCGCTCTCAGGTCGGACGTTCGTTCAGCAGCACTTTCCCCGGTCATGAGATGAATCAGATCCGCCCTGAAACTGCCTTCGACCAGTTCAAGCACTAGTCCATCGCCGAAATCGTGGCAGCTGGTGCAGGCCGTTACGGACGCGCTGAAGGGGTTATCGGGCGGCTGCCAGTCTCCGCCCACCCATATATCCGGGAAAAAACCCTGGTTCTCCACCTGCGCATCGCCCTTCCGCCAGAGCAGTGAAATCGTCGCATTGGCAGAAACAGATGAAGCCGCCATGACCTCTCCAATGGAAGGGACCTCATGGACCAGCCCTTCCGCTTCAGCCGGCGCACTCAAGGACGCAAGGTATTCAGCAATCGGCTCGATATCACTTTCCGGTATATTTGCGCCGGGTTTCCAGGCCATACGACGGACCGTCATGCGCCAGCCTTCCAGCGTTTTGGTTTTCGAGGTCGCCCGCTCCGTATCGTGACACGGCGTGCAGGAGGCAATAAACAGGGCCTCCGCTTCAACCGGCTGTTCCTCGTTGGTTGCATCATCCATCATCTGCAGAAGCGAGCCGGTTGAAGGGCTCGACTCATGCGCCACCGCGGCAGGCTGAGGTTCGGCATCTACCCCAAGCGACAGAGATATCCACAGTGTGCCCGTCAGGAAAAAGGGTGAAATACCCTTATGTAAAGGTCTCATTATTTGCTCCATGATATGCGATGACATTTTCAACATCTTAGCGGGAAGCGGCGAGTGTAGCAAGAGCTCGAGGAATGATTTGCATTAGCCGGTTAACGAGGCAGAATGTCCACAACACGCAACGGATATATTCAATGATGATTCCCTTTTCCATACGCACATACTCCATAATCCTGTTGCTGGCATACGCAACGACCAGGGCGCATGCATCTGAAATACGCGTCCGTCTAATCGACCCGCCTGAAGATGGCACCGTTGTGTTTGTGCTCTATGATTCGCCCAACACTTTCGGCGATCTTCGGGATCCTGTCATGACGGTCACTGAACCTCTCGACGGGCGGAATGTTTATTCCCTTACCAATGTCCCCCCGGCGGAGTATGCCTTGCTGGTGTACTATGATGAAAACGGCAATGCGCGTATCGATAAAAACTTCATCGGCATCCCCCGCGAACCGCTTGGATTTTCGAATGGATATACTCCCAAGGGCCCGCCCAGCTATGCACGGGCCGCCTTCACCTTAACAGATGACGAGCCCAGCCAGTTTGATGTAGAACTCTACCGGGCACTGGGGAAGCGCGGACGTATCGGCGCCGGCCTGGGGCTGCTCTGGCGCAGCAGTCCATATCGCGATTACGACGGGGGAGTCTACCGGTTTATTCCGGCCGTTACCTACACCGGCGACCGCCTGCAGTGGTTTGGCCCGCAGGTGCAGCTGGGACTGATCGGCAGCGGCAAGCTGCGGCTGGCGGCAACGGGGAGATACCGCATCGGCCCCTACGAGGAGGAGGGCAGCAGCTACCTCGCCGGCATGGGCGATGCGGATGATACTTTCATGGCGGGCCTGGCGCTGCAGGCGGAACTGCCCGGAGGCATTGACCTCTCGGTCGGCAGTTCCGCCGATGTCCTCGATCGCATCGGAGGGATGGAAGCTTCCGCATCCCTCGGCAAATCCTTCCAGATCGGACTTTTCAGGCTCGCACCCGGTGTTGCGGTCAACTGGATCAGTGATGAGATGGCCGCAAACGACTATGGCGTTCCGGCGTCGAAAGCCACCGCCAACCGTCCGGCATATAATCCCGGTGACGCGCTCAGCGCAGAAGGCTCCCTCAGTTTGTTTATAGAGATCACGCCCGACTGGCTGGTTGTCAGCAGTACCGGTGTGGAATGGTTGGATTCCAACGCCACCGACAGCCCGATCGTAGAGCTTGATTATGTATTCAAAGGATATGCGGCCATCAACTATGTCTTCTAAGTCACATGCGGCTCGGCGATCGTAAACGGCCGTCCCCGCATCATTGATCGGGCAGGTCCGCGACAAAATCGGCCGTCAGATTGAGGCTGGCCTTTTCCTTTTTCCACGGGCCGCTGCCGTGCTGTCCATGCAGTGGATCGACGGTCACCACAATAACCATGTCCAGATCATCAAGGAGCACGATCTGCTGCCCGCCATGCCCCCACGCCAAATTATAGCGATGACTTCCGGCGCGGATCGACCACCATTGATAGCCATAGGCATTGTCTTTCCAGTGGCGGCCGACGCGGTATTTCCAACCATCCTGTGAATAGATTTTCAGGGAGTCCGTCACCCACTGGGCGGGAACGACCTGCCGGCCGTTGTATCGGCCGCCGTTGCGGTAGAGCAGACCGAATCTGGCCAGATCGCGCGCGGTCAGGTGCAGATCGGAAAAACCGAGATAGTTGCCGTCCCAATCCTGCTGCCAGAAGCCGGGTTCAATACCGAGCGGCTCAAACAAATGCTCCCGGGCATACGTCATCAGATCCGATCCGCTTGCCCGGGCCACAATGATGCCGAGAATATGCGAAGAGAGGTTGCTGTATTCAAAATCGCTTCCCGGATCACGCACCAGCGGAACATGAACCAGTGTATCGTTGTGAAATCCGGAAAAGAGCAGCTTGAAGAGTTCCTCTGTTGACTCCTCCCACGGAAAACCTGCGCGCATCTGCAACAGGTGCCGGATGGTGATTTCATTCTTGCGCGGATCCTGTATTCGGTCGATCAGCTCGGGAAAGAACTCCATCATCTTCTGATCCACACTCTTCAACTCGCCGCGCTCCAGGGCGATACCGACGAGAGATGACATGATACTCTTGGTTACGGAGTGAATGTTGACCTGCTGGTCCACCGCACCCATGTTGTAGTATTTCTCTCCCACCAAACGGTTGTGCCTGAACACCAGCAGACCGTACAGGTTATCCAGCTTAGAGCCCTCGTAATAGAGTTCGGCCAGTGCCATTGGATCCAGCCCCTGCTCCGCCGGCGTAGACACCTGGAACTCTTCCGTCGGTAAGGGCTCGTAATTAATCGATGCCAGCTCCTGCATCGAAGGACCACCGCAACCCGCTAACAACAGCCCGAATATGCAGAACCCCCCAAATCTGCAGTTGATCCGGACACCCTCAATCCATAGGCACAACCCTGATTTCATATTACCCCCTCCACCGCAACCATATCCGGAACCCGCTAAAAGTCCACATCGGAGTGGAGGCGCGTTTCGAGCATGGGACGGGCGTGCTCCCACCCCTTGGTCAAGGCGTGGATATCATGTCGCAGGCGGGTGGTTTCCTTGAAGCGCTCCTCGTTGGTCAGATCCGCGCGCTGCGATAGCACCTTCTGTTCGCCTTCAAGATGGCGCTTCCAGAAGAGAATGATGTATCGCTGCGCCAGTTCCATCGGCGAGGTTTCGGCATCGATCGCTCGCGACTCTTCGACCTGAATGCGCGTAATGATCTTTTGCATCTCGTCATCAAAATCGTGGAACCCTTCCGTCAGCGTCTCAGGCGGATCGAGCATCAGAATCTCAATCAACTTCTTGCAGTTTGGATCGGTGAGCAGATGCGGCGGCAGAAAGTCATGAAGGATAGGCTGCACTTCATTGTAATGATGCACCAGCAGTTCCAGCAATGCCGTCTCCTGCCGGGGGTAGGTTTTCCGTTTTAGCGCCGGCGCAGGTGCAGCCTGATCAGCGGGTAGCGGTGTGCGCTGCTGGTGTTGGGCACGCTTTAGATCCTGGCTCAGTGCGAGCGGTGAAATATGCAGGCGGTCGGCAGCATAATGGATCATCGGGTCGCGCCGGGCGGCCGACGGGCAGTGAGCCAGATAGCTGAGCACCGCTTTTACCACACGCATCCGGCCCGCCTCGGTGCCGGTGTCCTCCTGCCGCTGGAAAGCATCGATCAGGAAATCCAGGGCAGAAGGAGCCGCATCCACCAATGCCTTCAAGGCATCCGCACCCTTCTTTCGAATCAGCGAATCGGGATCCTCCCCTTCCGGCAGAGTTACCACGCGCACCGCCAGCTCGGCGGCAAGAAAGATTTCGGAAGAGGCCAGGGCGGCTTTCACGCCGGCGGCATCGGCATCGAGCACAAGGATCACCTCATCGGCATGACGCTTGATCAGCCGCGCATGGTTTTCGGTCAGCGCTGTGCCCTGCGAGGCCACCACGTTTTCGAGCCCGGCCTGATGGCAGCGGATGGCATCGATCTGACCCTCGACCACAACGGCCTGCTGCAAATCAACGATCGCCTTGCGGGCCTTGTCGAAGGCAAAGAGTACCCGGCTCTTCTTGAAAAGCAGCGTTTCCGGACTGTTGACGTATTTGGCGCCCTTTTCCGCCTGGTTCATGATGCGTCCGCTGAAACCGATAACGCGGCCGATCTGGTCGCAGATGGGAAACATGATACGGTTACGGAAACGGTCATAATGGCTGGTCCTTCCGCCGCGATCGGAGGGAACGGCGAGACCGGCGCTCTCGATCTGATCCATCGAGTAGCCCTTCTTCAATGCGCGCGAAATCAACCCTTCCCAATCGTTGGGTGCATAGCCGACCTGGAACTGCTTGACGACATCAGGAGGAAGATCGCGTTCTTCAAGATAGCGCCGCGCATCGGCCCCTTCCGGGCTTTCAAGCAGCATGCGATGGTAGAATGCGGCGGCATCGGTGTGCAGTTTCAAGAGCACATCTTTGTTCCCGCTCTTTTCCGGCGTTCCGCCCCCCTCGTAGCGCACCTCAACGCCGGCGCGTTCGGCGAGGATGTTCACGGCCGTTACAAAATCGACCTTTTCATAGTCCATCACGAAGCCGAAGACATCCCCCCCGGCGCCGCACCCAAAGCAGTGGAAAATCTGGCGGGCATCGTTAACGGTAAAGGAAGGCGTCTTTTCCTGATGGAACGGGCAGTTGCACTTGTACGTGGCACCCCGACGGCGCAATTGCGGCAGATACGCACCCACCACCTCTACAATGTTGCAGCGGGCCCGTATCTCTTCAATCGTATCCTTCGAGATGATCGCCATTGCCTACGAATAGCGGAACCCCGCGTCGCCCTCAATCCCGCGCTCTGGAATTTTATGCATCCGGATAGGTCGACGGAGCCGCGGAAGCCGTGTATTCGCCGCTCCCGCCGAGCGCAACCGCCTCATTCCCGGGCATTATTAAGAGGCCGCTTTGTGCAACGGAACGCATTCCTGATCATTCATTAACACGTATTTATGCACGGTATCAATTAGGACTTTACGGTCGACCGGCTTGGTAAGATGGTCGTCCATCCCGCATTTGCGGCAGGCCTGAAGCTCATGCTTGAGAGAGTGGGCGGTCAGGGCAATAATCGGAATGCTGCCGTTCGGTTCCGGCAGGGCCCGGATGGCGACCGTGGCCTCATAGCCATCCATCACCGGCATTTGGCAGTCCATCAAAACCAAATTGTAGGGCTTTTTCCGAACCTGCGCGAGGGCTTCTTTTCCATTTACGACCGTATCCACCGTGCAGCCTGCTTTCCTGAGCATGGCGGCAACCACTTTCCGGCTGATCTTGTTATCATCCACCAGCAAAACCAACGCGGCACCCTCGAGATTGCCAAGCTGCGGTGCAGAGACGGCCGATGGTTCTGCAGCATCGACAACGGGCTCAGGCATCGCCAGGGGCACGGTCAGCTCAATGTAGAACGTGGAACCTTTCCCTTTAGTACTGGTCAGATCAATCCTGCCGTCCATCTGCTCCACGACCCGTCGGCAGTTCGCCAGATCCCTTCTACCTCCGAAACAACGGACAAAACTTGTATCCTTGTCCTGCTCCGGTTTCTCGAAAAGTGTGGCCTGGGCATCCTTGGCGATTCCGATTCCCGTATCGATGACGTGGAAATAGAGATGGGCGCTATCGCTGCTCTGCGCACGGCATTCTATATTCAGCATCACCAGTCCCTGCTCAGTATACTTTATGGCGTTATCCAACAGCGTCGACAGCACCTGGTCGAGCAGTCGGCCATCCGTCACAATCTGCACCGGCACACTGCTCTGGCATTCGCATCGAAGGTCGATCCCCCTGAGGGCGGCGGACGCCTCGTGTGTTTTCGATAGCGATTCACACATTTCACGAAGATTCACCCATTCAGCCTTCACCTCAGGTACTTCATCAAAGTCTTCAGCCGTATCACTGATGGACCGGACTACATTCAGAAGGTTGGCGGAGGAATGAAGAATGGTCTGGATGGAGTTGTACTGCTCCACATTCAGAGGCGTGTCGGCCAGCAGCTGCGCCATGCCCATGATCCCGTCCAGTGGAGTACGGATCCGATGGTTGGCAAAAGCGATAAACTCCTTGCGGATGAGGCGGACCTCTTCAATGAGTAGATTATCTTTCTCCAATACTTCGGCCGCCGCCATGTCCACCTGATTGTAGAGCAAGCGGACCTGTTCCTCGACCTCCTTGAGGACGGTGTTGTCCCGGAGGTAAAGCTGCACCAGTGTTTTTTTGCCGATTCGCTGAAGACTGCCGTTCAGTTCAACAGGAACCACCTTATGATCACTGGCCTGAATCTCCCCTTCGCAGCGCATCTTTTTTCCTGAAATGCACTGCCGGAACTGTTTGCCGAACTCCGGCCGGGACGTTCCGGGAACAAAATCCCAGAAGGTTTTCGCCAGAAGGTCCTCCAGGTCCATACCCAACAGCTTGCAGGCCGGAGCATTTGCCGTAACGATGCTTCCCTCATGCTCAACAACCAGAAGAGCATCCGGGCAATTCTCGAAAAACTGCCGGTAGCGCTCGTTCTGAACGGAAGCAATGTGCCTGTATTTAGCTCCGCGTTTCCTGAGGATGATATTCCATATGAGAAGCAGGCCTGCTACCCCTGCCGCAGCACTCAGTGCAGCGGACTCGTAATCCATAGTCAGGAGTGCATCCGGGACTTTTATCGCCAGCAGGAGCGGTTGCACACCATACAGAACGCCATGGCGCAGAGCCGATGCCGGGCGGGACGTTATATCCTTACGCATAAAACCACTCCCAGACTCCGGTTCACGCGTGTCTGAAAGCCCATTTATTCTATTGAATATATTCATCATGCCTTCTCTGCCTTGCAATTTCCGCGCCTATTTAATCCTGAATCGCTTAAAACAGCTCTGAACCCACCTCCATAACAATCACAAGACACTAATAATTATCTACTTACCAATATTATACCCCCGCCGTCACTGTTGGGCAATTTTCCCCTGCCCCTCAGTCGAACTCCTCTCATATTAGAAGAATCCGTGTGTTTCTTGAGCGTTTCTCAAAAACAGTTGCCCCCGGGCTTCGGATCCCCGGTCGCCTTTGGCGTTCCGTCGGCCGACGCCGGTCGAGGGTTCCAGTTTTTTATGGAGCAAGGTTGCAGGCACTCGATCAACTACCTATGTTTGCGCCACGTTGCGAAACAAGGGACAAACGGATGAAACTGCCCGGAATGAACGATTTGAATAACAAGCAATTTCTCGATGAGGCCTTCAGCCCTGAAACCAACGAGAAATGGATTCGTGCTGTCCGGCTGCGCCGCAATATCTACCTATGGCTCTTCCTGACCGGCATGGTCTGCATCTTCCTTACCGCCTTCACCCAGCAGATGCACATGAGTATTCTGTCGCTCTTCCTCGCCACGCTCTCGCTGGTCGTCATGACCAAATACGACACCCAGCTCTTTTTTCTGACCAAGCTCAAGCTCCGGAAATCGGAGGAGGAAGAAGCAGAGCACTAGCTCCTGTTCATGGTTCTGCGCCGCGAGGGTCACGCAGCCTGCATGATGTTCCCGCAGAATGGGTGTCGACCCGGTCCCCGACCGGGCGCTCAGCGATCCTGCTTAAATGACGATGGGTGAGAAGCGGCTGGATCCCTATTCCGGGATAAAGAGCTTCTGGCCGACATAGATGGTGTCGGACTTGAGGTTGTTGGCTTTTTTGATGGCGGGGACAGTGGTGCCGTAGGCCTGTGCAATGACAGAGAGGGTTTGCCTGGCCTCGACGACATGTTCATACCCTGCTCCCCGATGGGAGGATGAAGAGGAAGAAGCGGCCGGCCTCGATGCGACGGCCTTGCTCAGCAGCTTTTCCACGCGCTTGATGAGTTCCTGCATCTCGCGGGCCTGCTTCGATTCCAGGGCCTGCATGTTGCTGTTGAGCTGTGAAAGCTGTCCGTTGTAGGCGCTGATGGCCTCGCGAAGCAGCCGGACCTCCTGCGTCAGCCTGCCGTTTTCCGCTTCAATGGACTGCACCTGACCCTGCAGAACCTTAACGCGCTCCTCCGTATAACGGCTTGCGGCCTGTTGGCGGGCGGATTGCTGGCGCTGCTGCGGGGTCTGGAGTGTTTCACAGCCGCTGAGCAGGGCCAGCATGGATAAAGCGATTAAAAACCTAGTATTCACGGGGGGCACTTCTCCTTCCTCAGTATTGGTGGGAACACCATATACACTCGTCGCCTTTATTTGAATAAATAAATTCCATTGGCTTGGAGAAATCGGCTAGTTTTCGAATTTACTGGAACAATCGAGGAGCAGGATTTGGACTATCTTAAACGTGCAAGAGAAGTGCTGGAAATCGAGATGGCCGGCGTGCAGAAAGTCATGGACGAGCTGGATGGCGACTTTTGTCAGACCGTCGATGCCATACTGGATACCATACGTAACGGCGGTAAGGTCGTTGTCGCCGGCGTGGGGAAAAACCTGCACATCGGCAACAAGATTGCCGCCACGCTGACGAGTACCGGAACGCCGGCGGTGGTGATGCACCCCATTGAAGCCATGCACGGCGATTTCGGCATCCTGGGCGACCGGGATATTCTGCTGGCCATGAGCTATTCCGGCGCCTCTGACGAGCTGATTGCCCTGCTTCAGCCGGTTAAGCGAAAAGGCGTCCGAATCATTGCCATGACCGGCGAAACGGACAGCCCGCTGGCCCAGCACAGCGATATCATCCTCTCGGTCAGGGTCGACAAGGAGGCCTGCCCGTTCAACATGGCCCCCACCGCCAGCACAACGGCCACCCTGGCGCTGGGCGACGCCCTGGCCATGGTGCTGCTGGAAGCCCGCGGCTTCAACCTTGAAGATTATGCCAAACTCCATCCGGGCGGCGCGATCGGGCGCACGCTCCTTCTCCGCGTAGAGGATGTAATGCGTGCGGGAGATCGCTGCGCAACCGTTCCGGCCGGCAAACCCGTCCGCGAAGCCCTGCTGGCCATGACCGGTGCCAAGGCCGGATGCGTAGCCGTCGTCGAGGAGGACAACACCCTTGTGGGCATCATGACCGACGGCGATCTCCGCCGACATCTTATTGAAACGCCGAATCTCGTGGACCAGCCGGTGGAATCGGTAATGACCGTCAATCCGATCACCCTCAAAAAAGATATGCTGGCGATGGAAATCCTGAACATTTACGAGAAGCACAATATTGACGATCTGATCGTGGTCGACGATCAAAACCGGGTCATTGGCGCAGTCGACATCCAGGACATGCCCAAGCTTAAAATCCTGTAGCCCGCCCGCTCCGGGCACCCGCTTATACGAACGAGTTCCCGATTGACCCGGAAAGGGGCAGTCGGTAGGGTTTGCAGGTTCTTTTTACAACTACTGGAAAGGGAGAGGACAACACCATGGCAATGATGATTTCGAAGTTTCACAAGCTTGTAGGTTCCAAGAAGGTTTGGACCGTATTTGCAGTCTTGATCAGCGTGGCATTCGTAGTCGCCTACACCGGCGGAAAGTCCGGCAAGCAGAAGAGCCGCAGCGAGCTTGAAAAGGAAGTTGTGGGCAGTCTCTATGGCGAAAAGGTCACGCGCCTTGAGTTCGGCCGACAATACCAGAACACCTATCTGCTGCTGATCATCCAGACGGGGCAGCCGCTGAAGATTAACGACCAGATCGACCAGCTGATACGTCAACAAGCGTGGGAGCGCCTGGCCATTCTCAAAAAAGCCGGTCAGATGGGGATTACCGTTTCCGAAGAACAGCTGGCCAATGCTATCCGCCAGCAGCCCATCTTCCGCAACCAGCAAACGGGGCAGTTTGACCGTCGGGCCTATGATGCCTTCTTCAGCCAGGTCCTGCCGCGCATCGGATTCAACATGACCACAAAGGGATTTGAGCTGCTGATGCATGAAAACCTGCTGATTCAGAAAGTCTCGGGCATGGCGGCCCAGAGCGCCCTTGTTACGGAAGCGGAAGTCGATCATGCCTTCCATGTGTTCGCCGACAAGCTCACCGTCCAGTATGCCCCGATCCCCCGCAGCATGGCTCCGGCCCCGGAAGTCACCGAAGCGGAAGCAAAGGAATATTACAACAACTACCCGAACCAGTTTATCTTCCCGGACAAGGTCAAGGTTCGCTACATCGAGTTCCCGGTGGCGGATTATACCGATGAGATCGAAGTGACCGACGAAATGGTTGCCCAGGTGTACGAAAGCAACAAGCAGAAGTTCATGGTGGAAGGCACGGAAGAGAGTGCATTACCCGAATACCAGCCGCTCGAAGAGGTGCGGGATACCATCGTCGAAGAGATCACAACCGGACTGGCCCGCAGAAAGGCCGACAATGAAGCCGGCCTGTTCGTCTCCAAGCTATCCACCCAGGACGCTGATTTTGACCAGTTGGCCGAAGCCGCCGGAAAAGCCATTTCCACCACAGCGCCTTTCGCGCTGACGGATACCGTGCGCGGGGTGGATCCCACTGCGCAGTTTGCCCGTACCGCTTTCACTCTGGAGGACAACGCGCACCATTACTACAGCGACCCTGTGGTCGGCAAGGACAGCATCTACGTCCTGGTGCTGCAGAACAGGATGCCGTCGTTCCTGCCGGAGTATGAAGTGGTCGCGGAAGAGGTCATGGCCGCCGCCCAGATTGCGGCGGAGGAAAAAGCCTATGTCGAAAAGGCCGAGGAAATCCATTCCGCGCTCGAAGCAAGCCTCAAGGCCGGTTCCTCGTTTGCGGATGCCGCCACCAAAGCCGGTCTGGAAATCACTACGACCGAGCCGTTCAGTGTTGCCGAACCTCCGGCGGATGAGCTGGGCGAGAATATCCTGCGGGAGACCGTACTGTTTGATGCCGGAACCCTGGTCGACCTGATTCCGACGGACAATGAACTCATTGTCGCCTATGTCGTCGAGAAGGAGGCCGCCGACCGCCTCATGGCGGATCCGAATGTGATCGATCAGCTGAAGGCCAGCGTCCAGAACGATAAAGCCAGCCGCATGACCGCCGCATGGCGGGATTCCCTCCTGGAAGAGGCCCGGTTCGAAGAGTTCACGTCGGGCGACAACACCTAATCCGGATACGCCATGCCGCTGCCTTATCTCATCGCCCTGTTCATCGGCCTGCCGGTCGTTGAACTGGCATTGCTTTTCAAGGTACACGAAGCGATCGGCCTGGGACCCACCATTCTGCTTGTTCTGCTGACGGGCGTGGCCGGCGCCGCGCTCGTTCGACGGCAGGGCATATCCATCCTTTTTAAAATCCAGCGTGAAATGGCCGTCGGCAACCTGCCCGCGCCGCAAATGATGGACGGCATCATGGTGCTTGTGGCCGGCGCGTTTCTGCTGACCCCCGGCCTCATCACCGACACCGCGGGTTTTGCCTTGCTGATTCCTTATGTCCGGGAACAGATCCGCGGCTGGCTGCGGAAAAAACTGGAACAAAAGATTCGCAACGGATACATCCAGGTAAATGTAAACCGGCCTCATGAATGACCAACCGTCCATTCCGCTTTGCGTCGACCTTGACGGCACACTCGTCAAACTTGATACGCTTCATCAAGCGCTGTTCCTGCTGCTTCGGCGCGATTTTTCGGCCATATTCCGCATTCCCGGCTGGATTCTCAGGGGGAAAGCCTACTTCAAGGATCAGGTCATGCAGCGGGTTACGCTGGATGCCACCGTACTCCCCTACAACCAAACCTTCGCAGTCTGGCTGCGAAAAGAACACGAAAACGGGCGTAAACTGGTGCTGGCAACCGCCTCGAACTACCGCACCGCCAACGCCGTTGCAGAACATTTCGGCATTTTTGATGAAATCCTGGCCAGCAATGCAGACACCAACCTGCGGAACAACCGGAAACTGGCGGCCATCAAGGAGCGTTTCGAACAGTTCGGCTATGCGGGAAACGATGCCCACGACATACCGATCTGGGAAGCCGCGAATGAAGTGATTCTCGTCAACCCCAGCGCCGGCGCCAACAAGGCGTTCAGCTCCAGAGCCGATCAGGTTTTCAACGAACGCCAGCCTGTATTCCGGATGCTTGTCAAGGCCATGCGCTGCAGTCAATGGCTGAAAAACGTGCTGGTATTCGCCCCGATGCTGCTGGCGCACCGGTTTACCGAACTGCCCTGCATCATCGATGCCGTCCTGGCCTTTTTTGCCTTTAACTTTACCGCCTCATCCATCTATGTGCTGAACGACCTGTTCGACCTCAGCGCCGACCAGCACCACCCCCGAAAATGCAACCGGCCTTTCGCCTCCGGTGACCTGCCCATCATCGTAGGATCCCTGTTGATACCGCTGCTTGTGGCCATCAGCATCCTGTTCTGCCTTTTTCTTCCTTTGCCGTTCTTTTTCTCCATTCTGGCCTATTATGTACTGACCACGCTCTACTCATGGCGCCTTAAGCAGCTGGCCGTTGCCGATGTACTTACGCTCGCCATTCTCTTCTCCATGCGCATTGTGGCCGGAGCTGCCGCAACGGGAACGCCGGCCTCGGGCTGGTTCATCGAGTTTGCGATCTTTCTCTTTCTGAGCCTGGCGCTCGTCAAGCGCCTCTCCGAACTGCGCGAGATGGAAGAGGGTGCCGAACTCAAGGAAAAGCAGCGCGAACGCGGCTACAAGACCGGCGACCTGCCGCTGCTGCTCGTATTCGGCGGTGCCAGCGGCTATCTCGCCGTGCTGGTTTTCACCATGTATCTCGGAAGCGACAAGGTTACCCAGCTCTACAGCCGCCCGGAGCTGCTCTGGATTTTCTGTCCGCTGCTGCTCTACTGGATCACCCGGATCTGGCACCTGGCCTGGCGAGGCAAGATGACCGACGATCCGCTCGCCTTCGCGTCCAAGGATCTTCAAACCTATCTGGTCGGCGCCGTCGGCATCGCCACCATTCTGCTGGCTATCTAATCGAAGAACAGGAGTTCCCATGACCAAACCGACCGTTGACCTGACCATCGTAGGATCCATTGGAATCGATACCATCGAAACCCCCGCCGAAAAGCGCGAGGAGATTCTCGGCGGATCCGTCAGCTATGCCTGCGCCGCAGCCTCTTTCTTCACCCACGCCGGCATGGTCGGCGTGGTCGGAACCGACTTCCCGCAGGAATTCCGCGATACGTGGACCGACATGAGCATCGACCTCGAAGGGCTCCAGACCGTTGAAGGTAAAACGTTCCGCTGGTCCGGGGTATACGAGGAAAACATGGACAACCGGAACACCCTCTCCACCGAACTCAACGTCTTTGAAACCTTCTCA
>JBNKVA010000046.1:0-48530 GCA_050298955.1 Pontiella sp.
CTGATTTCCCCTGAAATGGGGCAGGCTGTTATCACGGCCTGCGACAAGATTCTGGTGGGCTGCTATGATGACCAGTTCCCGATTGATGTCTGCCAGGCGGGTTCGGGTACGTCGTCAAACATGAACGTCAACGAGGTCATCGCAAACCTGGCCTGCGAACTCCTCGGAGGGACGCGCGGCGACCGCTCGCTGGTGCATCCTAACGACCATGTCAACAAGGGCCAGTCGACCAACAACATTATTCCTTCGGCAATCCGCCTCGCCGCGGTGGAGGGGTGTGGACTGCTGCTGCCGGCATTGCGGGAGCTGATCCAGGCCTTGAACGCGAAGGCCGCCGAGTTCGCTGAGGTATTCAAGAGTGCGCGAACCCATCTGCAGGATGCGGTGCCGATCAGGCTGGGGCAGGAGTTTGGTGCCTGGGCCCATGCGCTTGAAAAAGACGATGATCGGATTGAAGTCGCCGTGAATCTATTGCGGGAATTGGGGGTAGGGGGCAATGCGGTCGGCACGGGAATCAACACCCGGCCCGAATATCGCCAGCGCATTATCGATGAGCTGAACCACCTTACGGACCACGATTTTCGCGTGGCGGAAAACGGCATCGAAATCACCCAGTTCCTCACCGATATGGGCGGAATGTCCTCGGCATTGCGGCTGCTGGCGGCTGACCTGCTCAAGGTTGTCAACGATCTGCGCCTGCTCGGTTCGGGGCCCAACACCGGTCTCCGGGAAATTCGATTGCCGGCCGTTGAGCCCGGCTCTTCGATCATGCCGGGGAAAATCAACCCCAGCATCTGCGAAGCGGCCAACATGGCCTGCCTGCAGGTGGTGGGCTATGATACGGCCGTTTCCATGGCCTGTGCCGCGGGCCAGCTCGAGCTGAATACGCATATGCCGTTGGTGGGCACAAACCTCATCAAGTCGATCGGTATCCTGACGCGAACCTGCACCATGCTGGCTGAAAAATGTGTGCGCGGAATTGAGGCACGCGACGATGTGTGCAAACGCAACTTTGAGATCAGCGCCGGTCTGCCGACCATCCTGAATCCGAAACTGGGTTACGACCGTGTTGCCGAGCTGGTGAAGGAGTCACTCAAAACCGGTAAAACGCTCAAGGAACTGGTTCTCGAAAAAAAACTGATGCCGGCGGATGAGCTCGACGCCTTGCTGGCTAAGTCCACCGAGCCGAATCTTTAGATATGCTCCTTCAGTAGACTAATCAGTTCTCCGAGCATAGCGGTTGGTTTCTCCTCTGTCAGGCGAGGGTGTCGTCCAGCGGGCGTAAGATAGTTGTTCGCTCTGGACAGCATGACCGTATGGCTGCGGACAATGACAGAATCGATACCCAGGTCGGCGGCGACGATGCGCAGTTCGGCGATGAGCATCAGCCGCTGGACCTCTGATGGCAGTTTGCCGAAGCGATCCTTGATTTCGCGTTTCATCAGTGTGATTTCCTGTTTGGTCGCCAGGGCGGACAATCGCTGGTAGATGCGCAGCCGCAGGTTTTCATCTTCAATGTAATGATAGGGAATATAGGCCCCGTTGGCGGATGATCCGGTGGCCGGCGAAAGATCCAGAAAGTCGAGTTTGACGGCGACGTCCATCAGCGGCGGGGGTTTTCTTCCCTGCATGATGGCGATCGTGCGCTTGAGCAGCTGGCAGTACAGATCAAACCCTATGGCCGAGATGTGGCCGCTCTGCTTTGCTCCGAGCAGGTTTCCGGCCCCGCGCAGCTCGAGGTCGCGCAGGGCCAGCCGAAAACCGGATCCGAGACCGGTGTAGCGCTGGATCGCATTCATACGGTCGCGGGCGGCATCAATCATATCACCGCCCGGTGAGAGCATGAAGTAGGCGAAGGCCTTGTGGTTGGAACGGCCGACCCGCCCGCGCAGCTGGTAGAGGTCCGAGAGGCCGAACCGTTCGGCATTCTCGACAATCAGGGTGTTGCAGTTGGGGATGTCGACGCCGCTCTCGATAATCGTCGTGCAGAGAAGAACATCAAACCGTCCCTGGACAAAGGCATGCATAATTTCGGACAGCTCTTTTTCTCCCATTTGCCCGTGTGCAACGGCGATGCGGGCTTCCGGAAGCAGAGCGCGCAGTTTGTTGTCGACCAGGTGAATGGTTTTTACACGGTTGTGCAGATAGAAGACCTGGCCGCCGCGATGCATCTCCATCCGGATCGATTCCCGAATAATCTCTTCGTCGTACGGCATCACATGTGTGTCGACGGGCTGGCGTTCCTGCGGCGCGGTTTTGATGGTGCTCAGGTCGCGCACCCCCGTAAGGCTCATGTAGAGCGTGCGCGGAATGGGTGTGGCGGACATGGTGATCACATCGACCTGCCTGCGCAGCTCTTTCAGGTGTTCCTTGGCCTCGACGCCGAAACGTTGTTCTTCGTCGATGATCACCAACCCAAGGTTTTGAAACATCACGTCCTTTGAAAGAAGCCGGTGCGTTCCGATCAGGATATCGATCTCGCCTTCAGCCGTGCTGAACAGCGTTTTGTTTTGCTGGGCGCGGGTACGGAACCGGCTGACCATGTCGACATTGATTGGAAAGGCCGCCATGCGTTCGGTGAAGGTGTCGTAATGCTGCTGCGCCAGGACGGTTGTCGGCACGAGGACGGCCACCTGCATGCCGTCCATGACGGCCTTGAAGGCTGCGCGCATGGCCACCTCGGTCTTTCCGAATCCGACGTCACCGCAGAGCAGCCGATCCATCGGCCGGTTTTTTTCCATGTCCTTTTTCAATTCATCCGACGCGCTTAACTGGTCGGCCGTTTCGGTGTAGGGGAAGGCCGCCTCGAACTCGGCCTGCATGGCGGTGTCCTTCGAGAACCGGTTGCCGCGTTTGGCCTGGCGTTCGGCCTGGGTCTGCAGCAGCTTGGCCGCCAGATCCTGAACGGCTTCTTCGGCATTGGCCTTGTCGTTGCGCCACTTTCTTCCGCCCAGGGTATGGGGTTTAGGAGTCTGTTTGCCCATGCCCTTGTAGCGGGTAAGCAGGTGGGCCTGGGTGACGGGCAGATAAACCTTTTCACCCTTTGCATATTCAATGGCCAACACCTCCATGCTGCGTCCGCTGAAGGAGGTCTCCACAATGCCGAGATACTTCCCGACCCCGTGCTCCACGTGCACGACAAAATCGCCCGGCTGGATGTCGGCCGCTTCGGAAACACGTTCCTGCCTGCGGAAGCGTTTGGCGGTACGGGCATGGGCGCTTCGATTGGTGTGATAGGCATAGAAATCGCATTCCGTGATGATCAGGATCCTGCGCGCGTGATCGATGGCGCTGTCATGGATAACCCCGCGATGCAGACGGAGGGCGTTAAAGCCGGGAATCTCCTCGTACAGTTCCCGGAATCGCTTCAGCGTGCCCTCCGTTTCAAAGAAAAGATGAATGTCCCATTGCCGTGCCGCATCCGCGCAACGCTGTTCTACAAACTTCCGCCGGGCCTGTTCCGCCGTTTTCGGATGCAGATCAAACGAGACGGCCTGCAGGTTGGTGTCATAGAAATCAAAGCCCGTGGAGAGGCGGGTGGATGGGGCTGTTGCTGCCGTATCATTCGGGTTGATGGTCAGTGTCTGTTCCGGCAGCAGCGCAAGCAGGCTGCACGTTTCTTCGCCAGCAAATCCGAAGTCAAGCTGCGGCAGCTGAATGGAACCGATCTTTTCGATCGAGCATTGAGTCTGATCGTCGAAATACCGGATGGAGTCGACCTCGTCGCCGAAGAATTCGATGCGGACAGGGCGTGGCGAGCCCGGCGGCCAGCAGTCCAGAATGCCGCCCCGCAATGCGGCCTCGCCCTGCGAGTAAACCTCAACACCGAATTCGTAGCCGGCATCGGACATCCAGCCGGTCAGCTCATCCAGCGCGTGCCGCTTGTTGGTATGTACGGTGCGGACGGCCAGCTCGGCCTTGCCGGCCATCGGCACCTCCTGTTCCAGGGCATGCGGGCAGGTGACAATGATGAAGGGCTTTTTCTCCGAAAGGAGTTGCACCAGTTTAAGGTGTTCCCCGAATACCGCCGGATCTCTTTCCATCGGTTGGAAGAGCAGGAGGTAGGGCGGGGTGTCCAGTCCCGCCGCCGGCGTGCCGGTAGCGTCGTTCCTGCCCTGCGCCAGAGTCCGGATCGATTCGTGCAGCCGTTCCATCTCCCGGACATCGGCGGCGATCCATAAAACGTTTGTCTTTCCCGTCTGGAACAGATCCAGACACAGCAGGGCCTGGGCGCTGGTGGGGGCATCTGCCGCCCGCGCTGTTCCGGTTGAAACGCCTTTAAGCACCGCCCCGTTTACCCGGAGGGTGCTCGTTCTTTGATTTCCGCTGTTCACACGAAAAAGGTACGCAAACGGCCGGTAGCTGGCAATGGATTTCAATGAGGATGCTGGACTTTGAATGCGGTGACGCTATTATTTGTGAAGCATTTAAAAGGGATGGGTGAAGATGTCGACGGAAAAAAAACTGAGTGGTATTACGTGGAAGGATTTTAAGGCGCTCTCCTTGCCGGAGAAGGGGGCGTATTTTCAGGCCGATCCAAAGCACACCTTGATCGCGCAGCAGTTTTCCCGCGCACAACTGGAAAAGCTCTGCACGCTGGCAACCCGGATCAAGCGCATCAATAAGCGCCGTGACGGGGCCAATTTTCTCAAAACGCTGCTGTCCGACAAGCGGGCCATGCTCTACTTCGCACAGCCCTCGTCGCGAACCTATCTATCGCACAATGCCGCCTGCCAGATTCTTGGGCTGGATACCATGGATGTACGGGACTCAAAGACCTCGAGCGAAGTGAAAGGCGAATCTCCCGAAGACACGATCCGGACCTTCAGTTCATATGTAGACATGATCATCATGCGTCATCCGGTCGGCGGCTTTGCCGAGCGCGTGGCATGGATGCTGGCGCATACAAACCGGGAAATTCCGGTGCTGAATGCCGGTTCGGGTGCAGACCAGCATCCGACGCAGGCCCTGCTGGATATCTACACCCTGGCGCGGAGCTTTGAAAATATCGGCGGTATTGACGGTAAGCATGTGGTTTTTGTCGGTGATCTTAAACGTGGCCGAACCGTGCGTTCATTGGCGTGGATGCTGACCCTGTATAAGAACATGACACTCTATTTCGTGGCCCCCGAATCCCTTCAGATCGGACAGGATATTCTGGATCTGCTCGATGCGGCGGGTACTAACTATGTCCTCACGCAGGACTTCGCCTCGGTCATGCCCAAGGCCGATGCAATCTATATGACCCGCATCCAGGATGAATGGGATGTGGAGGGCGAAGCCAGTACGACTGATTCATCCGAATACTGGATCGGCGCCGAACATCAGCCTGTACTCAAGGATTCGGCTGTGATCATGCATCCGTTTCCGCGCCGGCAGGAGATCAGTACGGATATCGACAATGAACCGCAGGCGGTATATTGGCGCCAGATGCGGAACGGTATGTGGATTCGTGCCGCGCTGATTCTCTCGACGTTCGGTCGCGAGGATGAAGTACACAAATATTATGACGAATATAAACCTGGAACATGAGACGTGAGCCGTCGCCCGTCATGGACCAAGTATCACGAGGCAGATTATGGAACATTTAATTTCACTGAAGGAATGGAACCCCGAAACCATCCGGCAGGTGCTCGACCTGGCCCGCGATGTAAAAGCGCACCCGGAAAAGTATGACAATGCGATGCACCGCAAAACGCTGCTGATGATTTTTGAAAAGCCGAGCCTGCGCACCCGCTTGTCGTTTGAAGCAGGGATGAGCCAGATGGGAGGCCATGCCATTTACTACCACACCGGAAGCTCACCCATGGGGAGCGGCAAGGAAACCATCAGCGATTCGGTAAAAACCGCTTCGCGGTTTGTGGATATTATCATGGCGCGTTTGTTCAGGCATGAGGACCTGTTGGAGATGGCCGATTTCGCCACGGTTCCGGTGATCAATGCATTGACCGACGACAGCCATCCCTGCCAGATCCTGGCCGATCTGCAGGCGATCGAGGAAAAGAAAGGTCATTTGAGAGGGCTCAAACTGGCCTACCTCGGAGACGGCTTCAACAATGTGACCCATTCACTGATGTATGGCGGAACGAAGATGGGTATGCACGTTTCCGTCGGTTCGCCGGCGGGTGCCGATTATTCTCCACGCCCCGATGTGGTGGCGGCCTGCGAATCGTTTGCGGCTGATTCGGGAGGGTCTGTATGTGTCACGGATGACCCCGTGGAGGCGGCAAAGGACGCGGATGTGGTCTATACCGATTCGTGGATGAGCTACCATATTCCCAAGGATCAGGAAGAAGAGCGCATTGCCAAGTTTATGCCGTATCAGGTCAACAGTGAGCTGATGCGCCATGCGAAACCGGATGCTATCTTCATGAACTGCCTGCCGGCTATTCGCGGGTGCGAGCAGACCGCGGAGGTCATTGACGGACCGCAGTCCATCGTCTTCGATGAAGCGGAAAACCGGCTCCATGCTCAGAAAGCCGTGATTCTGACCTTGTGCAACGCTGTGTAAACCTGATTCCCGAGTAAAGCTTCCTGGCGAGGATAACGCATGAATCTTCAGGCATATGACGCATTTGTTTTTGACCTGGATGGAACCCTGATCGATTCGGAGCAGTACCATGCGCAGGCGTTCGCCGACGCGGTTGTGGCTCAAAGCGGTTATCATCTGACTGAGAATGAATACCGAGAGTTTTTCGGCAAGCACAGCACCTGGTTTGCGCGTGAGCTGAATGAACGCCATGGGCTGTCGCTATCGCCTGATGATGTGCTGGAGTATAAACGCCGGCGGGTCAGGGAAATCTTTGAAGCCAAACCGTTTTCCGGTGCGCGCGAATTCCTGGAGGTGTGGTTCGGCCGGAAAACCATGGCCTTGGCCACCAATTCACCGGCCGAGTTTGTTTTGCCTGCATTGGAGGATGCGGGGTTGATCCGGTTTTTTAAGTGTGTAACGACCTCCGATGAGGTGGTACACCGCAAACCGCATCCTGAAATTGTTGAACGGACCATTCAGAAGCTGGGGGTTGATCCGCTCAAAACACTGGTTTTCGAAGATCAGTTGATCGGTGTGCAGGCGGCGCAGTCGGCCGGGGCGCAGGTGGTGGCCGTGGATAACGGGCAGTTCGTTGACTACCCGGCGGATGTGCCGAAATATTCATGGAGCAAGCTGCTGAAATTGAGCGGGGACACCGCATGAGTCCCCGCCTTTTGATTTTTGATCTGGATGGTACCCTGATTGATTCACGGGCAGATCTGGCCGCCGGCATAAACCATATGCGGACGCATTTCGGACTTGAGCCCCTGCCGCTTGTAACGGTGGTCGGCTACATCGGAAACGGCGTGCGCCGTTTGGTGGAAGGATCGCTGCAGGGCGCGAAGGTTGATGTAGAGGATGCTTTGCAGATCAACAAGGCCTACTACTATTCGCACCTGACCGTGCATACGACACTCTACGAAGGCGTTGCGGACGGCCTGCGTGAGCTCGCCGCTGCAGGGAATAAACTGGCGGTATTGACCAATAAACCGGGGGATCCCAGCCGGGAAATCCTGCGGCATTTCAACATTGATACACTTTTTACGGCGATTATCGGCGGCGGCGACGTTGAACAGCTCAAGCCCGAACCGGATGGAATATTCCGCTGCGGGGAACTGGCCGGAGTGGATGCCGGGCGGACGTGGATGATTGGTGATCATTACACCGATCTGGCGGTTGCTGAAAATGCCGGGGTCCAGAGCGCCTTTGTGAAATATGGCTTTGGGGAAGAGCGCGGCCATAAACCCGATCGATATTTTGCTTCGTTTTCCGATTTGGTCGGGTACTTTGTCGAGGCATGAAGACATACCTTTCCGAAATTTTCAGCTCTGTTCAGGGTGAAGGACCCTATGTTGGAGAGCGCCATCTCTTTGTCCGCTTTTGCGGCTGCCACCGTGAATGTATATTCTGCGACACGAATACCGAACGCACGGATACAGTTCTGGTTGAAGCAGATCCCGGTTCAGGAAGCTTTGACCAGATTCCCAATCCGCTGACCGTGGAGCAGGTCGTTGAACTGATCCGAAAGGTGGATAGCAGGAAGACCAATCGCCGTATATCCCTGACGGGCGGAGCGCCGCTGCTGCAGGCGCATTTTTTGCGGGAGCTCCTGCCCCATCTGTGTGCGGATGAGTACAGTATTTACCTGGAAACGGCCGGGGACCTTCCTAAACAGTTGAAGTCCATTATCGAGTGGATCGATATTGTTGCGATGGATGTTAAGCTCTCCAGTGTAACCAGGGAGCCGAACACCTTTCCGGCGCATTGGCAGTTCCTTAAAACCTGCCGGGACTTTGATGTAGAGGTTTTCTGCAAGCTGGTGCTCTCGTCGGAAACGCATGAAGGCGAACTGATTGAAGCGGTCAAGGGAATAAAAAAGTCCGGCGGGGAAGATACATTGGTGGTCATTCAACCCATGACCAAGGCGGAAAAAACCGATGCCGTCCCGAGCGGGGAACAGCTGCTCCGTTGGCAGGACAAAGTTGCGAGCGTGCTGCCGAACGTTCGCGTGATTCCACAAACCCATAAAATGATTAATGTGCTGTAGATCAGACGACTTGCAGGACCGGAGAGGAAATAAAAAGCAGTGTTGGGAGACCATACAAAAAAAGCCGTAGTGCTGCTCAGCGGCGGATTGGATTCGGCCACGGCGATGGCGATCGCAAAGGCAGAGGGGTTCGAACTGTACGCCCTGTCATTCCGCTACGGTCAGCGGCATGCCATTGAGACGGATTGCGCGGTGCAGCAGGCGAAAGAAATCGCGGCTGAACATCGCATCGTGGATATTGACCTGCGCGCATTCGGCGGCTCCGCATTAACGGCGGACATTGATGTACCTAAGCATGATGCCGTGGAAGAACTCACCGAAGAGGTTCCGGTCACCTACGTTCCTGCCCGCAATACGGTTTTTCTGTCATACGCGCTCGCATGGGCCGAGGTGCTGGGGGCCAACGATATCTTTATCGGCGTGAATGCGCTCGACTATAGCGGCTATCCCGACTGTCGCCCGGAATTTATTGAAGCATACGAAAAAATGGCCAATCTGGCCACCGTGGCGGGTGTTGCAGGGAATCGGCTGAAGATCCATACACCGCTGATTGATCTAACCAAGGCCGAAATTATTCAGCTCGGACTGGATCTGGGTGTCGATTATGCCAAAACGACGAGCTGTTATGATCCTGCACCTGATGGGCGCGCCTGTGGCCGGTGCGATTCCTGTCTGTTGAGGAAGAAGGGATTCCATGATGCCGGAAGCGCGGATCCACGCGTATATATCGAGGAATAAACCATGCCGAAAATGAAGATTTACAAGGAATTCAAGTTTGATTCAGCCCATTGGCTGCCGAATGTGCCGCCGACACACAAGTGTGCCAACATGCATGGGCACACCTACTACATTGAAATCCATGTCGAAGACGAACTGGACCCGAAACTGGGCTGGGTTTTGGACTACAATGATTTGCGTAAAGTGGTGGAGCCGTTGATCGATCGGCTTGACCACAAGGTGCTGAACGAAATCGAAGGACTGGAAAACCCTACGGCCGAGTTCATTGCCCTCTGGTTCTGGAACCGGATCAAGCCGGAACTGTCCCAGCTCTGTCAGGTTGTGGTAAAGGAAAATCCCACGAACGTCTGTGTCTACTCCGGCGGGTAGGGACGGTTCGATGAACCGTCCGCGGCGCTTTCAGTGACCCGAGGCGATGCCGAGAGAGGCTGACGCGCAGCGACAGCAACGACCATCGGGAGTGGCAAAGCGCCCAACCTGCTTTACACCTCCGCCGAATCAATCTTCACCGAGGAAGTGATGCCGCCGCGCGCGGTGAAATCGCCATTGACGACCAGTCGTCTGGGTTTCAGCTGCCCGGAGAGGTCCGTGTAGATTCGGTTTACGATCTCCTCATAAAATGTGCCCATCTGCCGGAATGAGAAGAGATAGAGCTTGAGTGATTTGCTCTCCACGCACAGAAGATCGGGAATGTATTCGATCGTAATCGTGGCAAAGTCCGGCTGGCCGGTAATGGGGCATAGCGAAGTGAATTCGGACGTGTTGAAGGTAATCCAGTAATTACGCTGCTGATTGGCGTTTTCAAAGGTTTCCAGTTTGGCTTCGTCCGGCGAAGTCGGGTAGCGCGTTTCCCCCTGTTTCAACAGGGTCAGTCCGGATAGTTTCTTTTCGTCAGTCATGGGTGGTTCCTTATTTGACCTGGTCGATGGCGTCCAGTTTTTTCCACAGCGGTCCCATCTGGCTGAGCGGAATCATGTTGGGACCGTCGGAAAGGGCGTTCGCCGGATCGGGATGGGTTTCAATAAACATGCCGTCAACGCCGACCGCGGCCGCTGCACGGGCAAGATAGGGGGCAAAGCGGCCATCGCCGCCGGAAGAATCTCCCTGTCCGCCGGGCGACTGCACGGAATGGGTCGCATCAAAGATCACGGGATAGCCCATCTCGCGCATGATGATCAGACTGCGCATGTCGGCCACGAGCGTATTGTATCCGAAGGAGGCACCGCGTTCGGTAAGCAGGATCTTCTTATTACCGGTCGATTCCAGCTTCCGTATGACATTTATCATGTCCCACGGGGCGGCAAACTGGGCCTTCTTAACATTGACCACAGCTCCGCTTTCGCCGGCGGCCACAACAAAGTCGGTCTGCCGGATCATGAAGGCGGGCAGCTGAATAATATCGACGACTTGAGAGGCAATATGGATTTCCTCGACGCTGTGGACGTCCGTGAGAACGGGCACCTGGTACTTCTCCTTGATCTCGGCAAGAATCTCCAGGCCTTTGGAAATACCCGGTCCGCGATAGGAATTGATCGATGTCCGGTTGGCTTTGTCATACGAAGCCTTGAACACATAGGGTATGTTCTGCCGCTTGGCCAGTTTGACCATCTTGTCGGCAATTGCCATGCATCCTTCGCGGCTTTCAATCACGCAGGGGCCTGCGATCAGGGCCAGCGGGTTCCGCCCGCCAAACTTGACGCCTCTAACATTAACGGTCTTTGTCATGAAATCTTCCTGTTTATATGTGCCCGCAGATTACACAGATTGACGGGATTGTTAACCTAATTGTGCAAGTAAGGCTTCGGCCTTGGCAACATCGGACGGCGTGTCGACGCCGATTCCAAAATCCTCAGTCTGAATCACTTTCATCCGGCACCCCATGTCCAGGGCCCGAAGCTGCTCCAGCTTTTCCAGTTGTTCAAGCGCGCAGGGTGGCTCCGCCACGAGTTTGAGGAGGTAGTCGCGGCGATAGGCATAGATGCCGATGTGCCGCCAGTAGATGCCCGACTTGGAAACGCCTTCCGGTTCCCGGATGTGGGGGATCGTGGATCGTGAAAAGTAGAGGGCCTGTCCGTGGCGGTTAAAGAGCGCCTTCACGACCGATGGATCGCTGATTTGGCTCTCATCCGTAATGGGGGTGGCGGCGGTGACCATATCCCATTCGCCGGAGGAAATCTCCTCAGCCAGTTCGTCAATCAGAGCCGGGTCGATCAGCGGCTCATCTCCCTGAACATTGATCACGGCGTCAATGTCGAGGTCCTGCACGGCTTCTGCAATACGATCGGTTCCGGAAGGATGATCCGGGCTCGTCATGGCAACCGCAACATCTTTGATGCCCAGCCCGTGGACGCAGTCGGCAATTCGCGCATCGTCGGTTGCGACGATAACCGCATCCAGTTTGCCGGCCTGTTTCACCCGCTCGACCACCCATTGGATCATGGGTTTGCCGGCAATCACGGCCAGGCTCTTGCCGGGGAATCGGGTGGAACCCCAACGTGATGGAATTACGCCAACTATATTGCTCATGGATACTCCGTTAGTTCTCTTTGTTCCAGAAACCGGGGCCTTCGCCGGATACCGACCGCAGCTTGGCCGTGACCTTTCCAACGGCAACCTTGGTTTTGATGCATGTAATCACACGGCGCTTTTCCTTTGAAATCCAAAAAAACACTTTCCCTTTCCGCAGAAAGATGCCGTCAAAGTCCGCTACGGGTTCGAATTCAATACTCGGCACCTTGCCGTAGTCATCGAGCCTGATCCGGTCCTCATCCGTGATCTTAAGGTCGAGATCGTAGAGCTTTCCCGTGACGAGCAGTTTGTGTTTCTTTGCGGCAAGTTGTTCAAAATCGGTGTTACGGTTTGAGTAGATGAAGCTGAAGATTTCCTGGGTGTCGCTGTCGATCGGGACTTCCCTGAGGTTTTTGCTGATCCGGTCCTGGAACAGGGCGATCTTCCGGTCATGATAGAAGGTCGTAAGGTGACTTTTGTGTATGGTGCCTTCATTGATGATCCAGTCGTGCCGGACCGGCAGGGCCGTCAGCGGGTCGATGAATACCTCGGTTTTATCGTCCACTTCAAAGATGTGTTTATAGGCCGAATAGGTCTTTGCAATCATCGTGATGTGGAACAGCTCGCGCCCGTTCTCGTTGACCATTTCCGTCGTGGTTCGGGACCACGCGATGGGAATGCCCAGCCAGTAAATGCGGTATTCCACGGTTTCCCCCGGAACAAAACAGTCTGCATAGTCGTTTGCGAGAGCCGAAGCCGCAACCAGCAGGAAGATTAAAATGGCGGAACACCGTTTCAGCATGGCTTATCTCTGAAATTGTCGGCAAATGATATCGGCTTCAGAAAAGAGGCTCCTGGCCTGATCGGTAAAATGATACTCGGTTTCGTAGACCACTTCCCTGATCCCTGCATTGATGATCATCTTGGTGCACATGAGGCAGGGACTCAGATTGCAGTACAGGGTGCTTCCGCGAACGGAAATGCCGTGGTAGGCCGCCTGCACAATTGCATTTTCCTCCGCATGGGCACAGATGCACTCGCCGAGGCTTCCGCCTGAAGGGGCATCGCTTGCACAGCGCGGGCAGCCGCCGTCGCAGCAGTTCCTGATGCCGCGCGGAGTTCCGTTATAACCGGTGGATATGATGCGACGGTCGCTGACAATCACGGCGGCCACTTTGCGCCTCGAGCAGTTGCCGCGCTTCGACACAACCTGCGCGATATCCATGAAGTATTCGTCCCAGTCGGGACGCTGGTTGAGTTGGTCTGTCATGCGCGGGAGATTACTCAGGGAGCCGGCCGGATTCAAGAATCATAAAGCCGGATGATCGCCGGTGTGACATCGCACAGGCTGCGGGCGCTCTGAAAGTGGCCGGCCTGATGCCCGACCGCCACGAGCGGAACCGGATTGCGCGTATGCGTTCGGATCGAGAGATCTTCTATGTTTCCGTGGTCACTGGATAGAAGAAGCAGGTGGCCCGGTTGGTCGGCAAAGGCGGAAACTGTTGCAATAAACCGCTCCAGCGTATCCAGGCACTGCCCGGCCTGCTCAAGATCGCCGGAATGTCCGGCGCGGTCGGTCAGGAAATGCTCAAAGAGAGTAAAGTCATTGTCCATGGCCGTGGCGATGAGGTGCCGGGCGGCCTCCTCGGGAGAAATCACCGGGCCATCGTAGCCCCGTTGATGCATCGTCCAGCGGGTGATGTCATGGCAGACGGCCTTGCCCTGAGCGAGCTCCGGATTACCGCGGACTCCGCCCAGGGCGGACTGCGTCATAACCGTCGTCACCGATTGCCGGCGCGGCGGAATGTTGCGGGGGTCAACGTTCAGGTAGCAGTTGGCAAAGGTACAGCGGACATCCAGCTTGTGCAGTTTGAGAAAAAGGTTCTCATGCTGGATCAGTTTCTTGAGCGAGGGTGGAGGAAAGCCTTCGATATGCCGGCCCATGGCTTTCGGCGCATTGATGCCGGTCAGCAGCGAGGCCTGTCCGGTTGCACTCTGGGGAAGACCCTCTATGCCGAGACAGGCATCCAGCGGTGTGGACTCGCGGATCATTTTTTCAAGCACCGGGAATCGTCCGCCTGCCAGCGGATTGGTCGCAGGATGGTCCGGGCCGATCCCGAGTCCGTCGACGAAAATGAATATGGTCTTCAATCCGGTATGCATGTTGACTACAGTTGCTACCTCTTTTCAGAAACGAGCGCAAAATGAATAAAGCGAATTTCAAGGATTGGCTTCAGCGGGCTGCCGAGCGCATAGGTGCCCATTCGGTGGCGTGCATCCGCATGGACAATCCCTTGCTGATTGAGCGAATTGCAGAAAACAATGCGCTTGTGACCGGTTGGCTTGAGGCCGGCCTGCAGGGCGATATGGACTATCTGGAGCGGATGTATCCGGAAAAGGCGGATCCATGGAAGACGTTCCCGTGCGCCAGGTCGGTCATCGTGCTCACCTTCACCAACGACTGGGGCGACCCGGGTGCGACCCACCCGTTTCCCGCACCGGAACCGGATGCGCTGCTGGGCTATATTTCCGCCTATGCGAAGGAAACCGACTATCACATCAACGGGCAGAACATGCTCGCTGAACTGAAAGCGTTGTTGGGCGAGGGGATTCATGCGGAGGCGGCCGTGGATACCCGGGCGGTATACGAGCGGCTGTTTGCAACCGTCGGCGGCTTGGGCATCCGGGGGGGGAACGACCTGTTGCGTGTGCCGGGAAGGACCAATGTGCGGGTGTTTATCGGATGCCTCTTTGTCGATGCCGAACTGCCGGAAGTGATCCATGAACCGAAGATGCCGTTTTCCTGCGATGACTGCCTCGCCTGCATTAAAAAATGTCCGACCGGGGCCATACGTTTTGGTGAACCGATCAATGCACCGCTGTGCATCAGTTATCTTACCATTGAGAAACGCGGTGTGCTGAATCGTCCGGAAAGCGAGATGATTGAGGATTGGCTGTTCGGCTGCGACTGGTGTTCCGTGGTCTGTCCACCGCGCGATAAGGTAGACACGCGCATTCCGATTGACCTGGAATGGTTGCTCAAAACACCCGCCGGCCGGATCCGCCGCCTTATTCATGGAAATGCGGTTTCCTATGCCGGAGTGACGCAATTGCGTAAAAATGCGGTCATTATTCTCAAAACGCACCCATCCCCGCGTGCAGATGAACTCCTCCAATGGGTACAAAAAAACACAGGCAGTGAGCTGATCCAAGATCAACTCACCGCCTGGTGAGGAGGAGATGATAGCTATATATTAGCATATCTCATGCCAATCTAAATGAAGCTTATTGATACTTCTCTCCCTCAAATAGATTGGTACAGTTGTCGCCTTTATTGATGAAGCAGTTAACAGGATATGTTTTAGATTATGAATGATCAGTCTGGTGATTACACGATTCTTGGAAAAATCGGTGCGGTGTGGGGCATCGTCGGGCTCAGCTGGCTCTTTTCCAGTGCATTGGTTCGTCTTTATCCGTATGCCCGTGAAATGGAGGAGTGCCCGTTGACGTGGTACCATTGGGTCGGGTTGGTGCTCTGTCTGGCTTTTATGGGTTATGCGGAAGGCTACAAGGGCTTCCAGCTTCGTTTTTCACCACGTGCCGCCGCCCGGGCGCGCTACATCATGAGACATCCGACCCTGATCCGTGTCATTTTTGCGCCGCTGTTCTGCATGGGCTATTTTTACGCCACGCGCAAGCGCAAGATTGTGGCCTATTCGCTGACCGCCGGCATCATCTGCTTGATTATCGCGGTTCATCATACACCGCAACCCTGGCATGGCATCATTGATGTCGGTGTACTCTTTGGACTGGGCTGGGGACTGGTCTCCGTATGGGTGTTTGCCGCCAAGGCATTGTTCGGCAAGCAATACGACGTATCACCCGAAACGCCGGATGCCTGACGCCAGCCGTTGAGAAACGGTCCAGATTCCTTGCCAACCTTTGTCAGTTTTGTCACAATATTTTGAAATCCAAAGGCCGCGGGGCCCGGTTGAAATCAGATTGTGGAAAAGCTGCATCATTTAATCGAGTTGATCGACAATGCCGGGCAACCCGGACCCTTTCTGGTGGTCTGTATTCTCATCCTCACCGGGGTGGCCGGGGGATGGATGGCTGGGCTGTTGCGACTCCCGAATATAACAGGCAACATTGTCGGCGGCATCATTGTCGGACCGGCCTGTCTGGGCATTATCGGCACGCATAGCGATATGCTTGCGATGCAGCCGCTCTCGACCTTTGCCATGAGCCTGATCGCCGTCAGCATTGGCGGGCACCTTTCCTACCGGCGCATCCATAATGCGCTCCGACGGATCGTGTCGATCGCCATACTGGAAGTGACCTGCTGCGCACTGGCGGTCGTCAGTGTGGCGCGCCTGTTCGGTTTGGATTGGCCGATGTCGCTCATGCTCGGCGCCATTTCGGCCGCCACGGCGCCCGGAACGACCCTGGCTCTCATCCGCGAGCTGCGCTGCAAAGGGCCGTTTGTGAAGACGCTCGTTTCGGTGGTCGCTCTCGATAATATTGTCTGCATCATGTTGTTCGTGACGATGCGCACGTTTATCTCCACCTACTATAAAAGCGGTGAAGCCATGGGTCAGGTAGGCGATGTCCTGTTTATTGCCGGCTACCACACGCTGGGTGCGCTGCTTCTGGGGCTGGCGACCGGATGGATCAGCAGAACCCTGGTAAGCAAACCGCGTTTTCACGATTTCAGCACCATACTGGTGGCCATCATGGCGTGTGACGGACTGGCCACCTATCTGGGTTTGAGCCCTCTGCTGGTCAACCTTTTCTTCGGGGTCTACCTGGCCAACAGCACCGAGGTCGCGGAAAAGCAGCTCAGGACGCTGGAACCTTTGGAACCCATGCTTTATGTATGCTTCTTCACGCTGGCCGGTGCATCCCTTCACCTGGAGTCGTTGGTGGAGGCGGGCATCCTGGCCGTGGTATATTTCGCGGCCCGCTTCATCGGCAAGGGTCTGGGGGCTGCGCTCTGCCGTTTCGTAGGAAAATGCTCTAAGCGCATTTGGCAGAACATGTCTTTTGCGCTGGTTCCCCAGGCCGGGGTGGCTATCGGCCTGGTGATTCTGCTCGACGGCGACCAGTATATACCCGCCGAAATGACCCGCGCAGTCGGCGCAATCGTTCTGGCCGGTGTAACCATCAACGAAATCGTCGGCCCGTTTTTCACCCGGGCGGCGCTGGTTCGGTCGAAGGAACACGGCCGAGACCGGGAACGACTGGTCGAGTTTTTGGCCGAAGAGTTTATCATGGTCGACCTGAAGGCATCGGACCGATGGGATGCCATACGGCAGTTGACCACGTTTTTAATGCGAACGCACCGGGTGGAACACATTACGCAGCCGGAGCTCTACGCGACCATTGTTAAGCGCGAAAAGCAGATGTCGACGGGGATGGGCCAGGGAATCGCCATTCCTCACGGCCATATTAAAAAGGGTCGCGATATTCAGGGTGTTATCGGCATTTGCCGGGAAGGTGTCGACTTTGATGCACCGGATGGTGAACCCGTCAGGTTGATTATGCTGGTGGTGACTCCGGAAGACCGGGCGGATATGCACCTGAAAGTCATGGGCAGCCTTTCGGCCATGGCGGCCAATGAGACGATTCGCGACCGTCTTATTGCCGCTATCAGCCCGGAGGACGCCATGGAAGTGATCGAAAGTGAAGGGGCGCGCGGCTTTAACTATTTTCTAGAATAAGCCTGTTTGCTTTGCCAGACTATGGTGCCAAGCATCGGTTGCGAGGAATGAGCAAAAGGAATTTATGTGGACGCACTAAAGCAGATTTTTGATTCAATTATTCACGCCGGGCATATGAGCCCGTTTCTTGTGGTAGGCATTCTGGTCTCCGCCGGTTTTTTCGGTGGATGGGTTGCCAAGCTCATTCACCTGCCGCACGTGACCGGAAATATTCTCGGCGGGGTGTTGGTCGGTCCGACGTGTCTGGGTCTGATCGGCACGCATGAGCAGCTGCACGATCTGCAGCCGCTATCCACCTTCGCCATGAGTCTGGTGGCCGTGAGCATCGGCGGACACCTGTCCTACCGGCGTATTCACAACTCCCTCCGCCGCATCATATCGATCTCCATCCTTGAGGTGGGCTTCAGCGTCGTGACCGTGATGACGGCGGCGCGCCTGTTCGGGTTGGAATGGCCAACCACCTGCCTCATCGGCGCCATATCCGCTTCCTCCGCGCCGGCCACAACGATTGCCCTGATCCGGGAAATGCGTGCGAAGGGCCCTTTTGTGAAGACCCTGATTTCCGCCGTTGCCTTGAACAACATTCTCGCCATTCTGCTGTTCGTTATGATGCGAACCTTTGTGACCGCATATTATGAGGGGGGCGGGGCCAGCGGCATGATTGATGATGCGCTCATACTTGCATCCTATCATCTGCTGGGGGCCCTGATTCTGGGCGTAAGCGCGGGGTGGATCACCAAGGTCGCAGTGACCAGACCCCGGTTTCATGATTTTACAACCATTCTTTTGGCCATCATGCTGCTGGACGGCTTGGCGGCCTATCTGCAGCTCAGTCCACTGTTGGTGAACCTTTTCTTCGGCGTCTACCTGGGCAACAGCTCCGAGGTGGCAGAGCGGCAGCTGACTACTCTGGTTCCCCTTGAGCCTATATTGTACGTCTGTTTTTTTACACTGGCCGGCGTTTCGCTGCATATCGATGCCATGCTGGCTGTGGGTGTAATGGCGATGGTTTACGTCGGTGCCCGGGTGCTGGGAAAAAGTATTGGAGCCGCTCTGGGGGGCATCGTCGGGAAATGCTCGCGCCGGATCTGGCAGAACATGTCGTTTGCCCTCTATCCGCAATCCGGTATCGCGATCGGCCTGGTTATTTTAATGAGCAACGACGCATTTATACCTGACGCCGTAAAGCAGACGGTCAGTGCCATTATCCTGGCGGGCGTTACGATAGCTGAAATCGCCGGTCCGCTCTGCACCAAAGCCGCTGTCTCGCGCTCGGGCGAAGCCAATCGCGATCGGGAACGGTTGGTGGAATTTCTGGCGGAAGAGTTTGTGATGGTTGATCTCAAGGCCCTGGATAAGTGGGATGCCATTCGTCAACTGGTGGCGTTTCTTGTGCGAACGCACCGCGTCGAGCACATCAGTCAGGAAGAGCTCTATCAGTCCATCGTAAACCGGGAGAAGGAAGTGTCCACCGCCATGGGGTTGGGGATTGCGCTTCCGCACGGGCGGATTGCCAAGGGGCCGGAAATCCAGGGCGTGATGGGTATTTTGCGGGATGGAATCGATTTTGATGCGCCCGATGGCGAACCGGTCAAACTCATCATGCTGATTGTTACGCCGGAGGACAAGCGGGACATGCACCTGAAGGTGCTCGCCAGCCTTTCATCCATGGTTCGCGACGAGGCCATCCGCACCCGTTTGATGGCCGCCATCAGTCCGGAGGATGCCATGGAAGTGATCGAAAGTGAAGAAGCGCGCGATTATAACTATTTCCTTGAATAGAATATCATCGAAAAGACGTTACAACCACCATCGCCTGCCGGTTCGGTCTGATTCAGGTATTCACCCTTGCTTCGATGGCTGTCGCTTCAGGAACCTTCATAGGCAAAGCGAGGATGGCATTTGCTGCGAAGGTTACTCCAGCACCTGCAGTGCGAGGTCGACGATGCCGAAGGGCGCGCTGACCTGGTAGCCGGCAACCCGGTCCGCAATGCGGTCACAGATTTCCCGTGCAATTTCGATGCCGATCTTGCGGCCGTCTTCCTTGGTCTTGGCCTTGCTCATGCGCTCCAGTATGGGCTCCGGGACTTCCACGCCGGGCACCTCGGTATTGAGGAATTCGGCATTGCGGTATGATACCAGCGGCCAGACTCCGGCGACGACGGGAATGCCGGCTCCTTCGGCTGCGGCCGCATCGAGGAAACGCAGCAATGCGTCGGGATCAAAGATCGGCTGGGTGATGGCATATTCCGCGCCGGCGTGAATTTTGTTCATGTAGTGTTTCAGTTCGCGCTCGGGTTCGACCGCGCACGGGTTGGCGCCCACACCGATCAGGATGCCGGTCGGCGGGTTGATCGGGTTGCCCCCAACGTCCCGGCCATGATTAAGATTATACACCACCTGGGTCAGACCAACGGCATCGACGTCGAATACAGGGGTTGAATCGGGATAGTCGCCCAGCTTCGGCGGGTCGCCGGTAATGATCAGATAGTTGCGCAGGCCTCCGGCATAGCCGCCGAGCAGGTCGGACTGCATGCCGATCAGGTTGCGGTCGCGGCAACAGTAGTGAAGGACGGTTTCAATGCCCACTTCCCGTTCCACCGCCAGAGCCGCGACCATGGGAGAGATGCGTGCGCTGGCACGTGGTCCGTCAGGGATATTGATGGCATCGATACCGGCATCCTTGCAGATGCGGCACTTGTCGAGCATGGGTTTGAGGTCCGTGGAGCGGGGCGGTGTAATTTCGACGCTGGTGACCTTCTCGCCACGGGCCAGCTTGGCGCCGAAGGCGCACTTCTCGGCTGTCGGAACGACTTCAACATCCGTCTCCTCCTGTTCGAGATGGCTGATGGTTACATGCTTCTTGACGCCGGTGAGCGATTTGACCGACTTGGCCATCATTTCAATATGCTCCGGCGTCGTGCCGCAGCAGCCGCCCACTCCGCGTACGCCGATCTGAATCATGCTCTTGGCATATTCGGTAAAATACTCGGGTGTCGACATGTAGATCAGCCGGCCCTCAACTTCCTGGGGCAGGCCGGCATTGGCCATGACGGTAAACGGCTTGGTGGTGTGGGGCAGGGCACGCTCTGCTATGCTGAATGCCGCCGCCGGCCCGATGCCGCAGTTGATGCCGATACCGTCTACATTGGAATCCTGCTCCAGCCCGTCAACAATCTGCTCGATTTTTTCACCGCGCCGGGTTTCTCCATCCTTGCCCACCGTAACGGACACGAAGACCGGGCAGCCGAATTCCTTGGCAACCTTCGCGGCCAGCTCGGCTTCCTTCACGTGGGTGAAGGTTTCGAGCAGGAACAGGTCGACGCCTTCATCAGCCAGCACGGCCATATGTTCGCGGAAGACATCCGTGATTTCATCGGTCATGCGATCGTCGAACAACTGGTCGGATTTAAGACAGGGACCGACGGAACCGGCGACCAGCACCTCATCACCGGCGACTTCTCGTGCCAGTTTGACCGCCGCGCGGTTGATATCTTCCAGTTGATCGGTCAGTCCATGCGTCTGCAGCTTAAGGCGGTTTGCACCATAGGAATTGGTTTCGATGACGTCCGCACCGCCGTCGACATACGCCTCGTGAATGCCCTTGATCAGTTTCGGATTGGTCACGCACAGGTGTTCATAGCAGGTGTTGATGAACACCCCCTTGGCATAGATCATTGTGCCCATCGCTCCGTCAAAGATCAGCGGACGTTCCTTCAGCTGTTCGATTATGTTCTTCATGCGTCATATCCTAGGTTAGGCGAGAGCCATTTTTCGGCTTCTTCCATGCTCCAGCCCTTGCGGTCGGCATAGTCGGAAACCTGGTCGCGCTGAATGCGCCCCAGCGGGAAGTATCGGGCGTCCGGGTGCGAGAAGTAGAGGCCCGAAACCGCACTCGCCGGAACCATTGCCATGCTTTCCGTCAGCGTGATGCCGGCGTTTTCCGTGGCGGCCAGCAGCTCGAAGATGGTCCTTTTTTCGGTGTGATCCGGGCAGGCAGGATAGCCGGCCGCCGGCCGAATGCCGAAATACTTTTCCCGGATCATCTGCTCGATGGTGAGCTTTTCGTCCCGGCCATAGCCCCAGGCATCACGGGTTTGCTTATGCAGGTATTCCGCGAAGGCCTCAGCGAGCCGGTCGCCGAGCGCCTGAACGAGAATGCAGTTATAGTCGTCGTGATCTTCCCGGTATTGCTGGGCAATCTGTGCTACCTGCGGACCGGTCGTTACGGCAAATGCACCGATATAGTCGGCTGCACTGGATTCCTTCGGAGCAACGAAGTCGGCCAGCGACCGGTTGGGCGTGCCGTCTTTCTTGAGCATCTGCTGTCGGAGAAAGTGGAGCGTGTTCAGTTTTTCAGTGCGCGACTCGTCGGTGTAGACCTCAATGCTGTCGCCGACGCGCGCCGCAGGGAAAAGGGCATGGACCCCCTTGGGGTCGAACCAGTTTTCCTCAATGGCCTGTTTAAGCATGGCCTGCGCATCTTCGAACAGTTCGCGGGCGCGTTTGCCGGGTTCGCCCTCCTTCTCCAGGATGGCGGGATACTTGCCTTCCATTTCCCAGGTCCAGAAAAACGGCGTCCAGTCAATATAGTCGGCAAGTTCTTTGACCGGCACGCCAACGGGCCGGATGCCCAGAAATTCAGGGGAGGGCGGGGTGTAGCCTTTCCAGTCGAGCTGCAATCCGTTGTCGCGCGCCTGCCCGATCTTCAGATACGCTTTGGTGTCCCGCGACGCCGTATGTGATTCGCGGATGGCATTGTATTCAATCTTGAGTCCGCGACGGTATGCAATGTCCCGGCTGAGCAGCGACTGAACCACGCTGACCGCGCGCGAAGCATCGAGCACATGGACGGCCGGGCCGCTGTATTCAGGAGCAATCTTGACCGCCGTGTGTTTTTTACTGGTGGTGGCGCCGCCGATGAGCAGAGGAACGTTCATCTCTTCGCGCTGCATTTCCCTGGCGACGTGCACCATCTCGTCCAGCGACGGCGTGATCAGCCCGGAGAGGCCGATAATGTCAGCGCCCCATTCACGGGCTTCCTTCAATATCGTATCCCATGGCACCATCACGCCGATATCCCGGACCTCAAAATTATTGCAGGCCAGCACGACCCCGACGATGTTTTTTCCGATGTCGTGGACATCGCCCTTGACCGTAGCCAGCAACACCTTTCCGGCGCTTCGTTTTTCCTGTCCCTCCTGTTCCGATTCCATGTAAGGGAGCAGGTAGGCGACCGCCTTTTTCATGACGCGCGCACTCTTGACCACCTGCGGCAGGAACATCTTGCCGGAGCCAAAGAGGTCGCCGACCACATCCATTCCAGCCATCAACGGACCTTCGATGACCTGCAGCGGCCGGTCATATTTCTGCCGCGCCTCTTCTACATCTTCGTCGATGTGGTCGACGATGCCTTTGACCAGTGCGTGCTGAAGACGTTCTTCGACCGGGCCTTCGCGCCATGCCTGGGTTTCGGCCTCCTTCTTCTCGCCGCTGCCCTCGGCCTTGATCTGTTCTGCATATTCTATGAGTTGTTCGGTGGCGTCATCCGTGCGGTTGAGCACGACATCCTCGACGAGATCCATTAATGCTTTCGGCACCTCGTCATAGACTTCAAGCATGCCGGGATTGACGATGCCCATGTTCAGGCCGGCCTCCATGCCGTGGTACAGGAAGGCCGCATGGATGGCTTCGCGCACACGGTTGTTGCCGCGGAACGAGAAGGAAACATTGCTGATGCCGCCGCTCACCATCGCGCCGGGCAGATTTTCGCGGATATATTTTGCGCCCTCGAAGAAAGAGGTGCAGTTGATGCGGTGCTCCTCCATGCCGGTGCCCACCGGGAAAACATTCGGGTCGAAAATAATGTCGGTCGGGTCGATGCCCAGCTCGTTCACGAGTATATTGTAGGCGCGGGCGCAGATCTCGATACGGCGCTCGGTGGTGTCGGCCTGCCCCTGTTCATCAAACGCCATAACCACCATGCCGGCGCCATAGCGCTGGATTTTTTTTGCGTGTTGCCGGAACTGTTCTTCGCCTTCCTTGAGGCTGATGGAATTGACGATGCCTTTACCCTGAATGCATTTCAGACCCGCTTCGATCACCTCCCACTTCGAGGAATCAATCATGATCGGGACACGGGAGATGTCCGGCTCGGAAGCAACCAGATTGAGAAACTTCACCATCATGGCCTCGGAATCGATCAATCCTTCATCCATGTTGATGTCGATAATGTTGGCTCCGGTTTCCACCTGTTGACGGGCGATCTGCAGCGCGCCCTCGAGGTCGCCTTCGCGGATCAGCCGGGCAAACCTGGGCGAACCGGTAATGTTGGAGCGCTCGCCGACCATCACGAAATTCATTTCCGGGGTGACACGCAGCGGTTCGAGCCCGCTGAATCGCGGCAGAGTGTCGCGTTCCGGCGGAATGCGGGGCGGATGTTTCCTGACCACCTCGGCCATGGCCCGGATGTGTTCAGGCGTCGTTCCGCAGCAGCCGCCCCAGATGTTGGAAAGACCGTGCGACGCGAAATCAGCGTAGATTTCTGCCATGTCCTCCGGGGTGTCGTCATAACCGCCAAAGGCGTTGGGCAGGCCGGCATTGGCGTAGATGCTGATATAGCAGGGGGCTACCTCGGCCAGTTCTTCGATGTAGGGCCGCATATCTTCGGCTCCAAGCGCACAGTTGATACCGACGGAGATGGGATTTGCATGCTCGATGCTGTACCAGAAGGCGGTCGGGGTCTGTCCGGAAAGCGTGCGGCCTGACTTATCCGTGATGGTGACCGAAATCATGATCGGCAGCCGCTGCCCGGTTTTTTCGAAGACTTCTTCTATGGCATACAGGGCGGCTTTGGCATTGAGCGTGTCAAAGATGGTCTCAACCAGCAGAATATCAACACCGCCTTCGAGCAGTGCTTCAGCCTGTTCAATATAGGCTCTAACAAGATCGTCAAAGGTGACGGCGCGGTAGCCGGGATCGTTGACATCCGGTGAGATCGAAGCGGTGCGGTTGGTTGGACCGATGGAGCCGGCAACAAAACGCGCACGCGAAGGGTCTTCGGCAATGACTCGGTCGACAGCCCGCCGGGCAACCTTTGCCGCTTCAATATTCAGTTCGCGAACCAGGGACTCCAGCCTATAATCGGCCTGTGAGATGGTTGTTGAACTGAACGTGTTGGTCTCGATGATGTCCGCTCCGGCCCGCAAAAAGTCCACATGAAGGTCTTCAATCAGCGCTGGTTTTGTGATCACCAGCAGATCGTTGTTTCCCTTGAGATCGGAAGGGTGGTCGGCAAAGCGGTCTCCGCGGAAATCAGCTTCTTCGAGCTTATGCTTTTGGATCATGGTGCCCATCGCCCCGTCAATCATCAGCATCTGCGACTTTAGCAGCTCGGAAAATCGACGTCCGCTGTCGGTAGAGTAGTCTTCGGATTTATTTTTTTCGTTCATCAAGCCATCCATTTCAAAAGCGCCGCATATTAAATATCCGTTTATCCGGATATTGCAATATAAAAACCGGTGCTTAGCTTCATCGGTATCGCGAATTCCGGTTTCGCGTGCGTAATATAAGCGGGAAACGGGGGGAATCGAAAGGAAAAGCAGGCCGAAAGCATGCAAATTAAGCGGCGGCGCAGGCGTAATCAGGGGAAGTGCCATGCGCCGCCTTAGGAAGAAGAAACTGGAACAGTCTCTCACCTCGGGAATAATCTTGTACCCATTTGGCACTATATGAACAGAATAAAATGCCTGTTATTTAAGGTCGGAACCTCGTTTCAGACTTTTTTTACCGTACTTGTTTTGAATCATATCGGTCGTCTGAAACAGTCTTTTCCGCCGCTCGTGGCTGGAGGATGCATCGGTTTCAAACAGGTTAAGCTGTTGGGAGGGAAAGCGGTCTGTGTCGCATAATCCACTGACACCGAATCCGATGAGGCGCACCGGCCGGTGCCGCAGGTTTTTATCCAGCAGCTCCATGCCGACTTCCCGAAGCGTGATGGTATCGGAGGCCGGTTGTGTTAAACGCGTCTGGCGGGTGATGGTTGAAAAATCGCTCCAGCGAATCTTGATATGGATGGCGGTTGCATAGAGTTCCGCTTTTCGCAGCCGTTCACCGACTTTGTCGATCAGGCGCATGAAGGTGGTTTCGAGGGCTTCCCGGTCCGTGAGATCGTCCTTGAAGGTGGTTTCGTTGGAAATGCTTTTCTCGTCGCTTTCGGTTTCGATCTGCCGCCTATCAATACCCCTGGATAAGCGTTCAAAGACGGCGGCCGCGCGGGGGCCCACGGTCCGTTCAAGCAAGGCGGGGTCGCTGTGCTGCAGTGCTCCAATCGTTGTCAGTCCGAGCGAAAGCATTTTTTTCTGAGTCACCTTGCCGACGCCCCACATGCTGCGGATGGGAAGCGGGGCGAGAAACGCTTCAATGGCCTCCTGTTCGAAAGGAACCAGTGTGAGCCCGTCCGGCTTATTCATGTCAGATGCGATTTTGGCCAGGAACATATTGGGTGCCACCCCTACCGATGCGGTCAGACCGGTCTCTTTTCTGATGTCGTTACGGATTTTTTCGGCAATGGTTTTTCCATCGCCAAACAGGCGTTGGGCACCGGTGACATCGAGGAAGGCTTCATCGATGGAGAGGGGCTGTACCAGGGGCGTGTAGGATTCAAAGATCTGCATGATCCGACGGGAAACCGCTTTGTAGCGGGGCATGTTGACCGGCAGGAATACAGCATGCGGACATTTTTGATAGGCCGTTCGCGAGGGCATAGCGGAGTGAATGCCGAATTTACGGGCTTCGTACGATGCCGCGGAAACCACGCCTCGCTGGTTCGGAGGCGATCCCACCACGACCGGCTTGCCACGCAGTTCCGGGTGGTCATGCTGTTCAACCGACGCGAAGAACGCGTCCATGTCCACATGCAGGAATATGGATTGTGAGGGTGCCATCAAAATCTATACGCGGGTTAAGGCTTTTCATTGCGCCTGATAATCAACTAGACTTTAGTTCAATAACATAAAATACACGGTTGCCATCATGGAAGAGAAAAGCAACAGCCACGAAGAGCGGAAAGATTCGCGGGATCTGGTTCTGGACCTTAACTTCGTCCCCCAGTGGGCGCGCAAGCCCCCCGGGGAGAGCCACTATGCCCGGAAGGAATATTCGGATGGAGAGCGTTCACGGCACGATAGATCCGGCCCTAAGCGAAGGGATAGCCGCCGCGATGACCGGACACGCCGTCCGCGCAGGGAATCCTCTGAACGGCGCGAGCTTGCCAGGGTGCAGCGCGAGCCGATCAGAGAACTCCCTGTTGCCGTGTCGTTCCTGCCCGAGCAAAAGCGGCTCGCTTCGCTCGTTCGTCAAATCCACCATTCCCGGCGAGCCTATCCCCTGATGGATCTGGCTAATCTGCTGATTCACGATTCGGAGGGCTATCTGGTCAAAGTGGAGGTCAACAAAGGTGTTGAGGGATTCGAACTCTTCCAATGCAGGCAGTGCAAGGCCGCCGCCTCCAGCGAAGAGCTTATGCGCCAGCATGTTCTGTCGCATCACCTGACCGACTTCTACACCCGGGAAGAAATCGAAGCGGAGCCTCCGAGCGGCAACTTTCCCGGGGTGGCCCGCTGCACAAAGACGGGCATTCTGCTCGGGCCGCCCAATCATCACAGCTATACGGAAAAGCTCAACGAATTGCACCAGTCCCGCTTTCCTCATTTAACACTTGATGAATACAAGCAATATGTGGAGGTGGTGAAGGATGAAGAACTCGTAGAGCGATGGCGGGAAGAGAGCCGGAAGCAAATCCTGTACCGGGACAAGGCCGACCCCGACGCGGAGCCGATGGATCAGCGCAAGGCTGAGGTGGCCTTTGCCCGCAAGGTGCCCGAGCTTTATGAGCCGGTGCATCGCGCCATCATACCCGCGAAGGTGGCGCAAAAACTCGATGACCGGGATCTTGTGCACGCGATTCATCGGGTATGGTCGAAGGAGAGCCGTTTTCCCCTGACGATGTCATTCTCCATGCGGGCAGCCTTCCGTCACATGCACCTGCATCTTTTCAAGGCCGGCAAGGTGAATTTTGTCACGCACATTAAACCGCACCCGATCGATCCCTCTGCCACCGTTGAAAACATAGCTGAAGTTCTGTTGTTCCTCAAAGAGCATCCCGGATCCACCCGGAAGCACGTACTCGAGGTGCTGCATCCATCGCTTGATCCTGCGTCCGAGGAAGCCAAGGAGGCGCTGAAGCCCCTGAGCTGGCTGATTGAACGCGGGCATATCATCGAGTTCTTCAACGGCACGCTGGCAATCCCCCTGGGGCGGATGGGACGTCGTTGATCCGGCACAATGCAGCCTGATGTACAGGAGCATGCATTAGCGGGGATTGACTGCAATATCTGTCTGAGCTGATTCGTTTTGCGATCGTTGTGAACCGACACTTGAGCTTGACGCGCTATACGTGAGCAAACACTATATGCGGGGTCACAAAGGGAATAATCAATGAGCAACCGATATCGCAATATGATTTACGTCATCATGATGGCAGCCGTCGCGGCAGTGGCCGGTTGTTATGCTCAGGCGGCTGTTCCTGCGGATGATTTCGAAGCCGCACCCGATGAGTTTACCGAGCAGGAAGCTGTCGGGGCAGAGGCGGATTCGGGACTGTATAATCGCTCAAGGTATGATCTCATTGTAGATCGGGCCCCTTTCGGCGCTGATCCGCTTGCAGACGACACTCCGGGCACGGAGGCTGCGGCTGTCCGGGCATTGGAAAAGGAATACCGCCTCTGCTTTTTACTGGAAAGCCAGAGCGGCGAAGTACGTGCCGGCTTCCAGAACCTGAAGGCCAAGCAGGGCGATCCCAAGAGCGTCATGTTAATGGAAGGCGAAAGCCATGGATCCATGCGCCTGATCGATATCGACCTCAAGAATTCAAGCGCGACATTGCAGTATCAGGGGAGCGAGGTGACGTTTGAGCTGTCAAAACCTACCGTTGCCCAGAACAAGCCGGCTGCAACACCGCCAGAGCGGCCGCAGCGGCGTTTTGGCGGTGGCTTCCGGCGTACGACTCCACCCGCACCTGAGCCTGTGGCCGAACCGGAGCCCCAGCTTTCGGAACAGGAGCTCGCAGCGCAGCGCGAGGCTGTGCAGGAGAACCTTCGCGAATACCAGATGGAGGTCCTTCGGCAGGGGATGCCGCCGCTGCCGATCCAGCTTACGCAGGAGCAGGATGATCAGCTGGTTGAAGAGGGGGTACTTCCTCCTTTGGAGGAAGAGGAATAACATACCCTGGGCGGGACGATGTTCCAGGGAACAGTGTTTATTCGTCCAGCTCGTTATCTTCGGTCACACGAAGGATTTCATCGATGGTGGTGATGCCGGACAATACTTTATCCCATCCATCTTCGCGCAAGGTCCGCATACCATGCTGCAAAGCCCGGGCCTTGATTTCGCTGGCTGAGGCATGGGCTATAACCAACGGGCGGACATCATCATTCACGGGGAGAATCTCAAAGATGCCGGTTCGTCCCTTATAGCCGTTGCCCCGGCATTCATCACAGCCGACCGCCTCATAGATGGGCCCCTCATTGGCAAGCCGTTCGATAGGGAAGTTATGCTCCCGAAGAAAGGCCTCCTCCAGCTCCACCGGGCGTCTGCAGGCCTTGCACAGACCGCGTACCAGCCGTTGGGCCACGATTCCTTCCACGGACGAGGCAACCAAAAACGGTTCAATGCCCATGTCGAGCAGGCGGGTAATCGTGCTGGCCGAGTCATTCGTATGGATGGTGCTGAAAACAAGGTGTCCGGTCAGTGCCGCACGAATGGCTATTTCAGCCGTTTCCCGGTCTCGGATTTCCCCGACCATGATTACGTCCGGATCCTGACGCAGGAATGTCCGCAGCGTATTGGCGAAGGTAAGGCCGATCTCCGGGCGCATCTGAACCTGATTGACGCCGGCCATTTCGTATTCGATAGGATCTTCGGCCGACATGATCCGTTTATCTACCGAATTAATGGTATGCAGCCAGGCATACAGCGATGTCGATTTTCCCGATCCGGTCGGGCCGGTCACGAGCAGGATGCCATGCGGACGGGTAATCATTTTTTTGAGCAGTGAACTGTCGTGATCATTCAGCCCCAGATCCTGCATGGTAATCAGTCCGCCGCCGCGCATCAGGAGACGAAGGCTTACGCTTTCCCCATAGACCGTCGGCATGGTGGAAACACGGACATCGATTTCCTCGCCGCGTATGCGCACGCCGATACGTCCGTCCTGAGGCAGGCGTTTTTCAGCAATGTCCATGTTGGCCATCACCTTTATGCGCGAAATGACGGAGGACTGGAACCGCTTCAGTTTCGGCGGCATCGGGGTTTCATGCAGGACGCCGTCTACGCGGTAACGGATGCGCAGATCCAGCTCCATCGGTTCGATGTGAATGTCGGTTGCGCGATCCTTGTAGGCTTCCCAGATGATCTGGTTTACAAACTTGACGACCGACGCTTCCTGATCGAGCTCGCTCAAATCCTGTTTGAGCAGACTTTCCTCATCTTCGAGGTCGATTGCGCCGTCCTGCATCATTCGGTCAAGGGTTTCAGCTCCGACACCGTAAAACTTCTTGGCGGCGGTGGAAATGTCATCGGACGGGCTGAGTACCAGCTGGATTCTCGATTCCGTGGCCAACCGCAAGGCATCGACCAGGCCCGGTGCAAAAGGATCGCACGTCGCCACATTCAGCACACCGTCGTCAATAGATAGCGGGACTACATTGTATTGAAAGATGGCCTTCGTCGGGATGCGCTCAAGCACCTCCTCCGTAATCTCGACATCCTTGAGGCGCTGAAACGGCAGGGCCATCACCTCACCGAGCTTGATGAGAAACTCCTCCTCTTTCAGCTCCGGTACCGCGGCCAGCATTGACGCACAGATCGGAACATTGTTTTCGCGGGCCTGGCCGAGCAGATCATCAAGAATCTGTTCCTCGAACAGCGCTGTTTTTTTCAGGAGGTCCTGTATTCTGGTTGTACTGACGATCATCGTGGTCAAATAGTGCCATCCCGAATCGGGTAACACAATAGATTATTGGTTCTCTCTGTCGATGAACCCAACGGATTCGCACCCTTTTTTATTGTGTTCGACAGGATCAGGTGCTTATTTATCCCGCTCCTGTTTGCTGCGTTGCCCAGGTGGTGAAATTGGTAGACACAAGGGACTTAAAATCCCTCGGCTTCGGCCGTGCCGGTTCGAGTCCGGCCCTGGGCACCAATCCAAAAAAAAAGCTCCCGGTTACGGGAGCTTTTGAATGCATCGAGCGGAAGCCGGTTAGCGGCGACCGCGACGGCTGTTGGCCAGGCGCTTTTTCTTTTCGCTGGGCTTTTCATAGTGACGCTTTGCGCGCATGGTCTTGAGGATGCCTTCCTTGTCCAGGGCCTTCTTCAGGCGGCGCAGGGCGCGATCCACATTTTCACCGCGGCGTACTTTTACTTCACAGGTTTCTTGTGCCATTTCTAAATTCACCTCCCCGTATTTTTCGGGGTCAAAACAAGCGCGGAAGCTAGGGTAACGGACCGGCGAAGTCAAACAGAATAACAGCCTAATCCAGACGGGGAAGGGCTTTTTGTTCCTGTTAGTCGGTTTCCAGCTCGAACGCCTTGAGGTGCGGGGCGGTCGGTGCGCCCATATAGATCTGGCTGAGGATGAGGGTGCTGATGCCCTGCAGCGCTCCCATGTGCGGCAGGATCTCAAAATGGACATCGGGATAGTTTTCCCGCTCTTCCTTGATCATGCGTGGAATATCATTCACCACGTGCGTCCCGGCGGAGAGAAAATAGGGGAAGACCTTGATCTCGGTGGCTCCCGCATCGACCAGGTCCGCGATCGCTGAGTCTACCAGCGGGCTCGAGATTTCAAGAAATGAACACATGACTTCATTGAATGCAGGGCCCGAGTTTTCCTTGATACGGTTGGCCAGTCGAAGCACTTCTTCGTTCGACTCCTTACGGCGGCTTCCGTGGGCAATGATCAGCAGAGCTTTCATAGTAATTGGTTCCTGTTGCTTTTAGCGGTTACACGCTATTCATCATCAAATTCAATAGACACCATGAAAGGAGGGAATGCAATCCCATTGTTCGTGCAACCCTTTTCCTCGCACGATTCGCGCTGGCCAATGCATGATTGAAAAACCTTTAAAACGAGCGCCGATTTATAGTACATAGTGCAATTCCTCTGAAGCGTATAAAGAGGGGTGGAATTGACCAAGGAGAGTGAGATGGGAATTATTGACATTATTGTGTTTGTGTTGTTTGTGGCGGCCGTTCTGTTCGTAGGTCTGTACAAATCAAAGGGGGAGGAGACGCACAGTGAACATGGTGCCGAAGATTACTTCCTGGCTGGTCGTGGGCTGACGTGGTGGCTGATTGGCATCTCTTTGATCGCCGCGAATATTTCAGCGGAGCAGTTTGTAGGTATGTCCGGCCAGGGCGCGGGTCTGCAAGGACTTTCTGTTTCGAGCTGGGAATGGATCGCCGCCATTACCCTGGTAGTTGTCGCTTTTGTTCTGCTCCCGTACTTCCTGCGCACCGGTATCACTACAATACCCGAGTTTCTCGAAGTGCGCTACAACCACTGGGCGCGCTTGGTCATGACGGTCTCTATGACGCTCATCTTGATCTTCGTGAGCTTGATCGGTGTTATCTACGCGGGGGCCATTGCGATGACGAAACTGTTCTCCGAGTTCGGGACGGACATCCCCTTGCCGCTGGCCTGCTGGATTCTTGGTGGCCTAGCCGCGGGATACGTAGCTGTGGGCGGCCTGAAAGCCTGCGCATGGGCCGACTTGCTCCAAGGTACCGCCCTGATCGTTGGAGGCGGCCTTATTACTTATTTCGCGTTCCAAAAGTTGGGCATCTCGAATGTTTCCGAGTTGGTCGATGCCAATGGCGCGGCGGCCGCTGCCGACATTGGCTCGGGTGCGATGGAGAAATTCAGCAAACTGAATGAAAGCGCGATGCACATGGATACCCCGGCGATGCCGTGGCCGGTGTTGATTGTGGGTATCTGGATTCCCAACTTCTACTATTGGGGCCTCAACCAATACATCACCCAGCGCATCCTTGGCTCCGCATCGCTGGCGGAAGGTCAGAAGGGGCTTGTTTTCGCTGGTTTCCTTAAGCTGCTGGTCCCGTTCGTTATCGTGATTCCGGGCATCATCGCATTCAATCTCTTCTCCAGTGAAATGGCGGAGGGCGCGAACAAGGACGCGGGCGGAAACGTCTTTGCTCTGTACGAGGAAGCCCAGGCCGATCCAGCCACCGCATTTGTCTTCGACCTCGACGTTAAATACGCCGTAGCCCATCCGGAGAAAGCGGCCGAGATTACCGCGTTCAACGAGGCGGTTATTGCCCGCGTTGGTGCTGATAGTGTCGAGAAACAAGCCATCAATGCCTACAAGTACGATGACGCGATGGGCTTGCTTATTTCCAAGCTCATTCCGAAAAACAAAGGGGTTCTCGGGTTTGTATTTGCGGCGCTGATCGGAGCAATTGTTTCTTCGCTCGCGGCGATTCTGAACGCGGCTTCGACGCTGTTCACCATGGATGTCTACCAGCGCTATATCAGGCCCAACGCGAAGCAGTTCGAATTCGTCACCTTTGGCCGTATATGCATCGGCGTATTCGTGGTGATCGGCTGTGTTCTGGCACCTATGCTGGTTAAATTCCAAAGTATATTCGATTACATCCAGTCGATTCAGGGTTATGTCTCCACGGGTATTCTCGCGGTGTTCATCTATGGCCTGTTGAACCGCAGGGGCGGCCAGTGGGCGGGTGTGATCGGTATCGTGGCCAACGCCATTATCTACCACTACATGCTCGTGAAGCACTCGGACATGCACTTCCTCTATAGCATGTCGGTCTGCCTAGGCGTGGTGCTCGCAGTGCTCTTTGTCTACGGTCTGTTTTTCAAGAACAAAGAGAAGGTCGAGTTTGCGCACAATACGACCATGGACTTGACCATGTCTAAAGGAGCTCTTGTCTCTGGTTTGGTCGTATGCGCGATGACCGTTGCTTTGTATGTGATCTTCTGGTAATCCGAACGAAATTGATTCAAGAGGCGTCCGTCGGGGCGCCTTTTTTTATAGTTTAATGTTCTATTTCCAGTGGAGAAGCCGTGTGATTCAAAGCGATTCTTCGCCGGGGCCGTTAAGCGATGCTAAACAAGGACTTCCGGGGGTGGAAATGTTTCCCGTGGGAGCGATCGTTTTGTAGAAATGCCGTAGCACGGATATCAGATCAGCGTCTCCGGTTCGGATATCTCGAACGGGTAGGCGAGTGGTGGAAATGAGTCCGTTGATGCGTCGATTGCGATTTGCTTGAGACTCGGTGCGAAAGCAACGAGGGTCCTCCGCGTCCGCGGTCGATTGGGCCGTCTTCTCTCTGCCGAAATGGACGGGTTACCGCAGATCGATCATACAAAAAAAGGCCGCCTTTGATGGCGGCCTTTTGGATCCAGCAGGTTGGGGAAGACTATTCGCCACCCTTAACCTTGCCTTCGTCGCGACGTTTCTTAACGACTTCTTCCGCGATCGAGAACGGCACCGCCTCATAGTGCTCGAAGTGCATCGAGAACGAAGCGCGACCCTGCGTCAGCGAGCGCAGCGTGTTGGAGTAGCCGAACATTTCGCTCAGCGGAACGAAGCCCTTGACGATCTTCATGCCGCCGCGCTCATCCATGGAGTCGATGCGGCCGCGACGCTGGGCGATGGTGCCGTTGACGGCGCCCATGTATTCGTCCGGCGTAGTGACTTCAATGCTCATCACGGGTTCGAGAAGTTCCGGGTTGCCCTTCATGAAGAGCTCCTTAAAGCCCTGGCGCGCAGCAATCTGGAAAGCGAAGTCGGACGAGTCGACGTCATGGTACGAACCGTCGGTCAGGGTCACCTTCATGTCGACGACGGGATAACCGGCGTACGGTCCGGATTCCAGCGCCTGGATGACGCCCTTCTCACAGGACGGAATGTATTCCTGCGGGATACGGCCGCCGGTGATGGCGTTGATGAATTCGAAGCCCTGGCCGGGATCGCGCGGCTCGAGAGTCATTACCACATGACCATACTGACCACGACCACCGGACTGCTTGGAGTGCTTGTAGGAGCCGTCGGACATCGTGGTGGCGGTTTCGCGGTAGGCCACTTCCGGACGACCGACTGCGGCCACTACGCCGAATTCACGCTTCAGACGGTCAACAATGATTTCGAGGTGAAGCTCGCCCATGCCCGAAATGATGGTTTCGGAGGTTTCGTGGTCGAACGCGACGGTAAAGGTCGGGTCTTCATCGGCGAGACGGTGCAGGGCTTCACCGAGTTTCTCGTTGTCGGCATTGGATTCCGGCTTGATGGAGATCGAGATCACCGGGGCCGGGAATTCCATGGCTTCGAGATGGATTTCCTTGTCCTGCGTGCAGATCGTGTCACCGGTTTTGGTGTCGGCGAGGCCGACGACCGCAACGATATCACCGGCCACGGCCACATCGATGGCCTCCTGGCGGTTGGAGTGCATGCGCAGGATACGGCCGATACGCTGCTTCTTCTGCTGGGTGGCGTTCCATACGGTCGTACCGGATTCCAGCGTGCCGGAGTAGATTCGGATGTAGGTCAGCTTACCCATGTGCTTATCGGACATAATCTTGAAGGCCAGCGCAGACAGGGCTTCGTTGTCGTCGACCTGACGCTGTTCTTCCGGATCCTTGGAGCAGATGATCGGCGGAATTTCGTTCGGAGCCGGCAGGATCTTGACCACGCCGTCGAGCAGCGACTGCACGCCCTTGTTCTTGAACGCGGAACCGCAATAGACCGGAACGACCTGGCGTGAGCAGGTGGCTTTACGCAGGATGCTCCAGATTTCATCTTCGCTGAGATCGCCTTCCTCGAAATATTTTTCGAGCATGGCTTCATCCTGTTCCGCACACTTTTCAACGAGGTTGTTACGCCATTCTTCGGCTGTTTCCTTCAGGTCGGCCGGGATTTCAGTAACGTCCCATTCAGAGCCGAGCTTCTCTTCGTTGAAGATATAGGCCTGCATGGTAATGAGGTCAATGATGCCGATGAACTCGTCGGATGCCCCGATCGGAATGACGACCGGGACCGCGTTGGCGCCCAGCATGTTCTGGATGCCTTCGACCACGGAGAAAAAGTCTGCGCCGATACGGTCCATCTTGTTGACGAAGGCAATCTTCGGCACTTCGTAGCGTTCGGACTGGTGCCATACGGTTTCGGACTGGGGCTGTACGCCGCCGACCGCGCAGTAGAGGGCGATCGCACCGTCGAGTACGCGCAGGGCACGTTCCACTTCCATGGTGAAGTCCACGTGGCCGGGGGTGTCGATGATGGAAATCAGGTGGTCTTTCCACATGCAGGTGGTGGCAGCGGATGTGATCGTAATGCCGCGTTCCTGTTCCTGCTCCATCCAGTCCATGGTGGCGGCGCCGTCGTGGACCTCTCCGATTTTATGCGAACGTCCGGTGTAATACAGGATACGTTCGGACACAGTGGTTTTGCCGGCGTCAATATGCGCCATAATGCCGATATTTCGGACTTTCTGCAAAGGGACTTGTCTAGCCATTGGTTTTCCTCGTTAAATTAAATCTTTAACCCGTTAAAGGCGCGACAATATGCCCCTTGGTCTATGCATCTTCAAGGCATAATTCGTTAAAAGTTGGTGATTTGCAGAAGGCGGAAATCCATTGAAAAAACTCGCCTGGCCCGTCGGCGATTCGATTTACTGGATTGCATTATGTTTATTGATACCCATGTACATTTTGACCGGTTTGTAAAAGACGGCTCATTTGATGAGCTGATGAGGAATGCAAAAGAGGCGGGCGTGCTCGAAATGGTGGCGATCGGCGGCACGCCGGAAGCCAATGCCCTGTCGCTCAAGCTCGCCGAAGATCATCCGGGGTGTATTTTCGGGTGCGCCGGCTATGACCGTGACGAAGCGGAAAAGGAGTGCGACTTCACGGCTCTTCGCGAATATGTGTCCGATCCGCGGGTGAAGGCGGTTGGGGAAACCGGGCTCGACTACTACTACACGGCCGAAACCGCGGCAGAGCAGAAAAGGCTGTTTTCCGAAAACCTGAACCTCGCCGCCGAATATCAAAAGCCGGTCGTCGTGCACACGCGGGATGCCGACGAGGATACGGTGGCCCTTCTGAAAGACTATGCGGCGGCCTGGACCGGAGATGCCGATCGGCTCGGCGTACTCCATTGCTTTACGCGCGATACCGCGTTTGCCCGGCAGGTGCTGGATTTAGGGATGATGATCAGCTTCAGCGGGATCGTAACCTTTGCAAATGCCGATGCGCTGCGCGAAGTGGTGCAATACGTCCCCGACGATCGATTGCTGATTGAAACCGACTCGCCCTACCTTGCGCCGGTGCCGATGCGCGGAAAGCGTAACGAGCCTGCTTTTGTGGTTCATGTGGCCAAACAACTTGCGGAACTGAAGAATGGTTCGCTAGACTTCATCGCGAACTTGACTGCAGAAAATGCGCGAAGGCTTTTTGCGCTCTAATGAATTGGGGGATTGCCATGAGAATATGGATGCTGTTGTTGACCACGATATCGCTGGCCGGCGCCCAGACCGATGTTGAAGAAGCTGCGCAGGCCGTGGAGGTCACCACGGTGCGGGTGACGGGGGACCGGGTCAGCCTCAGGGCGGAACCCCATCTTGAGGGCTATTTACTGGACCGCGCTATGCGTGGCGAAGAATTGACCTATCTGGGTGAAACCAACGGATGGGTTGCCGTGCAGGCTCCTGAGAGTCTGGATTTCTGGGTGGCAGGTGAATATTTGCAGAATGGGGTGGTGGAGCCGGAAAAGCTTAATGTGCGGGCCGGGCCCAGCCTGAACTATCCCCGGGTAGCCGTCTTGAGCCAGGGCGATGTGGTCGCCTTGCGCGGTGAGTTCAACGAATGGCTGAAGATTGCACCGCCGGAGGGCAGTCGTGTTTGGATCAGTGCCGAATATGCCGAGCTTATCCAGCCCCCCCCGCCGGAGCCGGTCATCGAGGCTGCACCCATGCCGCAAATGGTGGAGGAAGAGGTGCCCGAGCCCGCCCCGGAAACCCTGTCGATACCGGAAAAGGAAGAGCCCGCGCCGTTGATGCTGGTGCTGGATAAAAACAGGGAGCAGGGCGTGTATGTAGAGATCCCGGGGATTCTGCGACGTGCCAATCCCGGACTGTACAAGCTCGTTTTGATCGATGGCGAATTCGAAGAGCCGATCTGTCTGGTTCGCGGCAAGCAGTCCCAGATGGAGCGCTATCTGAACCGAAGCATGCTGATTAAAGGCAGGCGCTACTGGGCCCGGGATATAGAGCTGCCGGTTCTCCAGCCCGAACGGATTCACCTTGATCCGCTTATAACTGATTAGCCGCCATGCAGGGCCTTCTCGACATGGTTTACCCGCGCAGTTGTCTGGGCTGCGGGAAACCGGAGCCGCAGACGTTCCGCTACATGTGCTGGGACTGCTGGTCGGATGCTTCGCATATTGAGCCGCCTTTCTGCGACCTCTGCGGCGACCCGGTTGCCGGCACCATTGAACACGATTTTATCTGCTATGCCTGTTCCGCAGCGCGACCGGCGTTCGATGGCGCGCGCTCTGCGGTACGTTACGACGGTGTGGTGGGTGAGGCGTTACGGCTGTTGAAATATGAAAAGGGATTGTGGCTCGCGCGTGATATGACCGATTTGCTGATGAGCTGTCTCAGGGCGGAATATCCGGGGCTTTGGTTCGATGTGGTCGTTCCGGTTCCCCTCTACCCTGTGCGGAGGAGGGAGCGCAGCTACAACCAGTCCGCCGTGTTGGCGGCCGGACTGGCCAGGCGATTGCGCTGTAAAATGTCCTTCCGGCTGCTCCGACGAATTCGCCCGACCGTCACGCAAACGAATTTGACAGCCGCACAGCGGCTTAGTAACGTGAATGGCGCTTTTATACATGGAAGCAGAAAAAAGTTGTTCGGCAGGAAGGTCCTGTTGGTCGATGATGTGATGACCACGGGCGCAACCGTGAATGCCTGTGCAAAAGCCCTGAAAAAGGGTGGGGCAGACTCCGTCCACGTTCTGACCGTGGCACGAGGCTAAAAAGAGGATGTTGATATGGCGCTATTCGGGAACAAGAAAAACTATTCCACGATCACCGTTAAAAAACGCGACATGCCGGACGGGTTGTGGATGAAATGCCCCTCCTGCGCGGAAATCATTTACAAGGATGAGGTTACAGCCAACCTCGAAGTCTGCACCAAGTGCAACCACCATTTTATCCTGCCCAGGCAGGAACGCATCAACCTGCTCTCCGATGAAGGCACCTTCGAGGAATGGGCCGGCGGCATCAAATCGGTCGACAGCCTGGGCTTCACGGGGCAGCAATCGTACATCGACAAGCTTGAGGTCAATCAGAAGAAGTCGGGATGGGACGATGCGGTGACGGTTGGTGCCTGTACGCTTGGCGGTCGCGGTATCGGTCTCGGAGTAATGGACTTCTCCTTTCTTGGAGCGAGTATGGGCAGCGTGGTCGGGGAGCGCGTAACCTATCTGATTGAACGGTGCACAAAGGAACGGCGCCCGGTGCTGCTCTCGTGCGCATCCGGCGGGGCCCGCATGTATGAAGGATTGCTCAGCCTGATGCAGATGGCCAAAACCAGTGCCGCGCTGGCCCGCCATGCCGAAGCCGGACTTCCGTATATCCCGATTCTGACGCATCCCACCATGGCCGGTGTCATGGCCAGCTTTGCCACCCTTGGCGATCTGATCGTGGCCGAACCGGAAGCCCTGATCGGATTTGCCGGTCCGCGCGTGATCAAGGAGACCACCCAGCAGGATCTGCCTGAAGGGTTTCAGCGTTCCGAGTTTCTCCAGGAGCACGGCCTGATCGATATGGTCGTTCCCCGCAGGGAGCTGCGCGAGCGCATGATCCTTGTCCTCGAATACCTGTGCGACAAATAAGCTGTTGTCGGGTTGTTGACCCTTGATCCGGGGATAGGGAGTTCAATGTCTGGCCATGTAGAGCTGTTCATAACCGTTTGGTTGAAGTTTACGTTTCTTTTCACCCCCTTTTTCGTGCTGAGCATGTTTCTCAGTATGACCAGTGGCTATGCCGTTGCTGAACGCCGACGCCTGGCGTTGAGAGTCTGCCTTGCCGTAGTCGTACTTTGTGTGGGCGTCTTTTTTTTCGGCAATGTGGCATTCACGCTTCTGGGAATAACCCTCGATTCATTTCGTGTGGGAGCAGGCGTGTTGCTGTTTCTCTCTGCGATACAGCTTGTCCAGTCCAGGCCGGTTGCCCCGGATCACAGGAAGTCGGATGATGAAGACATTGCGGTGGTTCCTCTGGCCATGCCGATTGTCATCGGTCCGGCCATCATCGGCACCTTGCTCGTTCTCGGAGCCGATCTTGCCCATCCCGCAAGCAAGGCTGTCGGTATTGCCGCCCTTCTTCTTGCTTCGGCTACCATTGGATGCATCCTGTTGATGGGGGCGTATATCGAGCGCATCCTCGGCAGAAAGAATCTCACAATTTTGAGCAAGTTCACCGGCCTGATTCTGGCTGCATTAGCCGCGCAGATGGTCATGACCGGCGTGCGCAACTTTTTTTCATGAGCAGCAGCTACGAGAAACTATTCCGACGCACCACAGCCGGTATCAAACCCGGACTTGACGTCATCAGGGCGTTACTGGAGGCGATGGGTAACCCGCACCGAAAGCTTGCGGTAATCCATGTCGCCGGAACCAACGGCAAAGGGTCCGTTTGTGCCATGCTCGAATCCGTTCTTCGGGCCTCAGGGTTTAAGACCGGGCTCTATACTTCACCGCACCTGGTTGATTTCGCCGAACGGTTTCGAATCAACGGGGAGCAGATATCGGCTCGGCGGCTGGATCACTATATTCAGCAAACGGAAGCCGCCGCCGATGAAGTTGAAGAGTCCACGGGGCTGCGCGGTGCCACCTTTTTTGAGATCTCCACCGCCCTGGCCTTTCAGTTTTTTGCGGATGAAGATGTGGATATAGCCGTTATCGAAACCGGCATGGGGGGCAAATGGGATGCCACCAATGTCGTGATTCCGCTGCTGTCGGTCATCACCCACATCGATATAGACCACACCAACTTCCTGGGGGACTCGATCGGGCAGATCGCCTCCGAAAAGGCCGGTATTATCAAATCCGGTCGTCCGGTTGTGTCCGCCCCGCAATCGGATGAAGTCCTCGCGGTTCTTCAGCAGGCCGGCGAACCGATTATCTGCAGTTCAGAAGCCGTTTCCGTGGTGAAGGTCGGCCTTCCGCAGAAACTGAAACTTGAAACCCATGCCCGAACCCTGCCTCCAATCAGCCTGCCACTGCTGGGCGAATGTCAGCGGGAAAACTGTGCTGTCGCCGTCGCAGCGCTGGAGGTGCTCGGCGATATGCTCGGGTTTGAACCTCAATTTAAGAAGGGGCTGGAAGCGGTTGGCTGGGCGGCGCGCTTTCAGGTGATCCAGACGGATCCGCTGGTCGTTCTCGATGGCGCGCACAATCCATCGGCTGCACGCGCTCTGGTAAAGACCTTGAAGGAAACCTATCCGAAACATCAGATCGGATTCATTTTCGGATTTTTGGACGATAAGGATTCCATCGGATTTTTGCGTGTCCTCAGGCCGGTCGTGACAAAGGCCTGGACGGTTCCTGTGGATGCGCCGCGCGGAACCGCAGCCGAGCAGGCTTCGACCCGGGCCGGTATCGTCGGAATTGACGCGGCGCCGCTGCCGGTTGCCGCTGCGTGGAATGCAGCATGCGCATGGGCCGCTGAGTCCGACCGCATCGTTTGTGTCACCGGCTCGCTCTACCTCAAACAGATGCTGACCCGCGCCGGCTGTATATAAAAAGAACCGCCCTTCAGGGCGGTACTTTCAATACGCAGTAAGAGCGTGTCGACCTAGTGGCCTTCGTCAACGATGTTGCCGGATTCGACCTGGTCGATCATCTTGGCATAGTCATCGTTCAGCGGGCAGCCGCATTTGTGGCCGCCTTCAATGGTAGCGTGCAGGCGGGCTTGTTCAATATGCCACTGGGCAACCTTGAGATGCTGATCAACGTTCATTCTGTTTCTCCTTATTTAAGTAAATTCTTTGATTGCGTTCTAAGATAGACGGGCGATTCAGTATATCAATTCCGAAATGCAGATAATTCCTTGATCCCGTGCGCGGGGATCGACGCTGCCCGGTTCCATGACTTGCAAATTCCGTGTTACGAATTAATTTGACTTGCCCCCCTGTGAACCCCTACACACTCCGAGCTATGTTATACGACGTACCAGTAAATCTAGGAGATCGGTCCTATACGATCCATATCGGAACAGGTGTTCTGGATCGGCTCGGCGCGCTTTGCGATGAGGTTGGCTTAAAGGGAAAATGCCTGATCATCACCGATGAAAATGTCGATCCGCTCTATTCCGGAATCGCACAAAAATCGTTGGAAACGGCTGGTTTTTCGGTTGCCGTGGAAGCCGTGCCTGCGGGTGAGCAGACCAAGAGCGGAGAGCAGGTTTTCCATTTGTACAGCCGATGCATTGAGGCCGGCCTGGACCGCAAATCATTCATCGTTGCGCTCGGGGGTGGAGTGATTGGCGATCTGGCAGGCTATGTGGCCGCCACCTACTTGAGGGGAATACCATTCGTGCAGGTGCCGACCTCGCTTTTAGCCATGGTCGACAGTTCCGTTGGTGGAAAGACGGGGATCAATCTGCCTGAAGGTAAAAATCTGGTTGGGGCCTTTTATCAGCCTGAGCTGGTGCTGGCCGATCTGGAAACGCTTAAAACCCTCCCGCCGCGCGAGTACCGCGCCGGTTTGGCTGAGGTGGTGAAGTACGGAATCATATATGACGCCCCGTTTTTTGAATCACTTGAGCAGGAAATTGCACAGTTTTCCGATGTCGCCAACGCAGAGCTGCTGGCCAGGGTGGTGGGTCGCTGCTGCGAGATCAAGGCTGATGTCGTGGCTCAGGATGAGCGTGAAGGCGGATTGAGAGCCATTTTAAATTTTGGCCATACGGCGGGCCACGCGCTGGAAAAAGTGGCTGGGTATGGCGAATATGTTCATGGTGAGGCGGTATCGGTCGGTTCCGTCTTCGCCGCGCGTGCGTCAGTCGAGGTGACCGGACTGCCGCAAGATGAATGTAACCGCATCGAAAGCGTATTTCAGGCTCTCGGCCTGCCCGTGCGTGCACCGGAATACGACTGGCCGAAGCTCCGCGATGCCATGTCGGTCGACAAGAAAACCGTCGGCGGCATGCCCCGGTTTGTGCTCGCTTCCGCTATCGGAAACGTATCGATCGGCAACGAAATTCCCGAGGACCTCATGGCGCAGCTCTGGAAAGGTTTGTAGGCGATCAGGCGGATGGATCAGCGCGAAGCATATATCGTTCTGAATAGGATTGAAGGGCTTGGTCCGGTGAGTGTCCGGCGCCTCATAGATGCGCTGGGATCTCCCAGGGCTATTCTCGATGCCGGTCGCGAGGATCTGATGACAGCCCGCGGGATCGGTGAAAAGCTGGCTCTTAAGATCATCAGGCAGCGCGATGACATCGACACCGAGACCGAAGCCAGGAAGGCCGCCGATGTCGGAGCACGGATCATCACGCCGCTGGACGATGAATATCCTGGTGCGCTCAAAGGGATCCACGATCCGCCGCTGGCACTGTATGTCAGGGGGCGGATTCTGCCGGAAGACAGCAAGGCGCTGGCGATCGTTGGCTCACGCTCAACGAGCCATTATGGGCTGAATGCCGCCGACCGCCTGGCCTATCAGTTGGGTCAGGTTGGTTTTACGGTGGTCAGCGGCCTGGCGCGCGGAACCGATACCGCCGCCCACAGCGGCGCGCTGAAGAGCGGGGGGCGCACAATCGCGGTCCTGGGTGGTGCCCTGGACTGTCTTTATCCTCCGGAAAACGAGGAGCTCGCAAACCGCATTGCCAAGCACGGTGCGCTGATCAGTGAATATCCCATGGGACGGCAGGCCGATCGCATGACCTTTCCCTATCGGAACCGGATCATCAGCGGCCTGAGCATGGGGGTGCTGTTGATCGAGTCGGACGTCAAGGGTGGTTCGATGCACACGGCCGATGCCGCGATGGAGCAGGGGCGTACCGTGTTTGCCCTGCCGGGACGAATCGATGCTCCCGGATCCCGCGGGCCTCACCAACTGATCAAGAACGGCGCCAAACTCGTGGGAAGGCTGGACGACATCCTGGAGGAGTATGAATTCCTGATCCCGCCGGCGGAGCTGGAGACGCCGGAGGCATCAACCGCTGCGCGACCGGATGTGCCGATGACGGAGATTGAAACCCGGGTCGTGGAAGCGCTCTGGAATGAGCCGCTGGATGTCGACTCGCTTGCCCGTACAGCAGGACTGAAGAGCCAGGAACTCAGCGGTCTGCTGCTCGGACTCGAAATGAAGCGTGTGGTGCGGATGCGGCCCGGGCGCATTGTCGAACTCGCTGATGATTTGCGACAGATGAGATAAACACCAAGGCACTAAGGGCTCTAAGGAATGATTCACGAACCTATACCTGAAAAACTGGAACGCATCGGAAAAGCGGTTGTCGATTCGGCATATCGGGTTCACAAGGAGGTGGGTCCCGGATTGTTGGAGTCGGCTTATGAAGAATGCATGGTGCATGATCTTCGTCGAAAAAGTTTTGATGTTGGGCAGAAGGCATCACTTCCGATTGATTTTGATGGCCATCGTCTAAAGAACAAGCTTCGGATTGATATGCTGGTGGAGGGTGAAGTTGTAGTCGAAAACAAAGCGGTGGTTGAGATGTATCCCCTGTTTGGATCTCAATTGCTGACGTACCTCAAGGTAGGCAATAAACGGCTTGGCTACCTCATAAATTATAATGTCCCTTTAAAAAAGAACGGCATACAGCGATTCGTTGTCTGAGCTTCGGGTCCTTCGTGCCTTCGTGTTTAACTGTAAGGAAAGATCATGGGAAAGAATTTGGTGATTGTGGAGTCGCCCGCCAAGGCGAAGACGATTGGAAAGTATCTGGGGAAGGATTATTCCGTGATGGCCTCGGTCGGTCATGTGCGCGACCTGCCTGCAAAAAAGCTGGGTGTGGATGTTGAAAACGGATTTGAGCCGGAATATGTCAGCACAGCGCGTGGTAAAAAAGTGCTGAAGGAACTCAAAGCCGAGGCGAAGCGCTGCGAAAAGGTCTTTCTTGCGCCTGACCCAGACCGTGAAGGGGAGGCGATTGCGTGGCATCTTTACGAAGCATTAAAAAAGAATGTTCCGGAGGAAAACTTCTACCGGGTAACGTACAACGAAATCACCAAGTCCGCCATTCTTGCGGCATTTGAACGGCCGGAAAAGATCGACATGGACCGTGTAAACGCACAGCAGGCACGGCGCATTCTTGACCGGTTGGTGGGTTTTCAGGGCAGTCCGGTGGTGCGCAAACAGATCCGGGGCGCGCAAAGCGTCGGTCGTGTCCAGACCGTGGCCCTCCGCCTTGTGGTAGAACGCGAGCAGGAGATCGAAAACTTTAAACCGGAAACCTATTTTGCAGTCGGTGCCGAAGTTTGTAAGCAGTCGGCGCCCATGGATCCATTCACTGTAAAACTCGCCCGGATCAACAACGAACCGGTCGGAGTGAAGGATCGCTCGCTGCTGCCCGGAGCAATCAGGACGCAGGAACAGCTCGAATCCATGCAGAAGGAGCTGGAGAGCAGCACACTCCAGGTCAGTGATGTCATCACCAAACAGGTAACGCGCCGTGCGCGCCCGCCTTTCATCACCAGTACACTGCAGCAGTCGGCCTCCGGTTCGCTCGGGTATACACCGTCCCGCACGATGGGCATCGCCCAGAAGCTTTACGAGGCCGGGTTAATCACCTACATGCGTACGGATTCGGTCAATATCGCCCAGTCCGCGCTCGAGGATGCCCGTACATTTATCGGGAATCATTATGGTACGGAATACCTGCCAGAAACGCCGAACTACTACCGGAGCAAAGGTGCCGCCCAGGAGGCGCACGAAGCGATTCGTCCAACCGATGTGGCAGTTGAGCCCGGCCGGGAAGGGGTTAAGCTGGAAGCCGCCGAACAAAAGCTCTACCGCTTGATCTGGGAACGGTTTGTCGCCTGCCAGATGATGCCGGCCAAGATCGATCGCCGGACCGTGGAAGTCGAAGCCGGGGCCGAAAACAGCTATCTGTTTCGCGCGACGGCATCGGAAATCGCATTCCCCGGCTATATGAAGGCCAGCGGCATTGAAGCGGCGGCCGACCGACCGAAGAACGGGGAGGAGAATGATGCCGAAACTGAAAAGCTTCCGCCTCTGGAGCAGGGTGAAAACCTGGATGTGCAGAACTGGCTGGCCGAGCAAAAGGAAACCAAACCGGTTGCACGCTATACGGAGGCTTCACTGATTCGTGCTCTCGAGGAAAACGGGGTCGGCCGGCCCAGTACCTATGCAGCCATCATGTCCAAACTTGACGAGCGTGAATATGTGGTTAAGGAAAAGCGCTCGCTGGTTCCCACCGCCCTCGGCAAAGAGCTGGTGGAGCTGGTGCTGAAGACCGAGACAAAGCTCAAGTCGGATAATAAAGTCGATCTGTTTGAACCGCGTTTTACGGCGGACATGGAAACCAAGCTCGATAACGTTGAAGAGGGCAAGGTGGAGTGGACCCAGATGATGCAGGAGTTCTATCCTTCTCTGCTGGAGTGGATTGAGCACGCAAAGGAAACCGCCGATCCGGCTTTCGTCGATCAATGTTTCCAGGCATTGGGCAACGTGACGGAATGGGCTCCGCCGGTTAAGTCGGGCCGCCGCACCTACGACGATCATAAAACCTTCGAGGATCTGAAGGAAAAGGTCGGTGAGGGGGAGCTCCTTTCAAAGCGACAGGGCGAAATGCTGCACAGGATGTGCTGCCGCTACATCAGGCAGGTGCCTGAAGCACTGGCCAGGGAGCTGGAACTGGTTGAGCCGGAGGCCGTGCGGGGCGATACGCCGCGCAAGCTGGAGCTGCTCGCCCATGTCCAGTTCGAGGAGCCGCGCAAGGTCGGGAAGCGCACCTACGACGATAAAAAGTTCTGCAAGTCGCTTGGTGATCAGATTGCCATGGGTAAACGCCTGAGCGAGCGTCAGCTGGATTATCTCGATACGCTGCTGACTAAGTATTCGGAGCAGATTCCCGATTTTGAGGCTGTTAAAGCCGAGTTTAAGCTGGGCGAAAAGAAAGAGATCGAGGCCGATCCTTCAACTGCGCCGCTGCTGGAAATGATGGGGCAGGTCTCGGAGTGGGCCGAGCCCACCAAGCGCGGCAAGCGGGAATTCAACGACAAGACCTTTTTTGAATCCCTGTCCTCTCAGTTTAAGTCGAAGGGCGCTTTGTCTGACCGCCAGCTGGCGGCCCTCAAAAAGATGGCCGCGCGCTACGCCGACCAGATCCCGAACTATGCGGAAATGCAGGACCAATACGGCCTCTACCCCCCGCGCAAGCCGAAGGCCAAAAAGGAAGAACCCTCCGATTCTTAATGGGATGGCCACAAAGAACACAAAAAGCAGGGAGTCAGGAGTGGTCTTTGTTGAGCCGCGTAGCGGCCTTTGTGCTTTTTGTGGCTAAAACAACGTGATTGATCCGTGCATAGAGCATTTTGTGAATTATCTCGAAGGTGAAAAAAATGCCTCCGAGCATACGGTGCAGAACTATGTGCTCGATATACGGCAGTTCTGCGAGATCACCTGGGGGGAGCATGCACAGCCCCCCTATAAGTGGAGTCAGGCCGACCGGTTCACGGCGCGCAAGTTTCTTGTTTTTTTTCAGAAGCTGGAGATGGCTCCGACTACCACAGCCCGCAAGCTCTCCGCCCTGCGTTCGTTCTACAAGTTTCTCCTTCGCGAGGAATATGTGGATCAGAATCCGTTCAGCGGCCTGAATCTGCCGAAAAAAGGAAACTATCTCCCGCAGATCCTGTCCGTCAGCGAAATCGTCAAACTGCTCGATGCGCCGGTGAAGTACGACGAAAAACATTCCGTCAGTAATCCAAAGCAGAAAATGTGGCGTGAGTATATGGTCGCACGTGATTCCGCCATCCTTGAACTGCTTTACAGTACCGGCATGCGCATCAATGAGCTGGTTAAGCTTCCGGAGGACAGCATTGATCTGCTTTCCGGCGTGGCCCGTGTTCGGGGCAAGGGCAAGAAGGAGCGGCTCTGTCCGCTGGGATCGCCCGCCGTGCGTGCTTTGATGAAAAACCTGGAGCTGCGCGAAAATGTCTGGCTGCTGGAAGGAAAACGCGACGCGCGCAGTCCGGTTTTTCTCAACAAGAATGGCGGACCCATTACGGCCCGTTCCATTGAGCGCATGATGAAAAAATATGTGCTGTTCTGCGGGCTTAATGCCGAACTGACACCGCACAGTCTCCGCCACAGTTTTGCCACCCATCTGCTGGATGCCGGCGCCGATTTGCGCAGTGTGCAGGAGCTGCTGGGCCATGCTTCATTATCTACAACCCAGATCTATACCCACGTCTCCGTCGAACGTCTCAAAGAGGTATACCAGCTGGCGCATCCGCGTGCCTGACTCTTCTGCTGCAGGGGGGTATGGCCGATGACCGTTCTCCTGTGACTGGACGATCTTCAACGCTTCCGGCCCTGCAAACCTTCAGTGTGGTGCGGACCGAAAAACCCGCCTTTTACCGCTTGCCATTCGGCGGCGGATTCGTACACTACGCACTTCTTTTGGTTAACGGGGCGTGGCTCAGTCTGGTAGAGCGCTACGTTCGGGACGTAGAAGTCGCTGGTTCGAATCCAGTCGCCCCGACCAATCTTTCTTGCGGCGAACTCCTTCGGGGGTTCGCTTTTTGTTTTTTACGCCCGTTTCCGCCAATAAATGCGGGTTTTCCGGATTCCGGATATATCTTAGAACGTGAGGTGCTGGATAAAATATTCAGAAGGATT
>JBNKVA010000047.1:0-18794 GCA_050298955.1 Pontiella sp.
CCAATCCTTATACCACCGTCGAGATGACTTTTTATCCTTCAGTATGAGTATAAGTCATATTCCACGAGTGGAATGTGACGGAATGTTGTCCCTCAATACAGCCTGCGCATTTTTTTCAAATGTGCTGCCGGAATCGACGGCTGTTTCACGCATCAGATAATTGGAGGTAGTACTATTTACTAGTTTTGAAGCCGTCGGTTATAGCCGGACCTAGCCAACAGCGATTCTTGTTATATATGGGCTTTAGATTCTGCGATCCAGGATGTTAGGGCAATGGTTGATACGATGAGGATGCTTAGAATTGTTTGTGTTGTTGTATTCGCTCTGATGATGGGATACGCAACCCGTAATCTTTATACAATGTCGGAGTCCGGCAACCTGTTTAAGCGATATAACAACGAGCGGAAATCCAGCATCACCCTGTTTGCAGTATCGGTCATCGCGTTAGCCTCGCTCGGCGCTTTTGAAGTAGGGCGGATCAGCACGGCCTCTGCTTCCCGGGAATATGGTGCGCGACGATATACCGATGAGCAGAAACCTGCATCCGAAAGTGGGAATCCATCCGGTATCTATTCGGCCCCTTAAGGAGTGGATGAATGGCAGGGCATGCGGGTGTCCGCTGCCCCGAATCCCCCCGATCAGACTCATACTGGGGCAAAACCTGCATGAAATATGCCTGGGAGTTCTGCGTGCGCTCTATGTGCTGCAGCCTTTTGTATACGGACTCATTCTTGCGGTGTTGTACTCAAATGGAATCGGGCGCGTGCTGGGGCAATGGGCATTCGCTTCGGTATCATGTGCCCTAATCCTTTCTGCGGCCGGTGCTGCCATTGGAATCTTGAAGCGGAAGATCTGGGGATTGTCCCTGGGCTATGCGTTGGCCGTTGTCAATCTGGTTGTCTTTCCAGTGGGAACCCTTGCGGGCCTGCTGCTGCTGGTGGCCTTGGTTGGCGCTTCGCCGGCTTTTAAGGGAGCGCCCCGTTTAGCACGCAAATAAAGCTGTACGCATAAACCTGAAGCAAGATCCGCAGGACGGCGTGCGATGCCTGATCTTCATGAGTGAGCGGTTTGTGGGATTGAACGTGTGCGCGAGACGGAAAATAGCGGTGCGTGCAGTTTACCCGGTTAACCCTGTGTGCTAGTAAAAATTACTAGTATCGGGTTGACACGGTGTCTCATACATTTTATTACGTGTTATCTAGGTCGGTTGGGCCTGTGGTGTGTCAAAAGGGGAGATAGTCATGTTGAGGATGCTAAGAATCATCGGAATTGTCATGTTTGCCTTGTTGGTGGGCTATGCGGCCAATTCGCTCTACACCATGTACGGTGACGGCCGTCTATTTGAGCAATATAACAGCCAGCGCAAGGCCAGCACGACGATTTTGGCGGTATCGCTTATTGCTCTCGGAACGCTGGGGTCCGTCGAAGTACGGCGTTTGAGTCGGTCGACAAAGCAGCGCTACGGGCAGCGGCGCTATACAGAACAGTCAGACGCGGGATCTGAGAACGTCAGTTCATCCAATATTTACGCAGCCGCTCCTGCGGTTGACGAATGGCAGGACCGGAGGGTTTCGCGCAGCAAATCCCGGTCGTATCGCCGGCCGCTCCCGCCGATGCATGAGATCTGGATGAAGGTGCTTCGGATTCTGAGCTTTTCCATACCTGTGCTGTATGGAGTGGTGTTCTCATTGCTTTATACCAAGAGCATCGTTCATCTTCCGAATGAATGGATCTACCCGGTAATCTGCTGCAGCTATGTCCTGACAGCAGTTGTGGCTGCGGTGGGCATTTTTAAGAAGAAAACCTGGGGTTTGTCGGTCGGTTACCTGCTGGCCATTCTCAACCTCGTGATCTTTCCGGTAGGAACTGCTGTTGGCCTTCTTTTGCTGGTCTGTCTGGTTGGGGCGTCGGATGCTTTTGTCAAGGTGCCCCGACCAAGAAAGAAGATGAGCAGTTTCGGTTAGTTCCCGTCCCGCGCTTCTTCAAACTGGCGCTTAATGTCCCGGGCCGGCTTTTTATCCATCAGGCTGAACAGCAGGATGCAGGCGACCGAGACCAGAAAGCCGGGAACAATTTCATACAGCTCAAAGATGCCGCCTTGTAGTATGCCCCAGAGCAGGACGGTTACGCCGCCGCCGATAATGCCGGCGATTGCGCCGTTGCGGGTCATCCGCTTCCAGTAGAGCGACAACAGGACCAATGGGCCGAACGTCGCGCCGAATCCCGCCCACGCATAGGACACCAGTTGGAGAACACTGCTGTCCGGGTTGAGCGCAATGCCGCAGGCAATGATGGCTACGCCGATAACCGTCAGCCGACTTACCCATACCAGTTCCTTATCGGAAGCCTGCGGGCGTATGATCACCCGGTACAGATCTTCCGTCAGTGCCGAAGAGGTGACGAGCAGCTGCGAGTCGGCCGTGCTCATGATGGCCGCCAGCACCGCCGCCAGCAGTACGCCTCCAACGAGCGGGTGAGTCAGTATACCGACAAGCGCCATGAAAATCTTTTCGGCGTCGGAGCCATCGAGCAGCTCCGGCATGAATGCACGCCCTGCCAGGCCAACCGCGACCGCGCAGGTAAGGCTGACGATAACCCAGACCATGGCGATGCGGCGGGCGGGCGTGAGCTCGTCCGGGGAGCGGATGGCCATGAAACGTGTGAGAATGTGCGGCTGACCGAAGTAGCCGAGCCCCCACGCCATCAATGAAACAATGGCTGTAAGGGTAAGCGGGGTGCCGTCGCTGTTCGAGAACGCATTGAGGTAGCCGGGCGCGGTTTGCTTCAGATTGGCTGTGGTTGCTTCCAGCCCTCCGTTGGCGTGCAGGGTAATTGCCGGAACCACGATAATCGCAAAAAACATGATGATGCCCTGAACGAAGTCGGTCCAGCTGACCGCCATGAAGCCGCCGAGCGCGGTGTAGGCAATGATGACAAACACACCGATGATCAGTGCGCTGTGGTAGGGCAGGCCGAACACCGATTCAAAGAGCTTGGCACCCGCCACAAATCCGGAGGCCGTATAAATGAGGAAAAAGATAAGGATGAAAACGGCTGACAGGACTCGCAGCAGCCGGTTGCGGTCCTCAAAGCGATTGGCAAAGTAGTCGGGGAGGGTAATGGCATTGCCGGCGATCTCCGTGTACCGACGCAGCCGTCGGGCCACAAAACGCCAGTTCAGATAGGTTCCCCCTGCCAGGCCGATGGCAATCCAGATGGACTCAAGCCCTTGCAGGTAGGCATACCCCGGCAGGCCCAGCAGGAGCCAGCCGCTCATATCCGATGCCTGCGCACTCATGGAAACCACCCACTTGTTCAGCTGGCGGTCGCCGATCAGATAGTCGGAGAGGGATTCGTTCCGTTTGTAGAAATGCGAGCCGATCGCCAGCATCAGGATCAGGTAGGCTGCAAAGGTAATGATTACATTCAGGTTTTGCATCACGCATAACGGGTTATGGGTTCTCTGCAATAAAATCAAGCAAGATGGTTTGATTTCGCTTGCCGCTGTCCATTACGAATTAGCTATTAACCTTCAGGAGTCAGTCATGAACAAACAAACGAAACAGTTTCTCGCGGATCTCATCAACAGCATCAGCCCTTCCGGCTACGAAGCCCCCGTCGCCAGGGTCTGGAAGACCGAGGCTGAAAAATTTGCCGGCAAGGTCTGGACCGATACGCACGGCAATTCACACGCCATTGTGAATCCGGGCGGATCTCCGCGGGTCATGTTTGCCGGCCACTATGACGAGATCGGTTTCCAGATTTCCTACATCGACGAGAACGGATTTCTCTGGATTCAGCCGCTGGGCGGATGGGATCCCCAGATCGCGCAGGGCCAGCGCGTCCAGATCATGACGAAGAAGGGTATCGTGCGGGGCGTGGTCGGCAAGATGGCCATTCACATGCAGACGCCGGAGCAGCGCAAACAGGTGACGGAAATAAAAGATATCTGGGTCGATGTGGGCGCCAAGGACCGGAAGGATGCCGAAAAGATGGTGGAAGTCGGCGATCCCCTGGTGGTGGCGTATGGCTATGAAGAGCTCGCCAACGGCCTCGCGGCCGGCCGGGCCTTTGATGACCGCTCCGGCGCATTCGTTGTCCTCGAAGCGGCCCGCCAGCTATCCAAGCTCAATCCCAAGGCTGAAATCCATGCCGTTGCAACAGTGCAGGAGGAGATCGGACTGCGTGGCGCAAAAACCGCGGCCTACAAAATCAATCCCGATATCGGAATTGCGGTGGACGTCACCTTTGCCACGGATCATCCCAGTATGGGAGATGCCATGAAGCGCGAAAACCTGATCGAACTGGGGAAGGGGCCGGTACTGACCCGGGGGCCGAACATTAATCATAAACTGTTTGATCTGCTCGTCAAAACCGCCAAGGCTGAAAAGATTCCATACCAGATCAATGCCGAGCCGCGCGGAACGGGAACCGATGCGAATGCCCTGCAGCTGAATCGTGCCGGCGTCGTTACCGCGCTGGTCGGTATTCCGCTGCGCTATATGCACAGCCCATGCGAACTGATCAGCCTCAATGACCTTGAGCAGTGTGCTAAACTGCTGGCAAAGACGGTGGAGAAGATCACTCCCCGAACCAACTTTGTCCCGTTCTAACCGGTTTTTCCCGGTTCCGGTACCGTCGCAGGGCGCTGTACCGCCGTCCCGATTCAGGGATTCTGTCTAAATAGGACCAAAACCGGTAATATATGCTTGCCCGCCAAGGAGCTTCTGCTACGTTGTTGTTGAATTAAGACCAAATAGGTCTGGTATTAAAGGACGCAGCGCATGCTCAGAATTACAAAAATTACGGATTATGGTTTTATCCTGTTGGCGCATATGGCGAATCAGGAGTCTGGAATCTTGCATAATGCCAAGGATTTGTCCGCCTCGATAGGCATCCCGCTGCCGACCGTCAGCAAGGTACTGAAGATCCTTACACAAGGCGGGATTCTTCAATCTCATCAGGGCAGTAAAGGCGGCTATTCGCTGGCCAGACCGGCCGGCGAAATCTCCGCAGCGGCAATCATCGAAGCCGTTGAAGGTCCGGTAGCCATTACCGATTGTTCCAGCGCCGAGGGCTGCGAACGCAACTGTCCGGTAAGTCCAAGCTGGCAGCGGGTCAATGGCGTGGTCATTGATGCGCTCTCCGGCCTGACTCTGGCCGATATGGCTCAGGGCTGAGTCCAGTCAACTTACACGTGTGTTTTACATGCGGCTTTCGCGGCCGCGGCTCCAATCCACAGGTTTAGATATGAAAATTGAAAATGAAAAATCCTTCGATGAAATTGCCGAAAAGGAATACAAGTACGGGTTCGTGACCGATATTGAGTCCGACAGTCTTCCGCCGGGACTGAGCGAAGAGATTGTGCGCGAAATCTCCAAACGCAAGCATGAACCGGAGTGGCTGACGGAATGGCGGGTCAAGGCCTACCATCACTGGACGACGCTGGAAGAGCCTACATGGGCCAAGGTGGAGTTTCCGCCGATCGACTATCAGGCCGTGAGCTACTATTCGGCTCCCAAGCAGAAGATCGAGGGGCCGAAAAGCCTCGACGAGGTCGATCCTGAGCTCCTCGAAACCTATGAAAAACTCGGCATCCCGCTCAGAGAGCAGGAAGTGCTGGCCGGCGTGGTGGCCGTCGATGCGGTATTCGACTCGGTATCCGTTGCAACCACCTTCAAGGGCAAGCTTGAGGAGATGGGCATCATCTTCTGCTCATTTTCTGAAGCCGTGAAGGATCATCCCGAACTGGTGAAGAAGTACCTGGGCACGGTGGTGCCGTACAAGGACAACTATTTTGCCACACTCAACTCGGCGGTCTTCTCCGACGGCTCGTTCTGCTATGTTCCGCCGGGGGTGCGCTGTCCCATGGAACTCTCCACCTATTTCCGGATCAACGCCGCCAATACCGGCCAGTTTGAAAGGACGCTGCTGATTGCCGACGAGGGCGCCTACGTAAGTTATCTGGAGGGCTGTACCGCACCGCAGCGCGATGAGAACCAGCTGCATGCGGCCGTCGTGGAGCTCATTGCCCACGAGAATGCACAGATCAAGTATTCCACGGTCCAGAACTGGTATCCCGGCGATAAGGACGGCAAGGGCGGTATCTATAACTTTGTGACCAAGCGCGGACACTGTCGCGGGGACAACTCCAAGATTTCGTGGACGCAAGTGGAAACCGGATCCGCCATTACCTGGAAGTATCCGAGCTGTGTGCTCAAGGGCGACAACGCGGTCGGGGAGTTCTATTCCGTCGCGGTCACCAACAACATGCAGCAGGCCGATACCGGCACCAAGATGATTCACATCGGCAAGAACACCCGGAGTACCATTGTCAGCAAGGGGATCTCGGCCGGCAAGGCGCAGAACAGCTATCGGGGACTCGTCCGCATTCAGCCCACCGCTGAAAATGCGCGTAACTTCTCGCAGTGCGATTCGATGCTGATCGGCGATAGATGCGGGGCGCACACGTTCCCGTACATCGATGTGAACAATCCGACGGCCCAGGTGGAGCACGAAGCGACGACCACCAAGATCGGCGAGGATCAGATTTTCTACTGCAACCAGCGCGGGCTGGATACAGAAGAGGCCGTGAGCATGATTGTAAACGGCTTCTGCAAAGAGGTGTTCCGCGAGCTGCCCATGGAGTTTGCGGTGGAAGCGCAGAAGCTCCTTGGCATCAGTCTCGAAGGATCTGTTGGATAATTTGAATTGGAGAAACGATAAATGGCATTACTTGAAATAAAAGACCTTCACGCCAGCGTGGCGGACAAACCGATCCTCAAAGGGATCAATCTCACGATCAACCCCGGCGAGGTACACGCTATTATGGGGCCGAACGGCTCCGGCAAGAGTACACTCTCGAATGTGCTCGCCGGTAACGAGGCCTACGAAAAAACCGGTGGACAGGTCTTGTTCAACGGGCAGGACATCGACGACATGGCCGCACACGAACGCGCCTGCGCCGGCATGTTCCTCGCCTTCCAGTATCCCGTTGAAATTCCCGGCATCAGCAACATGTATTTCCTCAAGGCGGCGGTCAATGCGGTCCGCAAGTCGAAGGGAGAGGAGGAGCTTGACGCCATGGACTTTCTGGATCTGATCGAAGACAAGAAGCAGCTGGTTAAGATCCGCGGTGATCTCTTGGAGCGTGCCGTGAACTCCGGATTTTCCGGCGGCGAAAAGAAGCGGAACGAAATCTTCCAGATGGCCATGCTCGAACCCCGGCTGGGCATCCTGGACGAAACCGATTCCGGCCTCGATATCGATGCGCTCAAAATCGTGGCGGACGGGGTCAATGCGTTGCGCAGTCCGGACCGCGGGTTTCTGGTGATCACGCACTATCAGCGCCTGCTGGACTACATTGTTCCGGATTTTGTGCACGTGCTGGTACAGGGACAGATCGTAAAATCCGGCGGCAAGGACCTGGCGCTGGAGCTGGAGAGCGAAGGGTACGCCTCCTGGGCCGAAGAAGAAGGATCGTAGGCATGGACCTGAAACAATTGCGCGAAAAGGCGGAAGCCACCTTCCGGGAACGGGGCTTCCCCTCCACAAAGGAAGAGCTTTGGCGGTTTACGGATGTTTCTCCCGTGGCACAGGCGGATTTCAATGCGGCATGGCAGCCCGCAAAGGTCGACTTTGAAGCATTGAGTGAAATTGTCGTTGTCTTTGAAAACGGAAAACTTTCGAGCGAAAAATCAAATCTTGAAGCGCTGCCCGAAGGCGTCTACATCGGTTCCATCATGGATCGGGTGGATGAACGGTTGGGGACTCTGGCTGATGAGCAGAGTGCATTTGTCTCCGCCAACACGGCCTATTTTTCGGATGGTGTGTTCATCGAAGTTCCGGACGGCGTGGTGCTTGATGAGCCGATTCATCTGATTTTCCTGGCGGATAGCGATGGCGCGGCCCTTCATCTGCGGAATTTTATTTCCGTCGGACGGAATGCACAGGCTGCAGTCATTGAGGAATACATTGGTGAAACGGACAAGAACTACTGGACCAATGTGGTGACCGAAAGCTTTGTGGCCGATCATGGCGAGGTCGATCACTACAAGATCCAGCGCGAGAGCGAACAATCCTTCCATTTCCAGACCCTGGAGGCGCATGTGGGTGCCCATGCTGTTTTCAGCAACCATACGGTCACCATCGGCTCGAAACTGGGTCGCAATGATATCCGCGGAAAGCTGACGGGCGAGGGCGGCGAAGCCATCTGTAACGGGCTCTACCTGCTGAAGGACCGCCAGCTGTTCGATACGCACATGTTCATGGACCACGCGGTTCCGGAATGCAACAGCCACGAACTCTACAAGGGCATCCTCGACGACAAGGCGCGCGCCGTGTTCTGTGGACGCATTCTGGTGCAGCAGGATGCGCAGAAGACCGATGCGATCCAGTCAAACAGGAATCTGCTGTTGTCGCGGGACGCAAAGGTCAATACCCTGCCTCAGCTGGAAATCTATGCCGATGATGTCAAGTGCACCCACGGGGCGACGATCGGTGAGCTGGATGAGCAGGCCTTGTATTACATGCAAACCCGCGGTATCGATCCGGCCGCCGGCCACGCCATGCTGACGTTTGCCTTCGCCAACGAAGTGCTTGATGAAGTCAGGTGCAACCCGGCCAAGACGTATATTGAAACACTGGTTCACGCCTGGCTGGACAAGGTTTCCGCATGAGTAATGTCGCCCAGTACGATGTGGTTTCGATCCGTAGTGACTTTCCGATACTGAATCGGGAAGTTCACGGGAAACCCCTGGTATACCTTGACAATGCGGCATCTACCCAACGACCGAAACAGGTTATTGACGCGGTCAGTAATCTGTATCAGGAACACTACGCCAATATTCATCGCGGGGTTCATCAGCTCAGTCAGGAGGCGTCGGCGCAGTATGAGGATGCCCGGGTCGCGGTGCGCGGATTCATAAATGCCGCCTGCGTGCATGAAGTGGTATTCACCCGCGGCACCACGGAATCCATTAACCTGGTGGCCCAGAGTTTTGCCCGTCCGAAGCTCGAAAAAGGTGACGAAATCCTGATCACTCACATGGAGCACCATTCCAATATTGTGCCATGGCAGATCGTCTGCCAGCAGACCGGGGCCGAACTCAAGGTCGTGCCGATCTCTGATGCGGGCGAGCTGGAGATGGATCGTTTTCATGCAATGCTCTCGGATAAGACCCGGCTGGTATCAGTGGTACATGTCTCCAATGCGCTGGGCACGGTGAACCCGGTGAAGCAGATCATTGATGCCGCCCACGCCAAAGGGATTCCTGTGCTCGTCGACGGAGCGCAGGCCATTCCACACATTCCGGTTGATGTGCAAAAGCTGGATGCCGACTTTTACGCCTTTTCCGGACACAAGCTCTACGGACCGACCGGAATCGGAGTGCTCTACGGCAAGGAAAAGCTGCTGAATGCCATGCCGCCGTATCAGGGCGGGGGCGATATGATTCTGTCAGTCAGCTTTGAAAAAACGGAGTACAACATGCTGCCGTTTAAGTTTGAGGCCGGTACGCCGAATATCGCCGGCGCGATCGGACTGGGTGCGGCCATAGACTATGTGCAGAAGATCGGTCTGGGCGCGATTGCCGCGCATGAGCACGGTCTGTTGGAATATGCCACCTCCCGGCTGCACCAGATTGACGGGCTGCACCTCATCGGTGAGGCCGACCAGAAAGCCGGGCTGATATCCTTCGTGCTGGATGCCGTGCATCCGCATGATATCGGAACGTTCCTCGATGCCGACGGCGTGGCCATCCGTACGGGCCATCATTGTGCACAGCCGGTCATGGTGCGTTACGGTGTGCCGGCGACCGCCCGGGCTTCTTTCGCGATGTACAACACCTTTCAGGAGATCGATGTGCTTGCCGAAGCCATCGTTAAAACCATAGGAATGTTTAAATAATCGAATCGGTAGGGCGTGTTCGATGAACGCGCCGCGGACGGATCGTAGATCTGTTCCTACCCGTAAAGGACGACGACCGATGGAAAACTTAAGAGAGCTGTATCAGCAGGTCATTCTTGACCATAACAAAAACCCGCGCAACTTTCGCAGGATGGAGCATCCGGATGGCTTCGCGCACGGGAACAATCCGTTGTGCGGCGATCAGATCGATGTGTATCTCAAGCTGAAGGATGGCCTGGTAGAGGATGTTTCGTTTGACGGCCACGGCTGCGCCATCTGCACATCGTCTGCTTCGATGATGACGATGGCGCTGAAGGGGATGACGGCGAAGGAGGCGCATGCGCTCTTTGAAAGCTTCCATCATGCCCTGACCGATGATGAGGCGCACCCGGACGATGTGCCGCTGGGCAAGCTGGAGGTGCTCAAGGGCGTGAAGGATTATCCGGTTCGCGTTAAATGCGCGACGTTGGCGTGGCATACCTTCGATGCCGCTTTACGCAAGTTTCAGGGAGAGGTAAGCACGGAGTAGCAACATGGGATTGTTTGGAAAGAAAAAAGTGCGCCATCCGCTGGAAGAGGCCGATAAGGAACTCTTCCTTGAGGTGGTGCGTTCGTTACGCATGGTCTTTGATCCGGAGATTCCGGTTAACATCTATGATCTGGGTCTGATCTATAAGCTGGAGGTCGACGAAGATAAAAAGGTCTACGTGCAGATGACGCTGACGGCACCGAACTGTCCGGAAGCGGAGTTTATTCCGGGACGTATACAGCAGGCCGTCCAGGAGACCGAAGGCGTCAAGGATGTCGAGATTGATCTGGTGTTTGATCCCCCCTGGACGCGCGAAAACATGTCTACGGCCGCCTTGCTGGCGCTGGGTCTAATTTAAGGAATGAAGATGGTTACAGAACAACAGGTGCTCGACGAACTGAGTAAAATTATCGACCCCGATTTCCATCGGGATATTGTTTCCCTGGGATTTGTGCAGGATATGAACATTGAGGGTGGAACGGTTTCGTTCACCATCGAGCTGACGACGCCGGCCTGTCCATTGAGTCCCGTTTTCCAGAAACAGGCGGTCGATCTCGTGGGCGACATAGCCGGTGTCGAAAAGGTGCTGGTTAACATGACCGCTCAAAAGCGGGAAGGGCGGCAGATCAATGTCCAGAACAGCGGGCTGAAGGATGTAAAGTTTATCCTCGCGGTCAGTTCCTGCAAGGGCGGTGTGGGCAAGTCCACCGTGGCCGCGCTGCTTGCGAAGACGCTGGGCGCACGCGGTGCCAGGGTCGGCCTGCTGGATGCCGATATCTATGGCCCGTCCATCCCGACCCTTTTCAATCTGCACGAGCCGGGCGTGCGCGCGACGCCTGAACAGCAGTTTCTGCCTAACGAGGTTGATGGCCTCAAGCTGATGTCGTTCGGTTTTCTGATGGGCGAGGGGCCTGCCGTGCTGCGTGGTCCGATGGTTGCCCAGTACATGCAGCAATTGCTTCACGGCGTGGTCTGGGGCGAACTTGACTATCTCGTGATCGACATGCCACCCGGTACCGGGGATATCCGGCTGACCATCTCGCAATCCATTCAGCTTGATGCCTCCATCATCGTGACGACACCCCATCAGCTTTCGCTGACTGACGTGCGCAAGGGGATTATGATGTTCGACAAGGTGAACGTACCCGTGCTGGGTGTCGTGGAAAACATGGCCTATTTCGTGTGCGATGGATGCGATAAGAAGCACTACATCTTTGGTGAGGCCGGCGGCAAAACGCTGGAGGACCGGTTCGGCCTCGAAACCATTGCCGAGCTCCCGATCACCGGAAACCTGAGCGGATCGCTGGATGCTCTGACCGATTCGGAAATCGCCAACGAAACCACGGATATCATCATTCGCACACTGGGCAAAAAGGTGATGGAAAAGCCGGAGAAACCGGAGATTGAGTTTGACAGCAAAACCATCTCGCTCACCTGGCCGGACGGCGAAACCGCGACGGTGTCCAACGCCGCATTGCGCCGCGCCTGCACCTGCGCGCTGTGCGTCGATGAGATGACCCGGAAGCCGTTGCTGGATCCTAAGTCCATCCCTATGGATATTCATGCGGAGAAGGTCGGGATCATCGGCAATTACGCCATCACGGTAGACTGGTCCGACGGCCACAACACCGGCTTCTTCCCATACACCACCATTCGCGAACTCGCTGCCAAAGCCTCCGGTGGTTGCGGTTCAGACTCCTGTGGGTGCAGGTAGATGGGATGGGCGAATCATCGCCAACGCGCGGGTAGTGCTTTCAGCTAGACTCTAATGAACGGGATCATTTGCCGGGGAATAATCCTCACCTGCGCATTATCAATACCTTCGCGCTTATATTTTGCCAAACGATGAACACCATCAAGAATGGCCAGACGATCAACCGTGAACATCAGGTCGATGGGATATGAGAGATCGGTATTGTCGATGCGTAAATCGTGCCGGGGATACATGCCGGGATGTTGTATGACTTCCGCAGGGTGAAGGTTAAAGTGCATTCCTTTTTCTTTTGACCAGATAGGAATATCGAAATGCCAGTCCAGCGTGGATACCGGCAGGCTGGCCACACAAAGGTTCAGGCTCCAAAGTTTGGTCAGAGCCCAATCAAATGGGAAATACCAGTCACGCATCTCTGGGGGGAGCCGTTTCATTGTTTCCATATCCAACGTTACGTGTGACCTGCGCGGGACTTATGCGTTGGGCATGAAAACTGTGCGTTTTACCGCGTAAGGTCCACGCGCTGGTTCGACCACCTATTCGTATATTGAACTTCGCTTGTTGAAGTCTACTTCTCGTTTAATACGTCGTTCTTCTTTTAATAGACTATAGACCTTTGCCGAAAGAAATCCTGCGCCAAGAAGGCATATAGGTTCCGCTATGAAAAATTTTATTACTCCAATTAGAGTCACAGATCCCATGAAGAAAACCACATAGACAAACAATCCCATGAGGAAGAGAAATAATAAAATTAACGCTATGTATGTAATGACCGTGATCCAGAATGCACAGGACATTGCGTATTGTTTTATCTTATTCATTTATATGTCGAACAGTTGATTAGACAGGAAACTTTATCAAGGAAATTGACTGTATGACTAGTTGTGCAGGATGCATCCCTGCGAGGGCTTCTCGTGTTAGTTATTCCTAACAATGCGGGCTTGCGTGCCGGTGGACGGAATGGTGAACTTTACAGCATTACATAAGTTGCATCTCATGGCCGCGGGGCATGCCCACTGTCGGCCGGCAATTAAACCTTAGGATCAGGAGTTAAGATGATGAATAAAATGATGTTGCGCGGGGGTGCGTCCGCGCTGATGAGCGTGTTGTTGCTGGCGGGTTGCTCAAAGCAGTCGGACGAGAACGGAAAGACCATGGTCGTGGCAACGATCGGCATGATTGCAGATGCCGCGCAGATCGTAGGCGGTGAATATGTGGATGTCCACGGTCTGATGGGGCCGGGTGTTGATCCGCATCTTTATAAAGCGACGCCCGGGGATGTGACGGCACTGCAGAGGGCCGACATCATTCTGTACAACGGCCTTCATCTTGAAGCGAAAATGGGTGAGCTCTTCGAAAGGATGGGCGATACACGCATGACCGTGGCGGTCGCCGGCACGATCCCCGCAGCGGAGCTGATCTCGCCGGAAGGCTATGAAGGCCTGCACGATCCGCATGTCTGGTTTGATGTCACCCTTTGGAAAATGGCGGTCGAAGAAATTACGAAGGCGCTGTCGGAAAAGGATCCGGCGCATACTGCGGAATTCAAAGCCAACGCGGAAGCCTACCAACAAGAGCTTGATGAGCTGAATGCCTATGTTGCCGACCTGGCGAGCAAGGTTCCGCCGGAGCAGCGCATGCTGATCACGGCTCACGATGCGTTCAACTATTTCGGCAAGCGCTACGGATTCGAGGTGGTGGGACTGCAGGGCATCTCGACCGAGTCGGAAGCCGGCACGCGTGATGTGCAGAAACTGGTCAACCTGATCGTCGACCGCAGGATCCGGGCGATCTTCGTCGAGTCCTCTGTGCCGGTCCGGAACATCCAGGCTGTACAGGAAGCGGTTGCGGCGAAGGGCTGGAACGTGGCCGTCGGCGGGGAGCTCTTTTCCGATGCCATGGGTGATGCAGGTACATTCGAAGGTACCTATGTCGGAATGGTTACGCACAATATTGACACCATCGTCTCGGCGTTGAACGGGAAGGTGTCGGATGAGTAGCAAGCCGGACATCCCGCCGCTCGACGTGATGGACCTCACCGTTGCATACCATGAAAAGCCTGTGCTGTGGGATGTCGACTGTACGCTGGCCGACGGTAAGCTGATGGCGATTGCCGGCCCGAACGGCGCCGGCAAGAGCACCTTCATCAAGGCTTGTCTCGGCCTGGTTCACACGGCGGCGGGACAGGTGAAGATTTACGGTCGGGGCTACGAGAAAAACCGCAGAATGGTCGGCTATGTTCCCCAGCGCGAGAGCGTCGACTGGGATTTTCCAACCAATGCGCTCGACGTGGTGATGATGGGCCGATACGGCCACCTAGGCTGGTTTACGCGGCCCGGCAAGGCCGAACGGGAACTGGCGATGGATGCTTTGGAAAAGGTCGGCATGGCGGAGTTCGCGCACCGGCAGATCAGCCAGCTTTCCGGCGGACAGCAGCAGCGGGTCTTCCTGGCCCGTGCGCTGGTACAGGATGCCTCGCTTTATTTCATGGACGAGCCGTTTGCGGGCGTCGACGCCACCACCGAGCGTGCCATCATTCAACTGCTGCAGGAGTTGCGCTCGCAGGGCAAGACGGTTGTGGTGGTGCACCACGACCTGCAGACGCTGAAGGAATACTTTGACTGGTGTATGCTGCTCAATGTACGACGGGTCGCGCTCGGCCCGGTGGAAGATGTACTCACCCAGGAAAATCTGCACCGCGCCTACGGCGGACGTGCCGCCTTCCTGCGAACCTGAACCATGATCGAATTTGACTATACGCTCACGACGGTGATTCTCGGCGGCACGCTGGTGGGTCTGCTTTCCGGCGTCTTCGGAGTCTACGCGCTGCTGCGCCGGCAGAGTTTGCTGGGCGATACCATTTCGCATGCGGCCCTGCCCGGCATTGCGTTGGTCTTCCTGCTGTTGCAGGTCAAGCATCCGCTGGCACTGCTGCTCGGTGCGATGGCTGCGGGCTGGTTCGGCACAATGACGATTTCCGGGGTGGTTAACCGATCACGCGTCAAGCTCGACACCATTATGGCCATCGTGCTGGCGGTCTTTTTCGGGCTTGGTTTGACACTGCTCAGTCTCATCCAGAAACTGCCGACGGCCAACCAGGCCGGGCTTGAAAAGTTTCTCTACGGCAACGCCTCAACCATGATACGGCAAGACGTGAGTGTCATGGCGATCTTCGCGCTGGTGACGCTCGTCGCTGTAGTCCTCTTCTGGAAGGAGTTCAAGCTGTCGACCTTCGATGCCGACTATGCACGTTCACTTGGCTTTTCGGTCCGCTGGATTGACATGCTGCTGCTTTCGCTGATCGTAATTGCCATCACCATAGGCCTGCAGATGGTAGGGGTGGTACTGATGAGTTCGATGCTGGTGGCGCCGGCCGCCGCCGCGCGGCAGTGGACCAACCGTTTCGGGGTGATGGTATTGCTGGCCGCCTTTTTCGGTATGATGGCGAGCATATCCGGCGCGATGCTCAGCAGCAGCATCGATAAGCTGCCCACCGGTCCATCGATCGTCTGTCTCATCACCGTTCTGTTTCTGCTTTCGTTGCTGTTTGCACCGCAGCGCGGCATGGTATGGCAGGCGATCCGCCGCCGTACACACCACGGTGAAATCGCCATGGCTCGCCTGCTGGAGGAACTCTACTGGCTGGCGCGCAACCACGATTCGCTCGATCACTATCACGAGCTGCAACTGCTCCAGGCGGTCAATCGCCAGAAGATCGATGGCTATGTCTCAATCATGCGCCGCAATCACTGGATCGAGTTGTCCGGCACCGGCGGGATTCGACTGACCCAGGCCGGCTTCAGCCACGCCGAAGAGGTCCGTGAGGAAATGGGCGGAAAGGAGCCGTCATGATTGGTGAAATCATGCTCATCGCCTGCATCGTGGCTGCCGCCTGTTCCATTCCCGGTGTATTCCTCGTATTGCGGCGCATGTCGCTGCAAAGCGACGCCATCAGCCACTCCGTGCTCTTTGGTATCGTTGTCAGTTTCTTCGCGGTCAAAAGCCTGAATTCGCCGCTGTTGCTGATGGGCGCCGCGGCGACCGGAGTGCTGACCGTGATGCTATCGGAGCTGTTGCTGAAAACGAAGCTCGTGCGTGAGGATGCCGCGATCGGATTGGTCTTTCCTGCGCTCTTTTCCCTTGGTGTCATTCTAATCTCCCGGTTTGCCGGCGACATCCATCTCGACACCGACGCCGTGCTGACCGGCGAGATCGCCCTTGCGCCATTTGACCGGATGGTGGTGGGCGGCACAGACCTGGGTCTGCGCTCGGTATGGGTGATGGGCGTAATCGGCCTGCTCAATCTGGTGTTTCTGCTGGCCTTCTTTAAGGAGCTGAAGCTTTCCACCTTTGACGAGGAGCTGGCCGCGACGCTGGGCTTCCGTCCGAACCTGCTTCACTATGGTCTGATGGTGATGGTCAGCATCACCGCAGTCGGCGCCTTTGACTCCGTTGGGTCCATCCTGGTGGTGGCATTAATGATCGCACCTGCGGCTGCGGCTTATCTGCTGACCGACTCGCTCTCCCTGATGGCGTTGCTCGCCGTCGCGATTGGGGCCGTCAGCGCGGCGTTGGGCGTGTGGCTGTCGTTTTCGTTCGATACGTCGATTGCCGGTACGATGGCCGTGGTCTGCGGCATGGCTTTTGCATTGGCGTTGATCGCTTCACCGCGTTATGGCCTCGTGACCCGGTTGCTGCTGGCGTCCCGGCGGCGATGGCTGTTCGCCTGCTATACAGTCGGCGTCCACCTGCACAACCACGAAGGCACCCCCGAACAGGAAAGTGAAAGCGAAGTGCAGCACCTGCAGGAAGAGCTGGGATGGAGTGAAAAATACGCGGGCCAGGTCGTTGCTGTCGGTGTGCGAAATCATCTGATGGAGAAACACGGAACGCAGCTTCGCCTCACCCCCCTAGGCCGCGAGACCGTTCGGGCACTGATGAACCAGGGATAGGGGGCAACGGTCGTGTCCCGCTTTACGTGTTGCGCCCTCCGCGCTTGAAAAGTGATGCCCTGCATCCCGGAATCTGATGGCTTGTAACAGGCTGCGGCGGGATGATCAGCGACCATTTCAATCCGTCAGCAGGCACCAACGATTCAGTTTTTTTGCCCTTGGCGATTTTCCAGCTTGCGACGGTTTTTAGGTTTAAGTAAATAGTCTTATTAGATAGCACCGGGCCGGCACAGGGCTGGCGGGATTGCATCATTAATAAAATAGTTCAATAGGAGATAGACTATGGCAGTTACGAAGACCCAAATCATCGCCAAGATCGCTGACGATGCCGACATTACCAAAGCACAGGCTAAAGCCGCCTTGGAATCCCTCGTATCGCAGGCTTACAAAGGCGCAAAATCCAAGGATGGGTTTACCATTCCGGGTATTGGAAAGCTGATCAAGGTACGCCGCAAGGCTCGTATGGGTCGCAATCCCGCAACCGGCGAGCAGATCAAGATTGCTGCCAAAACCGTTCTCAAATTCCGGATTGCCAAAGCAGCTAAGGATGCGGTTGTTCCGCCGAAGAAGTAACACGGTTTCATGCAAACTGTGCAGAGGAGGCTTTTCGGCCTCCTTTTTTTGTGCCCTCCCTCGACACTGAGCTGCAGTTTTCCGTTTCGATTTGTATATTTCCTGAATGCCATGGATAATCGATCCGTTCGCATCGCCGTGGCATGCTATTCCGCCTAGTGAATCCGAATGAAAGGCAGGTCGATGATGAAGAGAGCTTTAAACACCGGTTATGGGGTCAGCGCCGTTTTACTTTTGGTGAACATTGCAACGGCGCGACAGATTATTTCGCTTGATGCCGACTGGCGGTTCTATCAGGGAGACCGCAGCAGCGCGAAGTCGGAGGCGTTCGATGATTCAGACTGGCAGACGGTAGATGTCCCTCACGACTGGAGCATAGCGGGGCCGTTCGATGAAGACGCTGATACCACGGGTTCGGGAGGATGGCTGCCTTCCGGAGTGGCGTGGTATCGCAAGGCCATTGATATGCCGGCGGACGCGGCCGGCAAAAGGATCTGGATCGAGTTTGATGGCGTGATGGCCAATAGCGACGTTTGGATGAACGGTGAGCATCTGGGACGCCGACCGAATGGCTACGTGAGTTTCCGGTATGACGTAACTGATGTGGTGAGAGCCGGCGCTGAAAACGTTCTGGCGGTCCGTTCCGATACTTCGGAGCAGCCGGCTTCGCGGTGGTATACCGGAGCGGGTATTTATCGGCATGTTCGGATGGTTATTGCGGATCCGGTGCATATTCGTCCCTGGGGCGTATTTGTCACCACACCTGAGGTGAGTGCCAAGTCAGCCGATATTCAGGTTCAGATCGATGTGGAGAATGCGACCGGAAGATCGGGCGTCGCCGTCTTACGCGCCAATCTTGAAGGCCCGGATGGAAGTGTGGTTGCCACGATGGCGACAGAAGCCAGGTTTGAACCCGGCGGTGACGCCCATACAACGCTGCAGCTGAAGATTCCCGATCCGCAACTATGGGACCTGGACTCCCCGAATCTTTATACGCTGGTTGCACAGGTGCTGAACGGTGATGCGGTGGTTGACGAAGTTCGCACGCCTTTCGGCATTCGGTCGGCTGAGTTCAAATCGGAGACCGGATTCTGGCTGAATGGTGAAAACCTTAAAATCAAA
>JBNKVA010000048.1:0-16527 GCA_050298955.1 Pontiella sp.
GTCGCTGATGACCCCTTTTTCATGAGCGGTCTGCAGATCCATCAGCTCCTGGCCGACGCTGACATTGCGCACAGTTTTCATTTCAACCCGATTGAATGCCGCGCCGGCGCAGCCCGACAATACGATAACGGTAATCACTGCCATTCCATTTTGAAGTGCTTCTTTCATGCGTTGTCTCCTTCCCGGGTTTCCTACAATCCCATTTCAGCATAAAAATTCGTGATCGTATGCCATGCATCTTCGGCCTTGTCGCAGAACGTTATAAGATCCAGATCCTTCGGGCTGATCAGGCCGCATTCCGCGAGATACTCCCAGTCGATCAGGCGTTTCCAATGGTCGGTGCCGAACAGAATAACCGGCATGGGTTCCACCTTGCCGGTCTGGATCAGCGTCAGTGCTTCAAACAGTTCGTCGAAGGTGCCGAAGCCTCCGGGGAAGATGCAGACCGCTTTGGCTCTGAGCAGGAAATGCATCTTACGCATGTGGAAGTAGCGGAACTCAAAGTTCAGTTCCGGTGTGACATAGGGATTCGCATCCTGTTCGTGCGGCAGGGTGATGTTGAGCGAGATCGATTTGCAGCCGGCTTCATCGGCACCGCGGTTTCCGGCTTCCATGATTCCGCCGCCGCCCCCGGTGATAATGACATATTCACACTCATGATTGGTCTGGCAGGTGGTACTGATGATCCCCGCCAGTTTCCGCGCCTCTTCATAGTAGGGCAGCAGGCTGGCCAGCTTTTCATTTCTGCAGCTCTCAGCGCTTTCGGGGGAGGGGATGCGTGCACTTCCAAACAGAACGATCGTGGACTTAACCCCGTGTTCTTTCATGGTGACCTCCGGGTGGAGGTATTCCAACTGGAGCCGGACAGGCCGGCAATAGGGGCTGTTGAGGAATGGAATGTTTTCGTAGGCTTTCGGCGGGCTGATCATATGTGTTCTCCTTTTAAAATGCACCTTCTACACTGGGGGCCTGCCGAACCGCCGGTTCGACATCAAAAAAGTCCTGGGCCTGGAAATTGAACATGCCCGCAATCATATTGCTGGGGAAGGTTTCGCACTTGTTGCGCATGTCGCGCACATTGCCGTTATAGAAGCGGCGGGCCGCCTGGATACGGTCTTCCGTGTTGACCAGTTCGTGCTGCAGCTGAAGGAAGTTTTTATTGGCTTTCAGGTCCGGGTAGGCCTCGGCCACGGCCATCAGCTTTTGAACCGCCGCAACCAACTGCTTCTCGTTTCCCGCCTGATGGCTCACACTGCCATGGTCGGCCGCGCACCGGTTCCGCAGCTGGATAACCCGTTCCATCGTTTCCCGTTCATGCTTCGCGTAGCCTTTTACCGTTTCCACCAGGTTGGGAATCAGGTCGTAGCGCCGCTTCAGCTCCGTGTCGATGTTGCTCCACGATTCCGAAATGTGATTCCGCAGCGCGACCAGGGTGTTGTACGTCGCAATCACATAGATCAGGGGGAGCAGTACGATTACGGCTATGACAATAACGGGGGCCATCCTCTATAACCTCATTTGTTATTCAAACAGATAGTTCGGCATGAGTTCGCGGATCTCAATCAGCTGCCGCAGGCGCGGTTCGATTTCCTCAACCTTCAGGCGGCGGTTGAAAGCCAGCGCCAGCGACGCGGAGTCCACCTCCAGTTCGATCTCCTGCGCGTCGAGCAGATAATCTATCATCTGCGCATTGCAGAAGTCGTAGGCAAATTTTTTCTCCTTTGAACGGACGACAAAGCGCTTGGAGAATTCATGCGATTCAAAATCGATGTCGTCGTAGCCTACGGCCTGCGCGATCTTGGAGAGGATGCCTTCCCTGGCAATCGTGAGTTCCGGGAATGCTTTCTCAAGCTGCAGGATAAAAAAGGAAAAATGGTGATGGTGGGTTTTGCGTCGGCCTTCGGAATCCCGGGAGTAGGTTTCGTAGTGGTAGTCGAATATCTTCACGGGGCGCCCTTCATAGTTCCCCTCGATAATGTTATAGGCATAGCGGTTGGATCCCTGGTCCAGCTTGTCGAGGAAGGCAAACTGCTTGGCCATCTGGTAGTTTCTTTCCGAATGAAAATGCAGCCCCAGCTGTTCGGCCAGCAAGGTCATCGCATCCCGCCGCTTTCGGCCGGCATAGATACCCCAGATGATCGATCCGATCACAACGATCAAAACAATGATAAAGCCACCCATGTAACAATCTCCTGTATAAACCGGATACAGTTAAACGAATTTACGCGCTGATGCCGATTATAAAGTAATTCCCAGTTTACATCGGGCGCGCACTGGGAAATATTTCCGTTCCCATGCACCTCAAACCACTCCAGTTCGGATCGCTCAGGATCGATTTTCCCGTCGTGCTTGCACCGATGGCGGGCTACACCGATGCCGCCATGCGTACGCTTTGTCTGGAACATGGCGCCGGCGCCGTTTATACCGAACTGACCAGCGCCGAGGGCATTCGCCGTGATTCGGAGAAAACCTTTGCGATGCTGGGGAGTGCGAAAAACGAGCATCCGATCGCCGGACACATTTTCGGGCGGGATCCCAAAGCCATGGTGACGGCGGCAAAACATCTGGAACGGACCGGACGCTTTGACTGGATCGACCTTAATTTCGGCTGCCCGGTCAAAAAGGTGGTTTCCCGCGGGGCCGGCGCGGCGCTGCTGAAGGACCTGCCGCTGATGGGCGAGATCATTGAAAAGGTGCGGAATGCCGTTTCGCTGCCGGTATCCGTCAAGACGCGCATCGGATTCAACAGCGATACCGCCGACCATCTGGAAATCGCCCGCGTGGTGGAGCAGAGCGGTGCGGATATGATTGCGGTCCACGCGCGGATGGCAAAGGATTTCCATGGCGGCGACCCCGATTGGATAAAGCTGGGTGAGATGAAGCAGGTGCTTTCGATTCCGGTCATCGGTAACGGCGGTGTGTTCTCGCCTGAGGATGCCGGCCGCATGATTGAAGTCTCCGGTGTAGACGGCGTCATGATCGGACGGGGCGCCATTGGCAATCCCTGGATCTTCGAGGCGGTGAGAAGCAGGCGAGACGCCTGCGATGCAGTACCGCCGGCGTCGCGCCTGCTTGAACGGCGGGATATGATGGCGGAGCACCTGAGGCGACTGGTCGAGCTGAACGAACAGAAACAGGCGGGGATGCGCCGTCCCGGCCGCTATTCGCCCGAAGAAGCCGCCTGTATTCAGTTCCGCCCGCATATTCCCTATTACGTAAAGGGAATGTTTGATAAAAAACACCTGTTGATGAAGCTGGCTTCATTAAACTCGATGGAATCAATCCTGAAGGAAGTGGATATTCTGGTGGAGAAGAATAAATGAGCGAAGAAATCTCGATGGATGTGGGTGTTCAGCCCCTGGACGCGATTATGACGGAAAAGGGGATCAAAAATCACGATCTGGTTGCGGCGGTGAGGCCGGGCTTCATTAACCATAAACAGGTGCAGAAAGCCCGTAAGGGTCGACGCCTGACCACGAACCTTCAGGAAAAGGTTCTTGAAGCGCTCAATGCATACGCGGCGCCCGACGAATATGCGTTCGGGGATGTCTTCAATTATCGAGGAAAGAAATCGCTTTAAGGAGATTGGTGCGTGGCCAAACAATGGATCAAGGTGGCGGGTGCGCGGGAGCACAACCTCAAGGATGTGCACGTGCAGATTCCGCGCGATGAACTGACGGTGGTGACGGGTCTGAGCGGCTCGGGTAAATCGTCGCTGGCATTCGATACGATCTATGCCGAGGGGCAGCGTAAGTATGTGGAGAGCCTTTCTGCGTATGCCCGACAGTTCCTCGGCCAGATGCAGAAGCCGGATGTGGATTATATCGAAGGGCTATCGCCGGCGGTATCGATCGAGCAGCGCACGGCCGGGGCCAATCCGCGCTCCATCGTCGCGACCACCACCGAAATCTACGATTACCTTCGCCTGCTCTTTGCCAGCATTGGCAAGGCGCACTGCTACAGCTGCGGCAAGCCGGTATCCAGTCAGAGTGCGGAGGAGATGGTTGAACAGCTGATGAAACTGCCGGCGCGCACGAAACTGATGCTGCTGGCGCCGCTGGTGCGCGGCCGCAAGGGTGAGCACGCAGAGGTGTTTGAACAGATCCGCAAGCAGGGCTTCGTGCGCGCGCGCGTGGACGGCGAAATCTATGAAATCGAAAACGTTCCCAAGCTGGCCAAAACCTACAAGCATACGATCGAAGCGGTCGTGGACCGGCTGGCCATCTCCGACGATATCCGCAGCCGCATGACCGACTCGGTCGAGGTGGCGCTGGGGCAGGGCGAGGGCCTGGTCACCGCGCTCATCGAGCGCGGCGATGGCTGGGAGGAACGCATCTTTTCCGAGCATTATGCCTGCGTCGACTGCGGGATCAGCTTCGACAAACTGGAAGCCCGCCATTTTTCCTTTAACAGTCCGTACGGGGCCTGTCCGGCCTGCCATGGGCTGGGGACGCAAATGGTGTTCGATGAAGATCTGGTTGTGCCGGACAAATCGATCCCGGTCGAATCGTGCGTGCATCCCTGGCGCTACGGCGGCCGGCGCATGATCATTTATCATAAAAAGCTGCTGCAGGCGGTTGCCGAGTTGAACGGGTATGATCCGCGCACGCCGTTCGATGAGCTGCCGCACAAGGTGCAGGAACAGATCTTTTACGGAACGGGCGATGTGCCGATCGAGTACTACATGCGCCGCCGCTTGATTTCCAAGCCGTTTCGCGGGGTCTTCAACATGCTCATGGAGCGGGTGGAGAGCAATGAGAGCGAAGCGATGAGCCATTGGCTGCGCGGTTATATGAACCGCCGCATCTGCCCCGTGTGCAACGGCGCGCGGCTGCAGCCGGCTGTGCTCGCATGCACGGTGGACGGCCGTAATATTCGGGAAATGATCTCCGACTCCGTGATTGATTCGCAGCGTTTTTTCGATTCGTTGAAACTGACGAAGCAGGAGCAGTTGATCACCAGGGAAATCCTGAAGGAGATCCGGTCCCGGCTTGGTTTCATGGTGGATGTGGGGCTGGACTATCTGACGCTTGACCGCGAAAGCGGAACGCTTTCCGGCGGCGAAGCCCAGCGTATCCGGCTGGCCACGCAGATTGGAGCCGGGCTCGTTGGTGTGGTTTACGTGCTCGATGAACCGAGCATCGGTTTACACCAGCGGGACAATGACCGGCTGATCCATACGCTGCAGGGCTTGCGCGACCTGGGAAACACCGTGATCGTGGTCGAGCATGACGAGCAGACGATCCGCACCGCCGACTACGTAGTCGATCTCGGCCCCGCCGCCGGCAGGCATGGCGGGGAGGTCGTTTTTTCCGGAACAGTTGATAAGCTGATGAAGGCCGATACGTTGACGGCGCATTACCTGCGCGGCGAGAAAATGGTCGAAGTGCCCGAAAAGCGCACCAGGCCCTACAAGGGCTGGATCGAGCTGAAGGGGGCGGAAGCCAACAACCTGAAAAAGGTAAACGCAAAGTTCCCGCTGGGCCTCTTTACCTGCGTGACGGGCGTTTCCGGCAGCGGAAAGAGTACACTGGTCGACTACACGCTCAAGCGTGCGCTGGCGCGACACTTTAACGGCTCAAAGGATACGCCGGGCAAGTTCCGCTCGGTGAACGGGTTGGAGTTTGTCGACAAAATGATCGTGATCGACCAGTCGCCGATTGGGCGGACACCGCGCTCGAATCCGGCCACCTATACGGGCGCATTTACCGATATCCGCAATCTGTTTGCCACGCTGCCGGCATCGAAGGTGCGAGGCTACAAACCGGGACGCTACAGTTTCAATGTCAAGGGAGGGCGCTGCGAGCGGTGCAAGGGCGACGGTATTCTCAAGATTGAGATGCATTTCCTCCCGGATGTCTATGTGCCATGCGAACAGTGTAATGAAAAACGCTATAACCGCGAAACCCTGGAAGTGCATTACAAGGGTAAGAACATTGCCGATGTGCTCGACATGACCATCAACGAGGCTTTCGAGTTCTTCGAGGCGGTGCCGAAAATTAAACGTAAGATGCAGACCCTGTGCGATGTCGGCCTCGGCTACCTCAAGCTCGGCCAGCCGGCGACAACACTCTCCGGCGGCGAGGCCCAGCGCGTAAAACTCTCATCCGAGCTCAGCAAGCGCTCCACCGGACAAACCGTCTACATCCTGGATGAGCCCACCACCGGCCTGCACTTTGCCGATGTGCATAAACTGCTGGAAGTCCTCGAACGCTTGCGCGACGAAGGCAACACGGTGATCGTAATCGAGCACAACCTCGACATGATCAAGCGTGCCGACCATATCATAGACCTTGGTCCCGGCGGGGGGGTTAACGGTGGAACGATTGTCACCGCCGGTTCTCCGGAAAAGGTGGTGAAGTGCAGCGGCTCCTACACGGGGCAGTATCTGCAGGATCTTCTGCGTTAAGGGTTGATGCCGAAGCAACCGGTGTGAAATTCGTGACGGAGTGCATCTTCTACAAGCCCCATCCCCATACGTTTGAATCCATCTGAATGGAGAGAAATTCCTACGGGGGGGGATGAAGGGTTGTGATTGAATGTATCAGAACTGATTATAGAGGATGAACTTCAGACGGTAGTAACCGTGTTCTCCAACCGAAGGATCAACGGCATCGATTTCTATCTGTCCTCCATCAGCGGATACTGTTCCCAGCATATCGGTCCAGTTCGGTTCGGTCAGGCTGGTCGTCTTCTGGATGAAGTATCCGAGGTCGGGCCGGGCTACCGGCAGCAGGAAGGATACCGTGGCGGGCGTCGAGAATACGGTATACTCTCCAGCCATCGTAGAAAATACCATCGGGTCGGTTCCTGTGGCGTACTCTATTGCGGTCAGAATGCCGTCACCATCCGGATCGTCGTTGGGGCCATTCTGCCCAATGGGCAGACTTTGCATCGCCAGCCACTCCTGGAAACCGGTTTGTCCCGGCGTAGCGGACGCCTCGCGCCAGTTAGCGAAGTCGTTCCCGTAGGTGCGTTCGTTGATTCGGGCAAGGGACGAGCCGCCGCCGTCCGGCCCGGTAGGCCACGGAGCATTATCGGAAAAGTCGACGCGGTCGACACGAATGAACTGGAGCTCTCCAACTGTATTCGTGTCGCCGGGCAGGGAGATTTCCAGGGTTTCGCCGCCGTTGTCGAGAGCACCGGAATCCCATTGGAAGACCTGCGTTCCCGCCGGCATGTTGCCGTCGTATTCGCCCATGAAGGCCGTGAAATTCCGGACCAACATGATCTTTTCACCGGGTTGCATGACCACCGGCGTGGTGGACGAGAATACGTGATTTAATCCCTTGGTCATGCGCCACGGCTCGTCGATATCCGCATCGTAGAGCGTTACCTGGTTGGTATCTATGTTGGTCAGCTCAATGTATTCAGCTTCGGAGACGGGGGGATGGTACATGATTTCGCTGATCACGACCGGCCCAACGAGCGGATCGCTGTTGGCAGCTCCGGGGGTGGCCGTTTCCATCGAGACAAAGTTGAAGGTGCGGGAACTGGCCTTGTAGTAGCGACCGCGGGTCACGCCGCGCAGGGAAGCCCCGAAGTTTTCTTTTTCGGTGTAGTCCGGGCGCAACGCATTACCGGGACCGAAAATATTCACGGTATCGCCGTTTTCACTGAGCGCAAAAGGAATCAGCGCACCGGGATCAGGGCTGGATGCACCGAAGTTGAGGTCTTCGTGAAACACGACGTATCCATTGGCAGGCAGCATGGTGCCGTCGGCAATGCGGTATTTCAGCGGCGTGTCCGGATCGTCGCTGAGATACCACCCCCCGAGATCGACCGGCTTGGAGCTGGAGTTATAGAGCTCAATCCAGTCCGGAGCAATGTCGTGCGAGTGCGCCAGAACTTCGTTGACGACCACGAGATTGGGTATGAAGTAGGGATAATCCTCGGGGTCGAACGTATAGTGCGCGCCCATGTCGGCCCGGGTTGTGTCGGCGTCCAATGCATGGGAGGGATCGCCGGCATCGATGGCGGGCGACCCGGGTGTGAGCGAAAAGTCGTACGAGCCCTCGTCGGTAAAGAGCGGGTCGTCGAGTAGGTTGCCTGTCCCGGCCAGGGCCAGCGTATCGGAAAGCGAATAATCCACCGTCAGGGTTGAAAACGCATCCACAAAGACAGGGGCTTTCTTGGAGCGCGAAAAGATGCAGTTGCTGATGTAGGCAATGCCGCCGCCGGCGCCGACGTTCTTTTCATAGGATGCAACGCCGAGCCGGTTCTGGGCAAAGGTGTTCTGGTCGATATAGGCGGTCGAGCCCGTATCCTTGATGCCCACGCCCATATCGCAATCGACCATAAGGTTCCGTTCGATATATGCAACGGACGCCTGCCCCACCGAAACACCCTTGTCGGTGATGTTGAAGATGCGGTTGCTGACCACCATGAGATTCTGACACCCTTCGCCGACATCGATGGCGTCGCTGTTGGGGCCGTGGAACGCATAGATCCGGTTGCCGACAATTTGTCCGCCTGCAACATTGTCAAAATCGATTGCGTCGGTGTCCGGGGCATTGTTGCCCGTAAAGGTGCAGCCTTCTACCAGTCCAGCACCGGACTTCACGTTGATGCCGTCGCCGGTAAAGAGAATATGGATTTGGCTGTCGCGCAGTGTAGTGGAGCCCAAACGGGAAAAGATGGGGAGCACGGCTTCGATGTCGACATGGTCCATCGTGATGACCGAGTTCCATCCCGAGACCGCCGCCATGAAGTTGGTTGGATACTGGGGGTTGGGTCGCGTATCGCGAATGATCGTATGAGTCAGGTTGCCCGTCGCACTGTCAAAGCCCATGTTGGCCCATGGTGCGCCGGTGCGCGACCTGATTTCGATCGGCTTGCTTTCGGTGCCGTTGGCATTCAGCGTTCCCAGCACCAGGATGCTCTTGCCGGCAGGCATCAGCAGTTTCACGCCTGCATCCAGCGTAAGCGTAGCGCCGGGCTGCACCACGAGATCGTTGGTTACCGAGTATGGCGATCCGGCCGCAGGAAGGGTCAGGTCGGATATAATGGAAGACGGTATGATGGTTTCAGCGCCCGACTGGAAGACCGCCGTCAGCGTCTGAGCCCCGGTCAGCGTGATTTCGATCGTGCTGTTGGTGTTGCCGTTGCTCCACTGCACGAAAGAATAGCCCGGCGCGGGTTCCGCCGTCAGCTCGACCGGCCTGTTCTGGTAGAGATCGACCGTGCTGTTGTAGTCGGGCAGCATGGGCACGCCTGCTATACGGATCGTTCCGCCATCGGCGGGGGATGCCGCAAATGTGAGCGGCGACAGGGCGTCGCTGATTCCCAGGTAGACTTCCAGCCGCTGGAGCGCGATGGGCGGGCGGACCGTGAAATAGTTCTTGATCTCGGCAATCTCCGCGTTGCGGGTGATCATAGACTCCGGCCAGCGCGCCTGGTGCCGGGCGACCTCTCCATCCTGTTCCGCGGTCAGGATATCCAACCGTTCGCTGATCCGTTGCGGCTGGAACGTGCTGCCGATATGCGCCGCGTAGCGCTGTGCGAGCCGGTTCACGAAATTGGTGTTGTTCTCGAGCCGCTTGAAGAGATTGTCATCGGCTTGGAAGTTGTCGATCAGGGATTTGGATGCGGAACTGTTTAGATAGTCGACGTCGAAGCCGCGGTCAAAATCGTTGATGATCCACCGCCATTTCGACCCGGTCGCATGAGCCCGCCAGAATTCCCGGTTATGCGGCCAGCTGGTGTTGATGGCAAAGTCGGTAGCAATGGCCCAATCGGCAAAGGAGTCGATATCCACCATGTCTTCGATCTGGCTGTAGATGGCTGGATCCGCCGGGTCATTGGTCGTGCAGAATGAGATCAGCGACGCGTACGCTTCTGTGGTTCCGGCCTCAGCGGTCAATGGTGTATCCGCATTATAGGCGATATCATTCACAAAATCGTTGATATATCCCGCATAGTCATACTCGTCATCCGCGAGCTGGTGTTCGTTTGCAAAAAAGGTTTCATCAAACCGTTTTCGGATGTTGTAGATGCCCCAGAACTGGCCGTTGAGGAACATGATGCTCGGACGGTAGGTGTAGAATTCGGCATTCATCTGTCCTTCGAGCATGTAGGGCATCATGGCGTCGCGCAACATGGTTTCCTCCCAGCCATCGCCGCCGTTGCGCAGATTGAACTCACCAAAGGTGCCTACCGGCTCGCCCGGAAACATCTGGTAGTTGATCAGGTCGTCGCCATATTTGGAGCGCATGTAGATGTTGAACGGCTTTTGATTTTTATCCCAGATATTCTCGCCGGCAATGCGCGCGCCGGCGTTGACGGCAAAAGCCAGGCTTTTATCGGCCTCGAACATTTCCAGCCGGATCGGCACCTCGCGCCCCTTAAAGGGATAGGCCGTATTGTTTACAGCAATCCCGATCGTGTTGTCAAACAGGGTGGCTGGATCGGCGACGAATGAGAAGACCGGCAGCGTCGTATCTTCATCGATGAAGTAGGACCGGGTTGTGAGTGCTCCTGGAATCTTTCCGGCCGCAAACGCCCGCGCACGCAGAATGGTCGTGTTGGTGACGGACAGCGCGCTGGAATAAAGTGGCGATGCGGAATCAGGAACGGAACCATCGAGCGTGTAGCGGATGGTCTCGACCGGTTCACTGCTGGTAAGTGTGACGGACTGGCCCCCCGTGTAGAAGCCGCTATTGAGCGACGCTGTTACAGCGCTTGCAGTAACAAATTCCACGAGCGCCTCGGTTGCGTTGGCTTCCTCCGGCGTGGGTTCTGCAAAGAAGGACCAGCCGTTTGTGGACGATGGATCGCGCCCGTAAGAAATGTCCGTGACCTGCGCAGGAAAATTCGAGATCGCATCAACCTGAACGACATCGGTGGGATTGATTTCCGACACGATCAACTGCGCATCGAATGCCATATCGCTGCTGATGCCATCGTGCTGATGTACTTCCACGGCCAGCACGTTGTCTCCTGCCCGGAACTGCATCGTGGAATAATCAACGACTTCAAACGCACTCGGATTGTCAGGACCAAACCCACCCCCCGAGTAGTCTGCGTAGGTGATCCCATCCGCCACACGAATACGGGCAATTTCGGTTCCGTTCAAATAAGCAATGGCGCCGTCATCGATCATCAGGTTCAGGTGGACGTCTGCAATCAGCGAAGGATCGGTGACATTGAAATGGTAGCGGAAATGGGTGGTCGGGTATTTGTTGTTTGGATCCGAGCCATAATCGATTACGGTCGTTTCATCTCCATCACCATAGCCGAGCTTGGCCGCCCCGGAAGCCCAGGTTGAATCATCGAACATCAGATTCATCCAGTCCGCACCGGGATCACCTCCCGTGTCGCGGTATTTCCAGATGGACCCTGGCGGAATCAGCGTCGTGTCCGTCGCAGGGGAGGTGAGATGGTAAATCCCGATGGATTCGCCACCCGCACTGAGTTTGAACGAAGAGTGGTACCGTTTGGTGACGAAGGTGCTGTTGAGCGGCCAGTAGTCGCGTCCATGGGTTTCGCCGGAGCCGGCGTTGAATCCGTCGGCCCGCACCATGAAATAGCCGTGTGCAGGAATCGATGCGCCATCGGGAATCTTCCATTTGAGCGGTAGCGAGAGGTCGTCGGTGAGGTAATAATCGGTCAACGGAATATTGGTACTATCGGGATTATACAGCTCGATCCAGTCGGAATAGTCGTCAAAATCGCAGTTGTCGGGGTAAATGGAGTCGTTGGACGCCATGAATTCGTTGATGACCGGCCCCGCTGATGCACACGAAACAATTCCTGCGAGCACGTAGAGAATGTATTTACACTTCATGAGATAAGCCTTCTTTTGAGTTTTCGGATCGGGCCCGAGTTGAGTTGTTGGACTTGTCTAAATGGTTTAATGAAACTTACCTGCGTAAACTGGGCTAGAAGACACCAAAAGAGCCCGTTCGTCAAGGAGTTCAATCCTTAAGAATCCTTCAGCTGCATGCGGATTAGCCATAAGAAGGCACTGGGTTCATTCCGATTGGCTGCTTTTTTCGTGGGGAAAAAACGAGTTCCTGAATCAGGAGGAAGCGGGTCATCTGCCTGGCACTGTTCAATCGGGGGAGCACAGTATTCCCGTTAGATCCTGTCGCAGTCGGCAGTGCTGATATCGGTGCTGCATAGGCTGAAGCCCAGGTCCCGGATTTTCTGCCGTAGCTGCTGGGAGGCGTTTTTTGCATGCACCGTGGTGTTCATGAATTCACGGCGCACACGGTAGTCTTTACGCAGGGCATCGAAACTACGGGCCCGTTCGAGATCATGCTCAGTAGCGGCTTCCCGGATGAGCCGGTCGTCGGTTTCGATGTCGTAAACCTGTTCGATGATTTCGAGCAGCACCTCCTCATCGTCCCGGCCGATACAGTCGACGTCAATTTTAGGCACCTGCGGGGCGGGCAGCGATGCGGCGATATCCCACTGTTTCGGGATTTCAAAAAAGTTGCAGAGCTCGTTGTAGCAGGCGATGGTGCCGTTCAGCTTCCCCTCATAGGAATGGCCGGCGATGTGGGGCGAGGCGAGATCAGCCAGTTTGAGCACATCGGTTCGGAAGGCGGGTTCCGGGCTCCAGACATCAACGACCGAGCGCGATACGGCTCCGCTCTGACGGGCCGCAAGGAGGGCGTCATAATCGCAGACGCTTCCGCGGGCGGCATTGATGAAGATGGCACCGGGCTTGAGCTGCTCGAAGAATAGGTAATCGGCGAGCCTCTCCGTCGGCCAGGGTTTTGATTTTACGAGCGGTACGTGGAGGGTGACGATGTCGGATTCCGCCAGGACATATTCCAGCGGACTGAAGTCGGGGTCGGCGGCGACGGCGGCGAGCGGGGGATCGTTCCGCAGCACGCGCATGCCCAGCGCCTCGCACTTTTTCACCACACGGCTGCCTACGTTGCCACAGCCGATAACCCCTATGGTTTTGCCTTCGAGGTTGAACCCGTGCCGCCGGCGGAGCACGAGGAGGGCGGCCACGAGGTATTCGGATACACTGTTGGCATTGCATCCCGGTGCAGCACACCAGTAAATGCCCTGCGCCCGAAGGTGCTCGGCATCAATATGGTCGGTACCCGCGGTCGCCGTGCCGACAAACTTAACGGCTGTTCCGTGAAGCAGATCGGGTGTGATCGCGGTTTTGGAGCGGACAATCAGCGCATCGGCATCGGTAAGATGTTTCTGGGTGATTTCACGGTCGGGTAGCACCTCCGTGTCTCCGGCAGATGAAAAAGCCTCGCGGCCCAGCAGTACGGTTTCGGCACAAACGATTTTCATGGCTGTACTGTCCGCTCTTGAACCGGCGGGCTCAAGAGCGAATACGAGGAAAGTCAGCGCTTCTTGCGGTATTCCCGGTCGCGTACGGCGGGATGGTACCTGCTGTGCTGTTTGTGACGATCGTGCGAGGAATTCTTCTTCCAAAGATGAGGGAACCACAATTTTGAGGTGGCCAGAATCAGCAGGAAAAACGTGATGATCCCGGTGAAAATCAAGACAAGAATGCCCCGTTGTTTATAGTGTCCCGTTCCCTCTTCCTGGGAGAAAAAGGAGAGCGCCAGCAACAGCCCCACGATCAGGGTCATCACGATTGCCCCTGTCAGCACCGGGTGCGGCCGCATGGTGAAGTGCGGCACGGTTCCTCTGGATGGTTGAAACGCCATGTTGATTTAAACTGTTGGTGGGCGAGGCGGGACTCGAACCCGCACGCCAGTGGCACGAGAACCTAAATCTCGCGTGTATACCAATTTCACCACTCGCCCTGGAAAAACGCGGCTGAATCTAGTGGGCAGGACAAGTGGGCTCAAGATCAAAAATGATGGTTTTGCCAAATCTTTTGCAGATCGCGAATTGAACCTGCCGGATCCGGCGATGTGTTGACTGCACTCACAACGCAAAAGTTTTCCACTCCGGCTGCCAGAAGAGCGGAAAGGTTTCCGGGTGTAATCCCTCCGATCGCCACGGCGCTCAGCGAAACCGTCTCTGCAATGCGGCCTGTTTCTTCCGGCCCTACAACCGGATCGGCATCCAGCTTGGTTTGGGTCGGGAAGACCGGGCCGATGCCGATGTAGTCGGGCCCCGCTGCTTCCGCTGCTCTTGCCTGATCCATGCTGTGGGTGGAGATGCCGAATATTTTTCCGGGAGCATTCCATTGCCGCCGGGCTTCGGCGAGGGGCAGGTCTGTCTGGCCCAGATGAATGCCGTCGGCATCGGTCTCAATGGCGATGGACAGGTCGTCGTTCACGATAAATCGAGTCGAGGTCCCGCGAGTGATATCCCGATAGAGACGGGCGGTTTCGAGAATCAGCTCGCGCGGGGCGTCTTTCATGCGGAGCTGCAGATAGCGGACGCCGCATTCAACCGCGGCTTGTGCAACAGCCTCATAGCCGGCCACGGGATGGGTCGAAATCAAATAGAGTCCGAATGCTTCTTTCATGAAAACACCCTAGCGGATAAGTGAATCAAGGGCATGTTGAAACCTTCTCCAATTTTCTTGATGTGAGTGGTGGAGTCCTTAAAATCCATATATCCTTGGTGAGCGGGACATGATGGGGGAGTGAGCCGGTGAAAAGAACGATCATTCTTATGCTATTAACGGCCTGCGCTGCAGTTGTATGGGCAGAGGAAGGATACCGCATCTTCACGGATGTGCAGGGCCGGGCCATCACCGCGAAAATCCTGGATTATGATGTCAGGAAACAGACGTTGCTCGTGCAGATGGAAAACGGCCGGAAGGGCAGGATTTCAGTCGCCCGGCTCTCCGCCGAAGATCAGGAATACATTCGAACGTGGCGCCGGATTCAGAACTTCATGGATGAAGAGAAGTTTGTGGTCGAGTGTACCAAAACCCTGGTTGACTCCCTCAAAGAAGAGAAACGACGAAAGCTACACTACACCGGAGGCGACTCGATTGAAGATTTTCTGTTTCGAACTGTAAAGTGGGAAAAGATCGCGTTCGGTTTTGAATTTCAGAACAAAAATAAGTTGCCGCTCGATCACCTTCGAATGGAATACCATATCTACTATGAGCAATCACGGATGACAAAGGATCAAGAGCATCCGGGGCTTAAGCCGGTTCCGGAGCAGCTGGTTTTCGAGGGAACGAGTGATCTTCCGCCCGTTCCCGGGAATGGAAGGATTTCCGTGACCACGGAATCCGTTGAAATCTATGAAGACGATCTGAATCCATTGCCGATAGAGGGCGGGGATCACCGGGTTGGGGGTAAAGGACGGGTGTTCGGTATCCGGGCCCGCATCTTCATGACGCTTGAGTCCGGCGAAGAGATGATGCGCACATTCCATCATCCCGAATCACTTTCAGCGGATGATTTTCCGTGGAATCCATGATTCAGTAAGTGTGCCGGCGCAAGCGGCGCGCGAGCGATAACCCGTCACCCCAGGGGCTAGGCCATGTCCATAGCGCACTGCTCCTCAAGCACCGCCTTCACGTCCGCGATGCTTTCGGTCTGCATGAGACGGGCCCGCAGCTCTGCAGCACCATGAAAGCCCTTTGAATAGATCGAATAGTAGCGGCGCAGAATGTGGAAATTCTTCGTGTCGCCCCAGGTGCGCTCAAATATTTCGGTATGCTTCCATAGCATATCCAGCTTTTCCGCTTTTGTCCGCTCATGCTGCTCGCGCTGAAAGAGCCATGGGTTCTCGAAGATGCCTCGTCCGATCATGGCCCCGTCCAGTCCGAACTCAGTGCATCTGGAATAGGCTTGATCGAGCGAGAGGACGTCGCCGTTGCCGATGACCGGAAGGTCCAGGTTCAGCTGATCGCGCAAGCGCGCGGCCTTGGCGATTTCGCCCCAGTCAGCATTCCCGTCCGACATCTGTTTCTGCGTCCGGCCATGAATGGTCAGCGCCGCCGGTCGGGTTTCGAGAAGATGACCGATCCACTCTTCAGTCGCGATACTTTTCAGCCCGATGCGCGTCTTGACGGAAACCGGAAGGCTGGACGCTTCCTTGGCTGCGAGGATAATCTCCCTGGCGAGGGCGGGGTTGCCGATCAAGCCCGAACAACACCCGCGCCGGACCACTTTGGGAACCGGGCAGCCCATGTTGATGTCGATTCCGTCGAATTCCATATCTTCGGAAATTTCCTGAATCACCTTCTGATAGTTTTCCGGCGTATTTCCCCAGATCTGGGCAACGATTCTGACATTCTTTTGCTTCAGCAGCTGCCGCTCAGCATCGGTGACCTGTAACCGGTGAATGACCCGTTTGCGGCCTTTTTTGTGGAGGAGGCCGTCGGTGGAGACAAATTCGGTCATGACGACATGCAGACAGCCCGGGTCGGCAACATCCAGCAACAGCTCGCGCAGCACGGTATCGGTCACATCCTCCATCGGCGCCCGCGCGATGATAGGTTTATAAATTGTTTCCCAAAAATTCATGCTCAATGGGCAGGGCGGTTTCGATGAAACCGCCGCGGACAGTTCGTCGCATCGTCCCTACCGGATGGCGGGCTCCAGTTCGGCCATTTCAATCTCGAAGCCGGCATCCTCAATCATGCGCTTGTCCTGGTCATAGCTTTGTCCC